>NZ_JBGQOE010000013.1:0-98255 GCF_052113685.1 Flavobacterium sp. W22_SRS_FP1
TTCTTTCACCTCTTTTCCGGAGTATTTAACCTCTGCTGAATATGGCGAGGTTTTAAATGAAGGCTTATTAAATGCAAATCAATCGCCTTTTTACACTCAAGAACAATTAGAATTGTATACTAACGGAACTGATCCTATTAATTATCCAAATACAGATTGGAAAAGTTTGATTATTAAGGATTGGGGTTTGCAACAACGCCATAACCTAAACCTTTCAGGTGGAACAGAAAAAGTTAAGTATTTCGTGTCTGGAGGATACCTAGATCAAGGATCTAATTATAATGCAGACGTTCTTTCTTTTCAACAATTTAATTTGCGGTCCAATATTAATGCAAATATTACTGATAATTTAGAATTAATGTTTAACATGGGCGCAAGACGTAAAATTAATGAAGCTCCTGCATTTTCGGCGTATAATATTTTCAGAGAATTAAGTAGGGCGTTACCAACAGACATTGCATACTATCCTGATGGAACTCCTGCTAAGTCAAGTTTTAGTCCTACACATATAGCGGAAGGATTAAGAGATTTTAATGCGGGTTATTATAAGCAGAGAAACAATAATTTTGATGCTAAAATATCCTTAAAATGGAATATTTCTCATATTAAAGGATTGAGCTTAAAATCATATGCATCCCTGGTGTACGATACTTCTTTTAGTAAAAACTGGGGCAAAAGTTTTAATATTTTTACTTTAAATAGGCAAACTGGCAATTATGATGTTTCTCGTGCTACACCATTAGATACTCCTAGTGAAACAGTACTAACACAAAGTACTAGCTACAGCAATCATTATGTTTTGCAAGAGTCCATCAATTATGATCGTAGTTTTGGCAATCATAATGTTTCTGGTTTACTTCTCGCAGAAATACAAAAAATAAGTGGAGAAAACTTTAATGCGAGGCGTCAAGATTTTCAATCCACTTTGATCGATCAATTATTTGCTGGTTCCTTGCAAAATCAAGGGGCCAATGGAGGGGAGTTTCGTGAAAATCGTTTGGGACTTGTTGGCCGATTTAGTTATGATTATAAATCTAAATATTTTTTAGAATCCTCCTATAGATACGACGGTTCTTCTCGATTTGCACCTGGAAATGAATGGGGGCTGTTTCCATCTATCTCATTAGGTTGGAGATTGTCCGAAGAACATTTTTTCACGTCTTTAAAAGACGTGATTCCAGAATTAAAATTGAGAGCATCTTTAGGAACAGCAGGAAATGACGGAACTGCTGCTTATCAATGGCTAAGTGGTTTTAATTACAGTTTCTTTTATGCAATTAATGATATTGCAGTTCCCACAATTAACAATACAGCTTTAGCAAACAGGAATATAACATGGGAAACTAATACGACCTACGATATAGGTTTAGACGCTAGCTTATTTAAAAACGATCTAAAATTATCTTTAGATTATTTCTACAGAAAAAGAGATAATGTTCTTGCCTATTCTTCAGCTAGCGTTCCAAGCACACTAGGGGTAGGGTTAGCAGCTGAAAATTTATATGAATTTTCAAACGAAGGTTTTGAAATTTCTGCAAATTATCAAAAGCAGCTAAGCGATGCATTTAAAATTAGTGCAGGACTAAATTATTCAAAATCTAGAGAGAAAGCAATTTACATAGATGAAATACTTCAGCAAGATCCATTTATGCGAATGAACTTAACAGAAACGGGTGGCTTCACGGGACTTAGAAGAGGCTATATCTCTGACGGCCTTTTTCAAACACAAGAAGAAATTAATACGTATGCTATTCAAGATGGAAATAGTAATGCAAGTATTCAACCCGGAGATATTAAATATCAGGATTTAAATGGAGATAATATTATTGACGTAAAAGATCAAAAAGTTTTTGGAAAGGGAAGTAAAGCAGCTTCAAATTACTCTTTAAATTTAGGAGTTGAATATAAAAACTTCGCTTTATCAGTTTTACTAACAGGCGCTTCTGGTTATGACCTTTATATTTCAGGGGAAGCACAAAGTCCATTGCAAAATGGATTCACAGGCTATGATTATCAATTAGATTATTGGACAAACGAGAACACAGATGCAGCATATCCGAGAATAACGAGCGGGGGGTTTAATGATAATAACTATAAATACTCTGATTTTTGGGTGAGAGATGGAAAACATATTAGGTTCAAAAATATTAACTTAAGTTATTCCTTGCCTAAATCTTTATTCACCAAATCCTTAGATGAGGTTAGATTTTTTGTGACAGGATACAATTTATTTGTAATTAAAAATTATGATGAAGATTTTGATCCTCAAATGCAAGGATCAGATCAAGGTTGGGTATACCCCCCAACCAAATCATTAACTTTTGGTATAAATGTTACACTTTAAAAAAATGTTCACTATGAAAAAACGTATAAATATAATATTAGCAGTTATAACTCTTAGCTTAACAAGCTGCACTAAAGACTTTTTGAATGAACCACCATTGGATAGAATAACAGAAAATGATGTTTGGAATGACAAAGCTTTGACGGATGCTTATTTATTCCAAATTTACGAGGATATGCCGTGGGATTATTTAAAAGATTTTGGTGGAGGTGCCGGTGGAGGTGCACAGCGTGATGCCTTATCAGATTTAGCTATGAGTACCTACTCTTGGACTCCAGCAACAAATCAATTCAGACCTGGAATCTGGGGTACAGCTAATAATTCATGGCCAATGGATTGGTGGGGCTACTCCAACTTATGGAAAATTAATTATTCTATTAAAAATATTGAATTAGCAGGTAGCACTGTATTTACTACTGAGGAGCGTAATCATAGATTAGGCGAACTTTATTTTTTAAGAGCATTTAGCTATTTTGAAATGGTTAAACGATATGGAGGCGTTCCTATTATTTTAGAGGCTCAAAATCCAGATACGACCCCTGAAGAAGAATATTTTCCAAAACGAAACACCGAAAAAGAAGTTTATGATCAAGTACTAACAGATGTTCAATTAGCGTATGATTTGTTACCTCATAGATGGTCTGGTCAAAAAGGGAGAGCCAGTAAATGGGCCGCTAAATCCTTAGAATCAAGAGCTTCCTTATACGCTGCTAGTATAGCAAAGTACGGCACTGTTCAATTAAATGGCTTAGTTGGTATAGCAGCGTCCGATGCTAATGAATACTACCAAATTTCTCTAAATGCATCAAACAAGATAATTACAGAGGGAGGTTTTGTTTTATTTGATAAATACCCAAACAAAGCAGATAACTATGCTAATCTTTTTGTTGATGAAACAGAGGAAGAATCGATTTTTATGAAAATTTGGCTTCCTTTTGAAAAAGGGCATTCTTATGATTTGCATAATGTTCCGTTTAGCTATAGGGTTGACTGGGGGTCAAGCATGTCCCCTACAAAACAACTTGTTGATAGTTATGAAATTTTAAGTACAGGACTTTTTCCAAGTGATTCTGGTTCTGGATATGATGAAAATAATCCATGGGAAAATAGAGACCCACGTTTAAGAGGTACCATATTAACTAATAATGATATGTTCCAAGGGTCTCCAGTAGAAATTTGGTACGGTACTAATAGAGAAGGCGTTGTAGATACAGAGCGAGGAACAGGTGTTGGTAAAGATGGAATAGGGATTCACCCTGATGCTACTAAAACCGGTTTTTACGTTAGAAAATATCTTCAAGATGGTGGAGCTCCACTTTTTATAAAAGAATACTATTCTGGTCAAGATTGTATTTTATTTAGGTTAGGTGAAATATACTTAAATGCTGCCGAAGCGGCGTTTGAACTGGGACAAGAAGACTCTGCAAGAAATTTTATTGAATCGATAAGAACTAGAGCTGGTTTACAACAGAATCTTCGTTTGCAGGCGCAGTCAGGAATTGATTTAAGGGATAGAATTCGAAATGAAAGAAAGTTAGAATTAGCCTTTGAGGATCAAAGATATTGGGACGTTAGAAGATGGCGAATAGCTACTGAAGCCTTAAGTATAAAAGCGCAAGGAGTTAAGACCCTTAGACATGTTGACTTATCTGGTAATAGTACATTTACTTATGAATTTTTTGATGCTGAATCTTTACAAATGAATTTTGATGAACGTCATTATTACCTGCCTATAGGCCAGAATAGAATTAATAATAATAACAGACTTATAGAGAACCCTCTTTACTAAGGCTCAATTAAAAAGATAAAACATGCAAACAATAAAAAATTTAACTAAGTTATTGGTGTTAGGAATTCTATTAATTTCAACAGCTTGTGCTACTGATTTTAACCCCATTAAAAACCCCACTAGTGAGGATGCTGCATTTTCATTTACATTTGATAAAGAAAATCCCAATAAAGTAATTTTGGCAGCAACTCCTAGTCAAGCTAACTGGTATACCCATTGGGATTTCGGAGATAATTCTTTTTCAGAAGGATACGAAACTAGTAAAATTTATCTAAAAAAGGGAGATTATGATGTGAGATTTAAAGTTTTTACCGAAGGTGGTTCAGCAGAAGCCATTCAAACGGTGGTAATTAATGATGATTTTAAAGGACAAAATATTCTTCAGAATGGTGAATTTACAGGAAGTGATCCTTGGGTTATCTTACCTATTTCCGATGGGGTCAATATTTCTTTTGACAACTCTAATGCTCATTGGACAGGCGGTGGTTATGGACAAGTTGGGATTTACCAACCTTTCACTGTATTAGCAAATAATCTATATCAAATATCAATGGATATTAAAGGAGGGCCTTTAAGCAATGCTTGGTTTGAGGTGTATGTTGGTATGGAAGCTCCAGTTATAGGTGGCCCGGATTATGCAGATGGAGGAATAAGATTAAACTTAAACACCTGGGAAGGTTGCGGCGGAGAACCTTTTGATGGAGATTTCTCCGAATATACATGTGTACAGGGAGCCGCTACGTTCAAGTTTCCTAAGGCTGGTGTTGCCTACCTGGTTATCAGAGGAGGTGGAGAAAGCTATGGTGATAATGGAGTTATTATAGATAATGTTGCCATACGTTCTTTAGAATCTACTGAAGTAGCACCTCCTCCGCTTGTATCAAATTTCACATCCTCGGTAACAGACCTAACAGCAGTATTTACAAATTCATCCTCTAATGCCACAAGCTATGCTTGGGATTTTGGGGATAATTCTGGGACATCTACTGAGCAAAACCCAACGTATACCTATACTGCTGGAGGTATCTTTACGGTTAAATTAATTGCTAGTAATGGTGCAGAATCTAAAGAGTTTACAAGTCAGGTAAGCGTTACTGATCCTGCTGCCGCTCCCATAGCTGACTTTTCTTTTATAGTCTCTAATTTAAAGGTAACATTTACTAATAAATCTGGGAATGCAAAAAGTTATGCTTGGGATTTTGGTGACAACGCGGGAACATCTACCGATATAAATCCCACCTATACGTATGCTACTGCAGGAACATATAAAGTAAAATTAACAGCCATAAAAGATGGTCAGTCTATCGAATTTACAAGTAATGTTACAACAACAGTAGATCCAAACCTTGTTAAAAATGGTGGATTTGAAGATGCTACTGGTTGGACTACACTGAATCAATATGAAGCTGCTAATACAAATGGTTCTGTAACTATTTCTGGCGGTGCTGCTAAATTCGAAGAAACCTCAAATGCCGATTGGAAACATATGGGTATTTATACAGCCGTTACTTTAGAGCCAGGAACCTATCAATTCGATATGGATATGACCTATTCTGGTATTAATGATGTTTGGGGCGAAGTATATATTGGTAGTGTAAAACCTATAATTAATACTGAATATAGTGGGGATCAACAAGTGATAAAGGCATATAATGCATGGGATTGTGGAAATATTAAAACATATACAGGTTCCGCAATTGCTGCAGGTTGCGATAGTAAAAGTAAGCCCGGACAATTTGAAATAACTTCTTCAGGAAAATATTATCTTTTATTTAGAACTGGAGGAGCTCAATATGGTTCTGAAGGTATCGTTGTTGACAACTGGTCTTTACTAAAGTTATAAGATGCAATCATAAAATCAAAAATAGAATGGTTAGTTTGAGTTAATTAATTTGAGTTTGTTTTAACGGTGTTTTATTTTTAAGTACCTTACTAGTAAAACACTTTAAAAACACCTTTGTTTTTTTATTTTAATTGACAACATTAGCATTTCTCCATTTTTAAAAACATACAACATTTATATAATGAAAAAGCACGTATTTTTAGTGAGCTTGTTATTGATAACAATGCTTAGTTGGGGTCAAGGCCTTAAAACGCAAGGAAAAATTATAGTTAATTCAAATGGTGAAGATGTTCTATTAAGAGGCATGGGGCCAGGAGGATGGCAAATTATGGAGGGCTACATGATGCAGTCTTCTGGTATAGCTGGTTCGCAACATGAAATTAAAGAAAAGTTAATAGATTTGATGGGGGAATCTAAAACGGAAACTTTTTTTAAGAAATGGAGAGAAAACCACTTCACTCAACAGGATGTAGATTCTTTGGCCGCTTGGGGTTTCAATAGTATTCGAATTCCTATGCATTTTAACTTGTTTACACTTCCAATTGAAGATGAACCTGTCGCTGGTGAAAATACTTGGATTGAACCGGGATTTGAATTGATTGACAAAGTATTAGCGTGGGCTGCACCACATAATATGTATGTTATCCTAGATATGCACGCGACACCAGGTGGTCAAGGTAGAGGTTCTGAAATTAATGATTATGACCCATCAAAACCTTCCTTATGGGAAAGTCAAGAAAATAAAGACAAGCTTGTAGCCCTATGGGCGCGAATAGCAGATAGATACAAAGATAATGAATGGATTGGAGGCTATGATCTGATTAATGAGACACACTGGGATTTACCTGGTAATAATGATTTAAGAAGCTTATATGAAAGCATTACAGCTGTAATTCGACAGGTTGACGATAAACATATTATTTTTATTGAAGGAAATTCATATGCGAATGATCATAGCGGACTAACACCTCCATGGGATGATAATATGGTATATAGTTTTCATAAGTACTGGAACACTAATAAAGAAGGAGATTTAGATTGGATTTTACCTTTAAGAGAAGAATTTAATGTACCCCTTTGGATGGGTGAGTCGGGAGAAAATTCTAATACGTGGTTTACGGATGCTATAAGCCTTTTCGAGAACAACAATATTGGATGGGCTTGGTGGACTATGAGAAAAATTGGGGATATAGATAGTCCTTACGCAGTAGATATTAATCCGGGATATCAAAAAATATTAGATTACTGGAAGGCAGAAGGTCCAAGACCAACAGAGCAGGAGACTTTTGAAGGAATGATGCAACTTGCGGATAATCTACTAGTGGAAAATAGTCGCTACAGAAAAGATGTGCCAGATGCAATAATTAGACAAGTTCAAACAGATGAAACCATACCATATCATGGTAGTGCAGCTGAAATACCAGGTATTGTTTATGTTTCAGATTTTGATTTAGGTAAAAATAATTTTGCTTATTATGATACCGATGCAGCAGATTATAATCTCTCGACCGGAGAGTTTCAAGCATGGAATAAAGGATGGTCTTACAGAAACGATGGTGTAGATATTGAGAGAAACAATGAAACTGTTAGTAGCAATGGGTTTAATATAGGATTCGTTAATAAAGGTGAATGGACAAAATATACCGTTCAAGTCAATGAAACGGCAGCTTATAAAGCTACGGTTAGGCTAGCTACGCAAGAAGATGGAGGTGAATTTTTTCTTTCTGTTGATGATCAAGAAATTACAGCTACCCAAACAGTCAGTGCAACCGGCGGCTGGTCTCAATACACGATGTTTGAAATTTCAGATATTCTACTTACTGCAGGACAACATAGCTTAAAACTGCATTTTAATAATGATATTGCTTTTAATACAACTAGTATAGAGTTTGAAAAAACAGGAATCTTTGATGCGGTTGAATTGATCGCCTTAAATGGTAAAACGGGTGAAAATGAGAAATCTATTGAAATTGCTATTAGTGAAGCCTTATTAGCTTCATCACTTGATGGCTCTCTAGATCAATTCACAGTTCTTGTCAACGGAGAAGAACGGGTGATAACATCTGTTAATGAGGATCCATCAAAAGACAGACTCGTTAAACTTACGCTTGATAAATATTTAATTAAAGGAGATGATATTACGGTTAATTATAGCGGAATATCAATCCAGTCTGAATCCAATAAAACATTAAAAACCTTTACAGATTTAGTTATAAATAATGTATCTCCTGATCGTGTTGTAATACCGGGATTAATTGAAGTCGAAGACTTCGATTATATGACTGGTATGGGTACAGAAGACACCTCTGACGAAGGTGGGGGAAAAAACTTTGGATATACAGATGTCGGCGATTATTCTGACTATTCGATTTTTGTTCCTGAAACCGGTAATTACGGTGTTAAATTTAGAGTTGCAGGATACGATGAGGGAAGGATAGGACTCTATTCTGTTGATGAAAACGAAGTGGAAACAGAGTTAGTTGTTGTTACAACAGTAATTACTAACGGTTGGCAAACCTGGCAAACTGTTGCTGATAATTTATTTATTGAAGAAGGAATACATAAATTAAGGATGCGAATTTTGAAGGGAGGATTTAATTTTAATTGGATAGAATTTGATGATCCTGACTCAGATAAAGATGGTGTTTTAGATAAAGATGATTTGTGCCCAAATACTCCTGAAAATACCCTTGTTGGTGTTACAGGATGCGAACTATTTTCTTTACCAGCAGACAATTATTCTTTGATGATACTAAGTGAAACATGCAGATCACAAAATAATGGTAGTATTTCTGTCAAAACATTACAAAGTCATGATTATGTATCAATTCTTTCAAAAGAGAACTTTTCAGAAACTAAGTCCTTTACATCAGAAAGTAGTTATGATAATTTATCTGCAGGGGTGTATACACTTTGTATATCTATTAAAGGTATTGACAGATACGAGCAATGTTTTGCTCTAGTAGTAAATGAACCGGATGAATTATTAGTGTCTACTTCGAGCAAGAGTGCTAACAGCAAAAAATTAATGGTATCATTAGATGGAGGGAAATCCTATTATGTAACCTTAAATGGTATATCTACAATTACTAGTGCAAGTGAAATCGAGCTAGAATTATCTTATGGCATCAATAAATTAGTTGTTAAAACCGATAAAGATTGTCAAGGTATTTTCAACGAAAATATAATTTTTAATAGTCAACCTGTTGTCTATCCTAACCCAATCAAAAACAATACGATACATATTAATCATTTTGATTTTTATGGATACGAAATACCGATTGAAATTTATGATCTACAAGGGAAATTAGTACTTGCTAAAACATATCAGGCTACAACGGATCATCTATCTATTGATATTTCAACTATACCTAAAGGGGTGTATTTATTGAAAGTTAAATCAAAAGATAAAATATTTAATTATAAAATTATAAAGCAATGATTATACTCAAACGAACAATACCGCTTTACTTATTAGTACTATCTCTTTTTATTTCTTGTACTACCAAAGATGATGAAGTAAATTTAGTAAGTTCTAATACACCAACGCCATCTACATTAATATTTCCTGAAAACAATACCGAATGTAATGAAGGAAATATTGTGTCCGAAACGGAATCTGATGTGCTTTTTAAATGGGAGGAAACAAAGAATACTGGTTCCTACCTCTTAACTATCAAAAATTTGAATACTGGTTTAACTAGAGAGATAAAAACCGTTTCAAATGAGTTTTTGATTAGGGTTTTAAGAGGAACTCCTTATTCATGGGAGGTGATATCTAAAGCAATTACCGGTAATGAAACTGCAAACAGTGAGACTTGGAAGTTTTATAATGCAGGTCTTCCAGAAGAGAGTCATTCTCCATTTCCTGCTGAGGCAATAAGTCCAAAAATTGGCTCAAACGTGAATGAAGGGATCATACAATTACAATGGCTAGCAACTGATGTTGATAATGATATCGTTTCTTATAAAGTGTTAATGGATACATCTACTTCACCAAGTACTGAAGTCGGAAATATTACTGTAAACAGTTTAAATGTAACGGTTAGTTCTGGTAAAGTTTATTATTGGAAAGTTATAACGGAAGATGTTACTGGAAACGCTTCTCATTCTCAGGTTTTTCAATTTAAAGTTAATTAAATGATAAAATCCGTTTCTATGCATAAGTGATTAAAGAAACATTAATATTAAAGAGATTAATTACGGAAGTAAATACAGCAATGATTTTCTTGATAAAAACGGAAAATAACATCCACAAGGCTTAATTGAAAAATTAAAATAATAGTAGTACATGCATCAGAAAGGTCGTAAAAACTATTTTTGTTTTAAGGTAACTATTGGTAATTTAGAATTCATTTAAATAATAAGATGTACTTACAGCTTAACTGCTATGAAATGCTGTTTAATAAATCTTTTAAATAAAAAAAATGCAAGTAAAAAAAATAATACGATTAGTATTAATATGTCAATTATTAGTCAACTGTTCAGCAATTACAAATAAAACAGCTTCTGTTAAGAAAAGTGAATCAGCGGCTTATAATGTTAATTTGATGAAAAGTAAAGTCTATACTTCAGCACATAACAGTAATTATAAATTATCATTAAGCAAGGAGGATATATCGTTTGGAGCATTGATCCAACCTCTAGAAACAGATCTATCTATTCTGGTTGATGAAAGTATAGAGTTTCAAACTTTTTTAGGTATAGGTGCTGCGCTGACAGATGCATCTGCAGAAACCTATTACAAGTTACCAAAGGAAAAACAAGATAAGTTTATGGAGTCTTATTATAGCGTTGAAAAAGGTATAGGGTATTCATTGGCTCGAACACATATTCACAGTTGTGATTTCTCGACAGCCAGTTATACGTATATTGAAGAGGGAGATGCAGAATTAAAAACATTTAATATTGAACACGACCGTAAATATAGGATTCCTTTTATAAAAAAAGCTATTGAGACGGCTGGAGGCAGATTAACCATGTATGTAAGTCCATGGAGTCCACCAGCATTTATGAAGACGAATAACAACATGCTTCAAGGCGGGAAATTAAAACCTGAATTTTATCAGTCGTGGGCTAATTATTATGCGAAATTTATAAAAGCATATGAAAAAGAAGGAATTCCTATATGGGGTTTAACTATTCAAAATGAACCAATGGCTTCTCAACGTTGGGAATCATGTATTTATACAGCGGAAGAAGAACGAGATTTTTTAAAAAATTACTTAGGACCTACTCTTAAAAATGAAGGTTTTGGAGCTAAGAAAATTATTGTTTGGGATCACAATAGAGATTTACTATTTCAGAGAGCTAACGTTATTTTAAACGACCCGGAAGCTTCTAAATATGTTTGGGGATCTGGATTTCATTGGTACGAAGATTGGAAAAACGGAGTCCCTATGTTTGATGCAGTAAAACAGGTACAAGAATCTTATCCTGATAAAAATTTAATATTCACTGAAGGTTGTAACGAAGGTTATGATATTAAGCGGATTATAAATGAAGACCCTAAATTAGCAGAGCGTTACGGCAAATCAATGATTAATGACTTTAATAATGGTACAGTTGCTTGGACCGATTGGAATATTCTATTAGATCAAACCGGCGGGCCTAACCATGTTGGGAATTTATGTTTTTCTCCTGCTCATGGTAATACGAAAACAGGAGAGTTAACATTCACAAATTCATATTATTATATTGGACATTTTTCTAAATTTATTCGTCCTGGCGCAAAGAGAATAGCTTCGGTATCTAGCTCAAATTTATTATTAACAACTGCATTTAAGAATACAGACGGTAGTATTGTAATTGTAGCTATGAATCAAAGCGATAATGCTGTTAACTTCAGTTTAACAATGCAATCAAAGACGGCAAAATTAAATTCATTACCACATTCAATACAAACCATAGTATTGAGTAACTAACTAATAAATCAGCTATCAGACGCAAGTAATATCTATCAATTTTGTAGTAGTAGCTTCAAAGAAATGGTAACATTTAATTATCGCAACAAAAAAGACAGCAGTGGTAAGCTATATCTACAAAGTCTATTTTATTAAACAAGTCTCTTTGTTAGATAAATCCAGAAAATGCAATGAAAAAAATACTAGTAACATCTCTACTTTTAATAGGCTTTGTTAGTTTTTCACAACAAAACACGATTGATCAAAAAGTGGACGCCTTATTGAATAAAATGACGATTGAGGAAAAAATCGGTCAGCTTAATCAATATAGCGGTGACAACCAGGCAACGGGACCTATTACAATAAATCCAAATAAGGAATCCGAAATAAAGCAAGGTCTAATTGGTTCGATGCTTAATGTTTTAGGAACAAAATACACCAGACAATATCAGGAATTGGCCATGCAATCAAGGCTAAAAATCCCATTGCTTTTTGGTCAGGATGTTATTCATGGCTATAAAACTTCTTTCCCAATTCCATTGGCCGAAGCTGCCAGTTGGGATTTGGATGCAATGGAACTTTCAGCAAGAATTACTGCAACCGAAGCCGCTGCATCAGGAATTCACTGGACTTTTGCTCCTATGGTTGATATTTCCCGAGATCCACGTTGGGGGAGAGTGATGGAAGGAGCAGGAGAAGATACTTATTTAGCATCTAGAATTGCCTATGCAAGAGTAAAAGGATTTCAGGGAAAATTAGGAGACCTTAATTCTGTAATGGCTTGTGTTAAGCATTTTGCTGCTTACGGAGCTGCTATTGGTGGTAGAGATTACAACTCAGTAGACATGAGTGAGAGAATGCTTTGGGAAACGTATTTACCTCCTTTTAAATCGGCGTTAGATGCTGGAGCAGCAACTATTATGAACTCATTTAATGACTTAAACGGAGTTCCGGCAACGGGAAATAAATACCTGCTAAGAGATATCCTGAAAGGAAAATGGGACTTCCAAGGCTTTGTAGTTTCTGACTGGGGATCAATTGGCGAAATGGTCGCACACGGTTATGTAAAAGACAGCAAGGAAGCAGCATTTGCAGCGATAACAGCCGGAACAGACATGGATATGGAGAGTAATGCTTACCGGCATAACTTAGCTCAATTAGTCAAAGAAAACCAAATCTCAATTGAACTTATAGATGATGCGGTAAAAAGAATTATGCGCAAAAAATTTGAATTAGGATTATTTGATGATCCTTACAAATACAGTAATGCTAAAAGAGAGCAAAAGGAAATTAATAATCCAGAACACAGAAAAATTTCAAGAGAAGTTGCTGCCAAAAGTATTGTCCTTTTGAAAAATAAAAACTCGCTCTTGCCTCTTTCTAAAAACACTAAAAAAATCGCTTTTATAGGTCCGATGGTTAAAGAACACAAAGCCAATATGGGATTCTGGGCGGTAGATTTACCCAATATTGACTACGACAAAGGGATTGTTTCTCAATGGCAAGGATTACAAAATAAAGTAGGTAAAAATACCGAGCTTTTGTATGCCAAAGGTTGTGAAGTTGAGGGTTATAATAAACAAGGTTTTGCCGAGGCAGTCGCAACTGCAATGAAAGCAGACGTCGTTATTATGAGTATTGGAGAAAGATGGAATATGAGTGGGGAAGCCAAAAGTCGTTCCAACATCCATTTACCCGGAGTACAGGAAGATTTGGTAAAAGCGATTCAGGCAACAGGAAAACCAGTAGTAGTCTTAATTAATGCCGGAAGACCTCTTGTGTTTAACTGGACAGCTGACAATATACCATCGATTCTCTATACATGGTGGTTGGGTAGCGAAGCCGGAAATGCTATTGCTGATGTTCTTTTTGGAGATTATAATCCTTCGGCCAAATTACCCATGACTTTCCCCAGAGATGAAGGACAAATACCTATTTATTATAATCATTTTAGCACAGGAAGACCAGCCGCAGACGAGACCGCTACTCATTATGTTTCGGCCTATATCGATTTAAAAAATAGCCCAAAATACCCTTTCGGTTTTGGACTGAGTTATACCCAATTTGACTATGCTGCATTGAAATTATCTAAAACTAAAATAAAGGAAAATGAGACCATCGAAGTTTCTTTCGAACTAAAAAACTCTGGTGAAGTTATGGGTGAAGAAGTGGTTCAATTGTATTTACACGATCAGGTTGGTTCTGTAATCAGACCTGTAATCGAACTGAAAGATTTCCAAAAAATTAAATTAAACCCAGGAGAAACTAAAACAATTTACTTTACTATTGATAGAGAAAAATTATCCTTCTACGATAAAGATTTGAATTGGATTGCAGAACCGGGAGATTTTGATTTAATGATTGGTTCATCTTCAAAAGATATCAGATTGAGATCTGCTTTTGAATTATTCAAAAAATAAGTGTAAGCCGCCAAACGGTCTACAAACAACCTTCTCTTTTGTTTTGCATTTCATGGTATGGCAGTACCCTAAATTCGCACAAAATGTCAAGACTAGTTTAGATAGGAATAAAAACTTCAAAGACCATCACTACGTCAAGAAAAAAAGAACTCATAGGAAAGTATATAAACGGGAAGGCAGAGCACAACTATACAATGCAACACTAAGTTTTTTTGACAATCAAATGAGGAAACCTATTAAATTTTACTTTGGCGAGGTAAAATTTTTTACTATCAAAATGTGGAAAACCGTAAGACAAAACAAAACCTAAAGGTTATTTTTGATGTGTACTATAAAAGTATGGGTATCGTTTACGCAACAAAACAAACTAATCTGTATGTTTTTTATGTAGGTTATTACTTTTAATATTTTTAGATTTACATACCGCATTCTGATACAAAATGATTTTGATGGAACAAAGGACATAATGCTTTAAAAAGCATTATCAAAGCCTTATAATTGATAAATCATAATAATTCTAAGACAAATCGTTTTTATGAATATCGCCCAAATAGAAGACAATCTTCAAAGTCTCATCCAGAATTACACCCAAGAAACCTTCATTTATGAATTGCTTTTAGCCTATGGTCTACCTAAGGCATCCATAACACGACTGCAAAAAGGAAATCTGAACCTGTCAAAAATAGAAGGGGAAATATCCTGGAAGAAAAAACTGTTTTTTAAACCGGTATTCAATCAGGATTTGCATCTTGCTATTTCCGAAATAAAAGCGACACTCAAACAAGACCAACGCTTTGTTATCGTGACTGATTATAAAACCCTATTGGCCATAGATACAAAAACAGGCGATAGTTTAGATATTGATTTTACTGCCTTACCCAAGCATTTTGATTTCTTTTTGCCTTGGGCAGGAATGGAAAAAGCTCAACACCAAAACGAGAATCCGGCCGATGTAAAAGCAGCCGAAAAAATGGCTCGGCTTTTTGACGAAATCAAGAAAGACAATCCTGATAATTCCCCAGAATTCATTCATGGACTCAATGTGTTCCTATCCCGATTGCTGTTTTGCTTCTTTGCTGAAGATACCGGTATTTTCGAATTAGGACAGTTTACCAATGCGCTCGCCAGCCACACACAAACAGATGGAAGCGATTTGACGGATTATTTAGATAAACTATTCGACGTATTAAACACGCCACGCAATATTGATGCTAGAGACGCACTGCAATGCGACTCTAAGGCACAATACTTACAAAATTTCCCGTACGTAAATGGCGGTTTATTTAGAGAGCAACAACCCACGCCGTTGTTTACCCGTCGTTCCCGCCAAGCCATAATCGATGCGGGACAAATGGATTGGGCGGCCATAAATCCTGATATTTTTGGCTCAATGTTTCAGGCCGTTATTTCGGTAGATCAACGCGGTAGTTTAGGGCAGCATTACACCTCTGTACCTAATATCATGAAAGTCATAGAACCTTTATTTTTGAATGATTTATATGAAACATTTGAAAACGCTAAAGGAAATCTCAAAAAACTAAACGACTTACTAAAACGCATATGGAACCTCAAGCTATTTGATCCTGCTTGCGGCAGCGGAAACTTCCTGATTATTGCCTATAAAGAATTACGAAAACTGGAAATGGGAATCTTCAAGGAAATTGATGCGGTGAACAAAACCTACACTACCCAATATTCCGGTATATCATTAAACCATTTTTATGGGATAGAAATTGATGATTTTGCCCACGAAATCGCGATACTTTCGCTTTGGCTGGCAGAACACCAGATGAACCAAGAGTTTTTTAACGCCTTTGGACGTACCAAACCCGCTTTGCCACTAGAACAAACAGGTTCTATTGTTTATGGCAACGCAACAAGAGTGGATTGGGAAATGGTTTGCCCAAAAAATGAAACCGATGAGATATATATTTTGGGGAATCCTCCGTATTTGGGAAGCAGTATGCAAAATGCCGAACAGAAGGATGATATGGCATTTGTTTTCATAGGATTTAAGAATTATAAGAATTTAGATTATATAGCCGCTTGGTTTATAAAAGGAGCTAATTATATACAAAACCACAATGCTCAATTTGCTTTTGTTTCTACCAATTCTATTTGCCAAGGCGAACAAGTAGCTTTATTATGGCCTCCGATCTTTAATAAAAATTTAGAAATTGGTTTTGCTCATACTTCTTTCAAATGGAATAATAATGCTAAAGCAAATGCTGCTGTGATTGTAATTATTGTTGGAATTAGAAATGAATCAAAAAAAGAAAAGTGTTTATTTAGCGAAAGCAGAAAACACACAGCGAATAATATTAATGCATATTTGGCTAATGCTCAAAATAGTATTGTTGAGAAAAGAAGTGATAGTCATGCTTTACTACCGAAAATGACTTATGGTAATAAAGCTGTTTATGGCGAACCGTTAATTTTGTCAATAGAAGAAAGAAATAAAGTCGTTAATGAATTTAATGACATTTCAAAATTTATTAAAAAATTCGTAGGAGCAAAAGAATTAATTGACTGCACTGTAAGATGGGTTATTTGGATAAGAGAAAATCAATTAAAAGAAGCTTTGAAATTTAATTTCATCAATGATAGAATCGAGAAAGTTCGTAAATTAAGATTAACAAGTAATGAAAAAGGAGCAAATGAATTAGCAAATAAACCACACCAATTTAGAGATACATTTGAAACTACTACAAATTCTATTATTATACCATTAACTTCATCAGAAAGGAGAGAATATATACCTTTAGGATATTTACCGAATGATGTAATTTTATCAAACGCAGTAAGTGTTGTTTACGATGCAGTTCCTTGGGTGTTTTCAATAATATGTTCAAAATTCCACATGACATGGATGAAAACTGTTGCGGGAAGATTAAAAATGGATTACCGTTATTCTTCTCAATTATGCTATAATACCTTTCCCTTCCCACCCATTTCCCAATCTCAAAAAGAAGAACTAAACCAATGCGTTTTTAGAATTCTGGAAGAACGAGAAAGCCACAGCGAGAAAACCTTGGCGCAATTGTACGACCCAAACAAAATGCCAGCGGGTTTACGGGAAGCACACCGGTTGAATGATTTGGCAGTAGAAAGATGCTACCGCTCCAAACCTTTTGAAAGTGATGAAGAACGACTGGAATATTTGTTTAAGTTGTATGAAAAAATGATAGCAGAGGAAAAAGAAAAAGGAACTTTGTTTGCAGCGGAGAAGAAAAAGCGGATAAAGATATAATCAAGAAAATAGACTTGAACTGTCGATAAATTGTCGACAGTTGAAATTATAAAAAAGTAATCTAGAATCTTAGCTTACCTAGAGGCAAATTGTCCCCACAAAATAAAAAAAGTATGAGTGCAATCAAACTATTTGAAGATAAAAAAGTACGAAGCCATTATGATGCCGAAAAGGAAATTTGGTATTTCAGCATTACCGATGTGGTGGCAATTCTAACAGACAGTAAAGACCCATTGGCCTATTGGCGTAAACTAAAAGAACGCCTCAAAAAAGAAGGAAATGAAACCGTGACGAATTGTCACGGTTTGAAAATGCAAGCCGCAGATGGCAAAATGAGACTAACTGATGTTGCTGAAACAGAGCAGCTTCTAAGACTGATACAATCTATTCCGTCGCCAAAAGCTGAACCTTTCAAACAATGGTTGGCTAAAGTAGGCTATGAAAGAATCAAAGAAATTGCTGATCCCGAACAAAGTATAGACCGAGCCAGAGAAAACTGGAAACAACACGGCAGAAGCGAAAAATGGATTCAGCAAAGAATGATGGGTCAAGAGACTCGAAACAAATTGACCGATTATTGGAAAGAAAGCGGTGTGCAAGAAAAAAAGGATTTCGCCATACTAACCAATATCATTCATAAGGAATGGACGGGTCTAACAGTAAAAAATCACAAAGAAGTAAAAGGATTAAAATCTCAAAATTTGAGAGATCATATGAGCGAAGCTGAATTAATCTTTACGGCCCTTGCAGAACTATCCACAAGACAAATAGCCGAAAATGATAAAGCCAAAGGAGTGCCCGAAAATGCAAAAGCAGGTAAAAAAGGAGGTGCTATTGCTAAAAATGCAAGAATTGCATTAGAGGACAAAACAGGGAAAAGCGTGGTAACTGGAGAAAATTTTTTACCGCCAGCGAAGGAAGAAAAAATTGATTGAGGAACGAAAACCCAATAGATCTGCTGAATTAGCCGAGATTACAGGAGAAAAAGCCGATTATATTCGTAATCGAGGATTTAAAGACGAACATTATAAAAAAATGGATTTAGACTATTTAGATAAATATGGATATGCGTCTAAAGAAGATATAGATAAACTTATTTTAGACATACTTCCGGATGTTTTAGACAAACAACAGAAAGAAAACAAAGTAAGGAATTTGATTTACGCAATGCATAAAAAGGATAAAACCCTTGTAAATAAAGGGACTAGCAGAAAACCTATTTGGAAAAAGTTTGTCTAAAATAGGTATAGATAAAAAACACTTTAGACAAACTTAGACAAACTTCAAGAAACAAACCATGCCAGATATAGTAAATGTAAACTACCACAAAACAGGGAACAGCACCAAAATCAATACGATGGGAATGCGAGAAATGCAAACCCGTGCCTTTGAATCTCGGGATGCCCAGTACTTATTACTCAAAGCACCGCCAGCTTCTGGAAAATCTCGTGCTCTGATGTTCTTGGCATTAGATAAATTAGTAAATCAAGGAATAAAAAAAGTGATCGTGGCAGTTCCTGAACGTTCTATTGGGAGTTCATTTTCTAAAACTGATTTGAAAAAAGATGGCTTTTTTGCCAACTGGGAACCCAATGACAATTACAATCTTTGTACGCCCGGTGATGATGGTAGCAAGAGTAAAGTAAAAGCCTTTCATAAATTTATGGATAGTGAGGAGCAACTGTTAATTTGTACACACGCCACTTTACGCTTTGCTTGTGAGGAATTAGACGACGCAAAATTCAACAACACACTTTTGGCTATAGATGAATTTCATCACGTTTCTGCCGATGCCAATAACAGATTGGGGGAATTGTTAAAATCGATAATGAGCAAATCTAATGCTCATATTGTAGCGATGACCGGTTCTTATTTTAGAGGAGACAGCGTACCTATTTTAACGCCCGAAAATGAAGCCAAGTTTACCAAAGTAACCTACAATTATTACGAACAGTTGAACGGCTACAACTTCCTGAAATCATTGGGAATTGGTTATCATTTCTATACTGGAAAATACACTTCGGCGATATTGGATGTTCTCGATACCGATAAAAAAACAATTCTCCATATTCCAAATGTAAATTCAGGCGAATCCACAAAAGACAAGCACAATGAGGTAAATTTCATTTTAGATGCTATTGGGGATGTAATCAAACAAGATTCTGATACCGGTGTAATTCATATCAAACGCCACAGTGATGGTAAACTATTAAAAGTAGCTGATTTAGTCGAAGACAGTTCCAGAGAACGAGACAAGATTGTAAACTACCTCCGAAACAGCAAAGAAGTTGATGATATGGATTTAATCATAGCTTTGGGAATGGCAAAAGAGGGCTTTGACTGGCCTTTTTGCGAACACGCCTTAACGGTGGGATATCGAGGTTCATTAACAGAGATAATTCAAATAATTGGTCGCTGCACCAGAGATAGCAATAATAAAACACATGCCCAATTCACCAATCTTATTGCCAGTCCGGAAGCCATTCAAGATGATGTAAAAGTGGCCACCAATAATATGCTGAAAGCCATTACAGCTTCCTTATTGATGGAACAAGTATTGGCTCCCAACTTCAAATTCAAAACAAGATTAGATAATGATGACGAAGAGGCTAAGCCAGGTGAAATAAAAATAAGAGGATTCAAAGCGCCAAGTTCAAAGAGGGTAAAAGATATTGTAGAATCGGATTTGAATGATTTGAAAGCATCAATTTTACAAGACGATTCCATGCTGAAAGCGATGCCTGGAAACATCGACCCCGAAGTAATTAACAAAGTTTTGATTCCAAAAATCATCAGAATTAAATATCCGGAATTAACAGATGAAGAAATTGAGGAAATCCGCCAGTATGTGGTAGTAGATTCAGTAATCAAATCGGGTGAAATAAAAGAAGTAGGAGACCAAAGATTTATCAGGATGGCAGATAAGTTTGTAAACATAGAGGATTTACATATCGACTTGATTGATACAATTAATCCTTTCCAAAAAGCTTTTGAAATACTTTCGAAATCCGTGACTACAAAAGTGTTGAAAATTATTCAGGACACCATCGAAGCCACAAGAATAAAAATGGACTTTGAAGAAGCTAAAATTTTATGGCCCAAAATTATAGAGTTCAAGAAAATGTATGACAAAGAACCAAGTTTAAATGCAAACGACCCATTAGAACGAAGAATGGCAGAATGTATTATTTACTTGAAAGAAGAAAAAAGAAAACGAATGGCCAATACAAATGGATAAATTTCAAACCTTAGAGGACATTTTTGCAAACGATCAATTTGACATTCTAAATGTCAAACCTAAAGTTTCAACAATACGAAATGCAGACGAGCGATTATTAGCTTCTTTTGATGAGGTTAATGACTTTGTTGAAAAATACAATAAAGAACCACAGCCCAATCCGGGAAACATATCTGAATTTCAACTCTATTCCCGCTTAAAAAGCATTCGATCCGATATAGAAAAAATGGAATCTTTAGAAGAGCAGGATATTCATGGTTTATTAAAATTAGAACCAAAAGAAATTAATTCAATTGATGATATTTTTAATGATGATAGTTTTGATTTGTTGGAGGATGATACTGATCTGTTTGATTTTAAACACACACCAAAAACAGAGGAAAGAATGGCGACAGATTTTGTTGCGAAACGAAAGCCTGTAAAAGACTTTGATAAATATGAATCATTATTTAAAGAAATTCAATCTGATTTAGCCACTGGAAAGAGAAAACTCGTGGATTTCAAAATGGGTAATCTTCGAGAAGAAACCTATTATGTTCATAATGGAGTTTTATTTTTACTAGAAGAAATTAACATTGATAGGAAAGACCATTACAAGAAAGACGGTACTAGAGTTCGGGAAGATGGGCGAACCAAATGTATTTTTGAAAATGGCACCCATTCAAATATGCTGAAGCGATCTGTTGAGAAAATACTCTATGCCAATGGTAAAGTAGTTTCAGAGAACATAGAACAAGTAAATGAAGACTTCATTGAAAAATTCAGTGCTATTACTGATGAAGATGAAGCTGCAGGTTATATTTATGTCCTTCGTTCCAAAAGCAAAGACGAGCGAATAATCGAAATTGATAATTTATACAAAATTGGATATTCTAAAGTAGAAGTAGAAGAAAGAATCAAAAATGCGGAAAAAGACCCTACCTATTTGATGGCTCCGGTAAAAATAATTACCTCCTGGAAATGCTACAATATGAACCCGCAAAAACTAGAGCAATTATTGCATAATTTCTTTGGTAAATCTTGTCTAAATCTTGACATTTTTGATGAGAAAAAAAGAAGACACACCCCCAGAGAATGGTTCATAGCACCTATTGATGTTATAGAACAAGCTATTGAATTGATTATTAGCGGCGAGGTTGTGAATTATAGTTATGATGAAGTTAATCGTTTGATTGTTAAGAGATAATAAAAATTAGTTTTAACAATAACAATTGTCCATAAATTAGAAAATTTCTAAGCAATTGTTATAATCTCAAAATCAAGAAAAGAATATAACTCGTTTATTAATATAACTAGTAAATTATGAGCCACCTTGGAGATATTAATCAGCAGGAAGACCACCGCACAAAAGAACTCGGTTTAACCGTCGGAGAAATTGGCCTTCTACGACATTTTGGTTTCAAAAAGGAAATCATCAATGAAGCCGGATCAATACAAGACACTTTACACGGAGTGGTTTAAGCAATAAAAAACAATTGCCAAATCGACTGGATAAACAAGAAAGGTAGCAAAGCGTATATTCTTTTGTCCGTCAAAAAAGAGTTACAAGGCAAAGTAAACACAAGTGAGATAAACAAAATACTTCAGGAAATCGGGAACAGGTCGAAGGGCAGTTTTCTGAGTGGGGAGGTCTTAGACACCATAGAAACAACATTTAAAACACATCTCTTGGTAAGTATATAAATGAGTTTCCCAAAATCAACAAAGGAATATGAAAAGAAAGTTACTACAAATAATAAAAGGCTACCTGTTATATAGTATTATTGCATTAAGCAAATGCTACAGAAAACTTAATGGAATTCATAAATTTGATAACAAGCAAGGTATGCAGGACTTTGCTCCTAAAAGACTTCGGGGAAATCAAGATAAATACAGCGAAAGTTTAAAGTATTCAATTGATAATCCAAACATAAAGAACGTAGCTCTGGCAGGTACTTATGGTTCCGGAAAAAGCTCTATTATAAAGACTTTTGAGTATAAAAATCCTCAGTATAAATGTTTGAATATTTCCTTAGCAACATTCGATGGGAATGTTCACGACAATAAGGAAATTGAATTTTGCATTCTAAAACAGTTATTTTATAAAGTCGAACAAAATAAAATACCCGAATCAAGATTTAAACGTATTGAAAATCACAGATATATTGGCTTGAAAGCGCTTGCTTTTTTGTTATGGCTAACTTCTCTCGCTTATTTTTTAGAAATAGAATTCCTGAATAAACTTAACGCGCTTTTTAATTTAAATCATTATTATAGACCAGCTGTAATAGTTTATTCTATTTATTTAATTAGCGGTATTGGTTTTTTTCTGTATAAAATTATGGGATTCATCTTAAATTTTAAATTAACAAAATTCAGTTTTCAGAATGCAGAAATGGAAAACGAGGATCCAAAAAAGAGCAAAGATTTTGAAAATGAAATAGATGAAATTTTATATTTCTTTGAAAGAAATTTGATAGATGTTGTGTTTATAGAAGATTTAGATCGATTTGATAATTCAAATATTTTTATCAAACTGCGTGAAATAAATTTTTTAATAAACAATTATGAGCCTATAAAAAAAAATAGAAAAGTAACTTTTGTTTATGCTGTTCAAGATGATACTTTTAAAAAAGATGAAAGAACCAAATTCTTTGATTTTATTATTCCGGTAATCCCCGTTTTAAATTACAGTAATTCCGGTACAGAATTATTAAACAAAATTGACATTAAAGCAGATAAGATTGAAAAGTCATTTATAGATGAAGTGTCTCTTTATTTATCAGACAAAAGAACATTGATTTCTATTGTCAACGAATATAAAATGTACAAGAAGATTATAGGTAAAGATTTAGCCAAAAGAAAACTTTTGGCTATGATGATTTACAAAAACATTGAACCTACTGACTTTGATAAACTAAATAAGCAAGAAGGATTTGTTTTCAGTGCTTTTAATAAAACTCATCTTGTAATTAGGTCTTCAATTATCAAAATTGATTCTGATATAACTGAATTAAATGAAAAATTAAAAAGTACAAATTATGAAGCTTTAAATAATATAAAAGAACTGAGAAGTTTATATATACTTGAGTTTTACAAAAAAATACCGCAAAATCAAAACATTATATGCCTTAACATAAATAATAAGTATTGCTATATAGTCGATTTAATAGAAGATTTGAATTTTGATATATTTTCAAAAAACACTAATATAAATTATTATTACAATTATAATTATGGGGGAATACAACCAAATAATAGTAACGTTTCTTTTAAACAATTAGAAGATGAGATCGGAAACTATAATGAACGTCTAATAATAGTTCAAAACAAACAATCTAAACGTTTAAATGAAATAAAAACAGAATTGGATAAATTAAAAACAGAAAAGGAAAATCTAAAATCAAAAAATTTATCTGAAATTTTAAAAACCGAAAATTCGAAAAATTATCTTCCGCATGTTGTGAAAAACAATTCTTTACAAAATCAAAATCTGATCAATTATCTTTTGAGAAATGGTCACATTGATGAGAGTTATTTGCATTATATGTCTCACTTCTACGCTGGAAGCATTAGTAAAAATGACCACGAATTTTTATTATCTTTTACCAACGGAACTGTTTTGTCTTTTAGTCATAAATTAGAAGAATTGAATAATTTGGTCTTAAAACTAAAAGATATTCCTGATTACTTTGATAGAATACAAATTTTAAATTATTCACTCTTAGATTATTTGATAAAAAATAGAGTTCAGAAAACTGATAATGAATTACAAAGAGTTTTAAAATTAATAATTTTGAATTCTCCTCGCCAATTCATTGATAATTATATTAATTATGCAGAAGAAAAAAATATAGAAGGTTTTATAGTAGGACTAAACTCTCAATGGAATATATATAGTAAATCAGGTTTTTGGTCAGAAATATCACCTGTGTATGCTATTGATAAATTAAAAATTTACTTGAATTTAATGCTTTCTTATGCCGCAAATAAAAAGGTAAATGAATTCATTAATCGATTTGATATAGAGAAACAAATACCAATATTTTTATCAGCATTAGAAGATATCAGTTATTTTGAGGATAATAAATCCAAATTAATTGAATTCATTTCTGCTGTCAATATTAAGTTTAAAAATTTAAAAGAAATCTCTAATAAAGAAATCTCAGACTTTATTTATAACAACAATCATTACGAGATCAATAGAGAAATGATCGAATTGATTTTAAATCGATATTCTACTGATACAATTGATTTGGAATTATTCAAAACAGCAAATTATACGATTATTAAAAATTCGGGAACCACAAATTTAATTAAGTATGTTGATAATAATATTGAATTTTACATAAGGGAGATCTTTTTAAAAGAAGAAGCAAATTGTAATGAATGTGAAGAGGCAATTATTCAGTTAGTTAATAATGAAAATGTAAATAACCTCTTAAAGCAAAAAATAATAATCCAAAATGAGATTGTAATTGCAGATATATTAAAAGTAACAGATACCGCTTTCTGGCCTACTTTACTAAATGAAAATAAAATCAAAATTTCGTGGGGTAATATACTCAATTATTACAACAATTTTATCAATGATTCTTCTCTTGAGAAAACTCCTTTTGATGATGTTTTAGTTTCTTATCTGAACAACACAGAGGTAGGTGGTGTATTAAGTAAAACTATAATAAACAAAGACTTTGATGAAGAAAATTCAGATTTTGTAAAATCCTTTCTAAAAGTACTTATAAATAGCAAAATCACTTTAGAAAGCTTTACCAAATTAATTACTTCATTACCTTATTGGTATGGAGAAATTGAATCATTTCAGGCTATTTCTAAAGACAAAATGAAATTATTGATCCAAAATAAAACAGTTCATTTACGCACAGCTGTTTATGAATCAATTAGCAAAAGTTTCCCCGAGTTACTTATTACTATATTAGAAAAAAACAAGGATGAATTCATGGAGAAAATAGGAGATTATACTCTTGAATCTTCAATCATTTTAAAATTAATAGATTCAGCATTGTTCAATTCGGAGCAGAAGATAACTATGATAGATAATACTCCTGAATCTATTCTCATGGAAAATCAAACTATTTCTATAAAAGTTTGCCATTTATTGTCCCGTAATCCAAAAACAAAGGTCAGCTTAGAGTTTTTAAAAGAATTACTTGCCCAAAGCCAATCAACGGAGGATAAAGTAAAATTATTCAATTTGCATTATGATGATTATGATGAAGCTGAATTAGAGAATATCATTGAATTACTTGGTGAACCATACTCAAAAATAACAAAAGGCAAAAGACCTCAATTTCATAATAATAATTACAATATTGATTTTGTAAAAAAAATGAATGGTATATTCATCAGAAAGTTTGAAATTGTAGATAATAATAGATTCATTCAAACAAGTTCAAAAAGAATATCCTCAATATAATTGAAACCGCAGTTCTTCGAGGTCTTCTGACCTCCCACGTGAAATAGTTGTTTCACCGCTTCTCAAATGTTGTTTTAAAAGCATACCTTATAGAAACGAGACGGTGGCATCACGCTCCTACGCCAATAAGTTTCAAGGGTAAGGATTATTGGATCGCATAAGGGAAAAGCAAAGAGATAAAAATGCATTTTATATGTTTAAAAAACAATAGGCTGTAGCTAAGCAAGGGGTATATAATGAGCTTATTTCTTTTGTTTATCAAGGTTTACAAAGGGTAAGCAAGAAATATGATTAATTAAGTAACATCTTTTGTTGCTACAAATTCATAAAAATCTAGTTTAATATTTCTGTAAAATTGCAAAAAAGGCATGTTTTAAAGATATCGGAATCAAAAGACTGGGGTACTTTTATGAGTTTAATTAATCACCTCAAGATTGCCTCATTAAAATAAAATCAGTTTAAAAACACTATCACGTAAAACATCACGGGCAATTAAGCGGTCTCTCTTCGGTCGTTCCCTTTGTTACGTTCGGCTGTTCCAGTCGGTCAACCCTACATTTTCATAAGAACCCTTTTGGTAAATAAGCAATTTATCTCTTCGATTTAATAGTTTGGTTTCCCTCCGTTCCACAGACACTTCACAGCACAAAAAAATACAGCAGCTTAAAAATAAGCAGCTGTTTTTTTGCGCTGCTTCGTTCCTCATCTCCACACGCTCTCTTCCTGCGTTCGGTCGGGCTTATGCATCCGCAATATCGCTTCATTTCGTTACAGTCATTCATTCGCTTATCGCTCCATTCCATTCCGCTAAAAGCTCTCTCATTCTTTTCACTGCATTCCAGCCATATTGTGTCTGCAGCCCTCCGTTTTTTCAGCGGTTGCTCCTTCGCACAGCCATCGGGCTTGGCTCCGCTTACCTCACTTACGTTATCTTAGAAGCATCCATTTATCAATTATCCACTATCAATTATCAGTTGGCTCGGTCGCTTTGCCCTAAATCAAGGTAAACCGCCAAAAGGCGGCTGCCTTTTATTTTTTACCCGCCGTTTCACGCTCATAGCCGCTACGTTTCGCTTCGTACCTTCGCTCAACTCTCGCGACTATGGTGGCTGTTCGATTGCCGCAACCCCGCCACGGCGCTCCTCATCCGCAAAAAAAAGTTCCTTGCCCTAAAAACGGGCACCACTTTTTTTGCTCCTTTCGGTGCTTGGGGGTGTTTTATTGCCGATTCCACAAGAACACCCCTAAGAAATTTCAACAACTACGATAGTGCATTTTTCTGAAAAGAAAAAGAAAAAAATCCAGCAAGTTTAGCATCCATTCCTCACTTTCAGTCGGTCATTCTTCCCTCCATTTTCGTTCGTCATTTCTGCTGTTATAACGGCTTTCTTTTTTTCTCTTTTTTCTTTCCCAAAAAATTAAGGTCGAATCTTTAACACCAAAGCGCTATGCCGAACTTCATTATCAAAACACACCAACAAAATGCTGTTTACCGAGCAAACCAAATCTTCATTCTTAACAAAGGGATGAACAGCGGAAAGCCGCAAAAAGAACCATTTACCAATAGCTATGTAATCCTATTTCAAAACGAAGAAGATGCAGAAACGGTTTATTGGTTGGCCTATAGTCTTTGGAAAGCCAAATTCTGGCACCAATCACTTGTCGGGTCCGTAATTCCTTTTTTACGAATTGATGATTTCAAAAAAGATTTTTCATCAAAAGTCAATCAAATGTTGCAGGAACACGAACTTCACAAAAAACAGGTCCAAGCTTTGAGGCTATTGGAACAAAAAGAGGACCTATTAAAGAAGAATATTATCCTTATCAGTGAAATGAGAAGAGTGATATTGTTGAGGTATTGTAAATAACAAAAAAAAGCCTGATCTCTCGATCAGGCTCTCATATAAATTCGGGAAAAGGTTACCAAGCGAAACCCGAACTATTTCTTTTTAAATTTTGTCAATCCTTTTAAAAGGAGCGAAACAATAAAACTAATAATTGCTCCAACAATTGCTAAGATAACTGTTTTTACAATGTCTTCAGAAACGATGTTAGGGACTACACTCAGTAAAGTTCCAGATGCGGTTCCAATTTGCAGCGTGTTATTTGATTCCATCACGTGGTAAATTTTGATTGTCTTTTCTCATTCTATTTATTAGTTCATCATCTGCTTTCGCATCATCATCAACTGTCATTTGACTCACTGCAGAAAGCACTCCTCCAGCAACTGCCAAATATCCCGCAACACTAATAACAACTGTTGGCAAAACTATTGGTGCCGCAATCACACTTCCACTTAGGCCCAACAATGCCAAACCAATACTACGCAATACTCTGAAAAACTTCGGAGTGGGCGATTTTGTTCTTTCTACTACATTCATAATACTAACTTTTTAGATTGGATCTTTATTTTCACTTCTTCATTACGTCCCATAGCAGCATAGATCAATGTCGTAAGCTTTTGTAATGCTATTCGGGAGGCACTGCCCTTCCCTATTCCGGTTTGTATCGTTACGGGAGCGATACAGCCCAACAGTTCTTTTTTAGCATCATTAGCAGGATGGATTAATATGAAATCTCGACCTGGAACATTTTGTAAATGCAAGTGCCATTTGAATTTGTGGCTAAACCGCTTCTGTAAAACGTATTCTCCTTCGGGAATACAAGAAATGCGCCTTTGGTT
Source organism: Flavobacterium sp. W22_SRS_FP1 (assembly GCF_052113685.1). Lineage (NCBI taxonomy): Bacteria > Pseudomonadati > Bacteroidota > Flavobacteriia > Flavobacteriales > Flavobacteriaceae > Flavobacterium > Flavobacterium sp. W22_SRS_FP1. Next base: position 28,887 of record NZ_JBGQOE010000013.1, read on the forward strand.
TTCCAACCAGGGCAACTCGATGGTATAACAAACTAGAGTGCCGTTCCATTCTAAAACTCCTTGTGTTCCCTGGGGAAAATAAGTTCTATCCAACACTAAAACCATCTTACAGACCGCTTACCTGCACCAATGCCAATGGATTGTATGAACCGTTTTTCAAAGGGTACATTCTTCCATTTACCTCTTGAAAAAATTCAATTCCCAAAGCCAAAAACAATGGTTTTGTGCTACCAGGAGTAACTGAATTGATATGATTAATATCAACGGTTGGATTCGAATCCCACGCTAAAATATCCGTTTCCGATGTGGCAACCACAAAAGTTTCAGCTTCAAAATCTATTTCCGCACCTGCAGATATGATTTTGAAATGCGTGGTTCCGCTTGCGGCCGCAATCATGTTTGAAGGTACAAATGGCACCAAATCAACCGTGATGTCACCCGAAGCACGGTCAATTGTCCCCACAAAAGGAGCAAATAAAGAAGTGCCCAGTTTGCCCCTAATGTTGAATTCGAAACCAGCAAGCAATTCTGCCTCACCATCAATTACATTGCGCAGTCCGCGTTCACTTACCATATCTGCCTGAATGACTTTAATCATAGATTGAGTCAATCGGCTTACCATTCTTCCATCAGCAGAATTAATAAGCAAAGTTCGCATGGCCGTTCTCAAGACTTTCCCTGCCTTTCCTGCTCTTCCAAATTCGGCTCCATTCTCGCGGGTTCTCTGGAAGGCTGGATCGCTTTTGATTCGGCTGGCATCAACACCGCCCTTTTCACGAGCTAAATGTCCGTCCTTGGTTTTGTAAAAGGTAATATCTCCGATAGTACCTTTCAATTTAATTATGCCTTTCTGTCTTGCCATAATTCCTAAAATTTTAAATTAATAAATGTTTCAAATTCACTCAATCATCATCCTGTTGCAACATATTTCGATTGATTATGAAACAAATTTTAGCCAATTAAATCACATAAAAAAGACTCCCCTATTCCATATGTCACTTTGTGACACAAATGACAGAAAATGACCTAAATAGCCATTTACAACCAACATTAACAGGAATAAATTTCTACTTCTGAACGAAAGGAATTATTTGTTATTTTTATTGAGTGCTAGAAGTTGAACCGTATAGGTTTCAAGTACGGCAAAGCCCAGTCAAAGTCATAGATAGAGTATGAGAACAAATAACAAGAGATTATGTATCTACCCGAAAGATATACAACGCATAACCGGAAAGAGTTATCGCCAAAGCATTAGACTACTTCAAAAAATAAGAAAGGAGCTCAATAAGCTCCAAAATGAGTTTGTGTCAATCGAGGAGTTTTGCCAATACACTAGCCTAAAAAGTGAACAGGTCGAACCATTGATAATTGGATAGGAATGAAGTTTTAAGCAACTAAAATTTGAACTTAAGACAACTCTGTAGTATAAGTCAGCTAGTTCAAAGATTAAACAAGGTATATACGTTTTTCACTTTGATAAAGGATTAAATATCAGTATATTTGCAAAGATAAGATTATATGATTTTTGCCTATAATTTGTAGGAGTAAAATCGAGACCCTTGGTTTTTAATAGTTTGTGAGAGATCGTAAACACTGACATATTGAGAAAGAAACAAATCCCTTTCTCTCTACTGAAAACTTAAAACCTCAACCACTTGCGAAAAGTGCTTGGGGTTTTATCATTTTAAGAATAGTCTAGTGTATTTAATACACCGAAGATGTTTTTTGATCTGATTAGTGACTGCAAGCCTTCAAAATCTTATATTTGCGTAACAGTGCATAACAATAGGGATCAAAAATTAATCCAGGACGATAATGGAGCAGTCATTAAACAGAAATAATTATATGCGGTCTATCTTAAACTGGTTACTTTTGATAGTTTTTTTTAATGGATATTCGCAGGAAACTAAAACAATTCAAAATGCAGAAGCGGTGAAAATCGATTCTCTATATAGAGAAGATCAGTTCTATTTTGGGTTTACTTATAATACTTTACAAGAAAAACCTATTGGTTTGTCGGAAAACAAGTTTAGTGTTGGTCTCTCGGCAGGTTTTCTTAGGGATATGCCCATAAACGACGATAGGACTATAGCAATCGCTTCGGGTCTCGGTTTTTCTTATAACAACTACAATCAAAATCTTTTTATATCGGAACCCGGAGAAACGCCCGTGTATTCCATTATTGACTCTAAAACAGCTTATAGCAAAAACAAGTTCAAACAATTATTGATTGATGTGCCTATCGAATTCAGATGGAGAACATCAACGTATGAAAGTCATAAGTTTTGGAGAATTTATGGCGGATTTAAATTTAGTTATCTGCTGTACAACAAATCTGTTTTTACTGATACCGAAAGTAAAATAGTTGTTTTAAACAATAAGGATTTTAATAAGGTTCTCTATGGGATCTATATGTCAGTCGGTTATAATACAATAAATGTATATGTTCATTACGGATTGAATTCGCTTTTTAACTCGGCGAAAATCGAAGGCGAGAGCATAAACATGAAGGCGCTTAATATTGGCGTGATTTTTTACATCTTATAGCCATAAGAACAGTAGTAATATTTGCGGTATACTGCCTAAGAGAACTCCTATAATTAGTTCTGTACTGGTATGGGCTTTCATCACTAATCGCGAAGAAGCCACAAAACCATTCATAAGTATTAGGAATAGTATTAAAGCGATGTTTTGCGTTTTGTAATGCAATGTGAGCCCAAAAGCAAATAGGGTTAGCGCACTTATCCCCATCATATGTAGACTAGCCTTTGTCCTAACGAATAGCAGCAGTAGTGCGATTAGCGCGCTGAATAAGGCCCCTAACAAGAAAAAATGCAACTCTATATAGCGTTCGACCGTGATGTTATTCCGAACTAAGAGTATGATTAAAAAGCATTGAATGAGTAAAGGCAACTTGCGCTCAGATAGTCCAGGAGCCATAATGGAACCAATCTTCCCTAAATAACGCAGTATAAAAAAAAACAGTAATGGAATCACTATCGTAATAAGTGCAACCTGAGATAATACGAGGTATTTTTCTTGGTTTTCTAAATTGGAATTATTTAAAAGAAGATAGTATAAAGTAGCATAAACCGGAATAAATACGGGATGAAAAACATATGAAAATAAGGGCAGTAATTTTTTCAAGACCTCTTTAATTGATTTAGTTGTGCAAATATAAGTAATATGGAAAAAATAGAGGCTTGATTATCTTCTCGATTGAAGATAGAGTTGAAAGAAATGCTCGTTTTTAAGAGGCTTTTAGCGTCTGCCAATTCGTAAATTCTTTACACACAATGGTTAGATTTTAAAAAGAAGTGCTATTTTTGAGGAAGTTTCGCAAAGGTAATTTTATTTTAAAAAGCTAAATATCTGAGACTACTTCTTAAATCTTATAACAAATTTGCGTTTATCGCATTCCCCATAAATGAGCATATCACTAAAAAATATTATTCCAGTTCTTAATGCCCAATGGATTGGAAATAGTTCGCCAGCAGAAGTGGAGACAGTTTCTATCGACAGTCGTTCATTGCAAAACACTTCCCACAGCTTGTTTTTTGCCTTGGTAGGGCCAAATAATGATGCGCATATCTTTATTGCTGATCTTATTGAGATTGGAGTACAAAATTTTGTGGTGACCTATATCCCTGAAGAATGTAAAGGAAAAGCAAATTTTATTGTGGTAGAAAACACACTGGACGCATTACAGCAGTTTGCAGCTTATTACCGCAGTCTTTTTGAATTCCCAGTAATTGGTTTGACCGGAAGCAACGGTAAGACAATTGTTAAGGAATGGCTTAACTTCTTGTTGAGTCCCGATTTTAACGTGATTAGAAGTCCAAAAAGTTATAATTCGCAGGTAGGTGTTCCCTTGTCTGTCCTTGCAATCAATGAAAAGCACAACCTTGGGATTTTTGAAGCGGGAATTTCTACAGTCAGTGAAATGGAAAAGCTAGAAGCAGTCATTAAACCCACAATCGGAATCCTTACTAATATTGGTTCTTCGCATGATGAAGGCTTCAATAGTTTAGAACAAAAAATAAAGGAAAAACAGCTTCTGTTTAAGTATTCAGAGGTGGTTATTTATCAAAAAAACAATCTTGTAGACAAATGTATGTTGCCAAAAACAAAAACATTTAGCTGGAGTTTTGATAAAGAAACAGCTGATGTTTTTGTGTTTAAAAAAGAGACGCTAAATCAGAGCACGACGTTGCACTATAAATTCAAAGGAAACACATATGAATTGAATATTCCGTTTGAAGACAAGGCATCGATAGAAAATGCTATCTCCTGTTTAATGTTGATGTTATATTTTAACTATGACAGTGTGACAATTCAGTCCAGAATGTTATTGCTGTTTCCTGTTGAAATGCGTTTGAAGGTTAAAACTGGAATCAATAACTGTAGTCTTATTGATGACAGTTACAGCTCCGATTTTCAGTCTTTAAAAATAGCGCTTGATTTTCTAGAGAGCCAAAAACAGTTTCAAAATAAGACCGTTATTCTATCTGATATTTTTCAAAGCGGCTTGTCTAACGACGAGTTGTATTCGAAGGTGTCCCAGTTGATCGTTTCCAATAATATTAGCCGTGTAATTGGGATAGGTGAAACCATTTCTAAATTCAATGATAAATTTGCCAACTGCATCACATTCAAGAGCACAGCTGAATTTGTTTCTAATTTCGAAAAGCTAGATTTTGCCAATGAGACCATTTTGATAAAGGGAGCGCGATCTTTTGAATTTGAGGAGATCGTTTATTTATTGGAAGAGAAGACGCATGAAACCGTCCTTGAAATAAATTTGAACGCAATCAGTTATAACCTAAACTTTTTCAAATCAAAGCTGAAGCCGAACGTTAAAATCATGGTGATGGTAAAAGCATTTGGCTACGGCAATGGCGGACTTGAAATTGCCAAATTACTAGAGCACCATAAAGTAGATTATTTAGGTGTGGCTTTCGCCGATGAGGGGATTTCGTTAAGAAACGGAGGGATTCATTTGCCTATCATGGTACTAAATCCAGAGAATACTAGTTTTTCGGCTATTATCCAACATCAATTGGAGCCAGAAATTTATTGTTTGAAAGGATTGCATGCTTTTTTAAAAATTGCCAAACACAAAAACCTTAAGCGCTTCCCTATTCATATTAAATTGGATACTGGGATGCATCGTTTGGGTTTTGAAGAGGATTCCGTTAATGAGCTTATCGCCACTCTAAAAGGAAATGAAACTGTGGAGATAAGAAGTATTTTATCTCATCTGGCCACAAGTGATGATCTGAAGCACCGCGACTTTACTATTTCACAGATACGTTTGTTCGATAAATTATCTTCAAATATCGTTGCTGAATTGGGAATAAACCCCATTCGTCATATTTTGAATACTTCGGGAATCAGTAACTACCCTGATGCACAATATAATATGGTTCGTTTGGGAATAGGGCTGTATGGCGTTTCGAATGATACCGCAGAGCAAAAGTATTTAGAAAATGTAGGTACCTTGAAATCGGTTATTTCCCAAATCAGAAGCATTTCTGCGGGGGAGAGTGTAGGTTATGGCCGCAAATTTATGGCCGAAAAAACAACTAGGGTTGCCACAATTCCTATTGGTTACGCCGATGGAATTTCGAGAGCTTGGGGAAATGGAGTTGGATTTATTAGTATAAAAGATAAAAAAGCAAAAATTATAGGCAGTATCTGCATGGATATGCTAATGGTCGATGTAACTGAAATTGATTGTACCGAAGGAGATCGTGTAATTATTTTTGGCGAAAGCCCAACGGTGTCTTACATAGCTAAAAAACTCAATACGATACCCTATGAGATTCTAACGAGCATCGCGCAGCGGGTAAAACGTGTTTTTTATCGATAAAACGGTAGTATTAATGTGGGGAATTTTTAATTGTATTAGAAATGTAATAACTTAGATTATCAAATTAAATCAATCTAAACAATAATTTATGGGATTTTTCAGCGATTTTAGAGCATCTTTAATGAAAGGTGACGTGTTAAGTTTGGCGACGGCCGTTGTAATCGGTGGTGCTTTTGGTAGAATTGTAACGTCTGTAGTTAATGACATTATTATGCCTATAATAGGTTTATTAACTGGCGGAATAGATTTCACGCAGAAATTCATCAGCCTTGACGGTATGAAATATGAGGATTTGGATGCGGCGCAAAAAGCTGGTGCGGCTGTTATCACGTATGGAAATCTAGTTCAGGCCACTATCAATTTTGTTATAATCGCATTTTTTGTATTTGTAATACTGAGAGCCGCGGAGAAAACAAAAAAGAAAGAAATAGTTGTGGCCGCAACTTCAGCTCCTGCTGGACCAACTCAAGAAGAGCTACTGATTCAAATTAGGGATTTATTGAAAAAATGACACCGCTAAATTATATATTCTGATTTATCCTGAAGTAATCTCAGGGCTATAAGCCGCTTCTTAATTGAGTCGGTTTTTTTTCAGAAGCGAAAAGATGTTGCTTGTTCTTTTGGCATCCAATCACATACGACATTTTGTGTTGTTTGTAACATTTTGTTATTTTTTGTGAACACTCTTGTTTTGATTTGGATATTACTTACTTTTGTACTTCGAAATAAGTTTTCAATATTAAAAATATAGTATGAGAATAGCAGTTGTAGGTGCTACCGGAATGGTTGGCGAAGTAATGTTAAAAGTATTGGCAGAAAGGAACTTTCCTATTACAGAATTAATCCCAGTAGCTTCTGAGAGATCAGTTGGGAAAGAAATAGAGTTTAAAGGAAAAAAATATAAGGTTGTTGGTATGCAAACTGCTGTAGATATGAAAGCTGATATTGCCTTGTTTTCTGCCGGCGGAGAGACTTCGTTAGAATGGGCTCCAAAATTTGCAGCAGCCGGAACTACCGTTATAGATAATTCATCCGCTTGGAGAATGGATCCCACTAAAAAATTAGTCGTTCCAGAAATCAATGCAACAGAATTGACAAAAGAAGATAAAATTATTGCAAACCCTAATTGCTCTACTATTCAAATGGTATTGGTTTTAGCTCCTTTGCATAAGAAATACAATATTAAACGTATTATCGTTTCTACTTACCAGTCCATCACTGGAACGGGAGTAAAAGCAGTACAACAGTTAGAAAACGAATATGCAGGCGTTAAAGGGGAGATGGCTTACAAGTATCCAATTCACAGAAATGCAATTCCACAATGTGATTCGTTTGAAGAAAACGGATATACGAAGGAGGAAATGAAACTGGTTCGCGAGACCCAAAAAATTCTTGGGGACAAAACGATTGCTGTTACTGCAACTGCTGTTCGTGTTCCTATTGTAGGTGGGCATAGCGAAGCTGTAAATGTGGAGTTTACGAATGAGTTTGAGGTTTCAGACATTCAAAACTTATTACATCATACAGATGGTGTAGTAGTTCAAGATAACAATGACACTTATACTTATCCAATGCCAATGTATGCTCAGGGTAAAGATGATGTTTTCGTAGGTAGAATTCGTCGTGACGAAAGCCAGCCAAAAACCCTGAATATGTGGATTGTTGCTGATAATTTGAGAAAAGGTGCTGCAACAAATACCGTCCAGATCGCTGAATACCTTATAGCTTCAAAACTAGTTTAAGTGAGAAGAATACTTTAATTTACACCATCTGTCGTAACAATTTGTTAAAACAGGTGGTTTTTTTTAGGTTTTTCTTACATTTGCTGCAGATGAAAAAGAAACAACTCACAATTAGTCTTTCTTTGGCAGTAACTGTATTGTTTTCGATACTGTTGCAGTCGCTTCACACCTATGGGCATTTTGTGAAACAATTTTCACAAACAGAATGCCACCACAAGTATAATCTTACTGGGGCAGAGATTTCGCATAGTCATCATCACAGTTTTGATGACTGTAAGGTCTGTCACTTCACATTTGGCTCCTATATTTCTCCAGTCGAATTCGCTTATAAACTGAATGAAAATTTCGCAAAGCCTCTTTATTTTCTAGAAACAAGAGAGCCCATTATTTCATTTTCTGGAAGCTTGTATTCCCACCGTGGTCCACCAGTAAATAACTTGGGCTAACTTTTAGCCGACATCATTTCCTTTTATTTACTAAATAGTCCACTCTCGGCTTCATTTCCTTTGGAAGGGGGCAGGGACGGACAATACAATCATTTTCAATGAAAAAAATTATAATAATCCTAATCTTGGGGTTTTCGACTATGCTTCAGGCTCAAAATACGGTGTCGGGAACAGTAACAAATAAAAATAACCAACCTATAAAAGGTGTTTCAATTTATGTTATAGAACTGCACAAAGGAACGACAACAGACGACAACGGAAAGTACATTTTGACAAATCTTCCTAATGGAAGTCTAAAGTTAAATTTCGTGTTAGTAGGATTTTCAAGCCAGAATAAGGCCATAGAGAAACTACAGAAAGAAAATACTCTAAATATAATTCTTGAAGAAGCCGTCTTCGAAATGGATGAGGTAATCGTTTCCACGGCTTTCAATAAAATGCAATCACAAAATGTGATGAAAGTGGAACATGAAAGCATTAAGTCCTTGCAGCGACAGGGGACAGCAACGTTGATTGAAGGATTGGCAACCATACCCGGTGTATCTCAGGTTTCTACAGGTACATCTATTGGGAAGCCGGTCATTCGAGGATTGAGCGGAAACAGGGTTCTGGTCTATTCACAAGGGGTGCGAATGGAAAACCAACAGTTTGGTGATGAACATGGTTTAGGACTAAACGATGCAGGAGTAGAAAGTGTAGAGGTCATCAAAGGGCCTGCTTCTTTGCTATACGGCTCAGATGCATTAGGCGGAGTATTGTATTTTAATCCAGAAAAATTTGCCGATGCCAATACCTTGACGGCAAACTTCAGTCAGAAGTTATTCTCTAATACTTTGGGTAGCAATTCCTCTTTGGGATTAAAAACGTCTACCGAAAACTGGAAATTTCTAGCACGAGGAACCTATAATACCCATTCTGATTATAGAATTTCCGGAGGAGATCGGGTAACCAATACCCGTTACAACGAAACGGATTTCAAAACGGCTATCGGTTACAGTGATTCTAAATTTTCCTCTGTCCTGCGATACAATTACAATAATCTGGATTTGGGAATTCCTGAAGACGGAATAGGAGAACAAAGTTCGAGCAAAAACACTGGGTTTCCCAGACAAGGGGTTTTCAATAACTTGTTAAGTTTGAACTCCGTTTTCTATTTCGAGGACTCTAAACTGGATGTGGATTTAGGATATATAGTTAATGATCGTTCTGAGTTTGAAGACAGTGATATCGCCGGCTTACACATGAAACTGAAAACGCTCAACTATGATGCAAAATACCATTTACCCAGCATGGGAAGACTGGAGTCGATTGTAGGAATACAGGGAATGCATCAAAAGAATACTAACTTTGGAGATGAATATTTAATTCCAGATGCTATGACTAATGATTTTGGTGTTTTTGGAACAGTAAATTACGAATGGAAAACCAATGTTTTACAAGCTGGTTTGCGTTTTGACAACAGGCAAATTAGGACTGAAGAAAACGGTACTCTTGGTGAAGAAGGATATTTTAAAGCAATTGATAAATCTTTTAATAGTTTCAATGCGTCCTTAGGGTACAAAACAAATTTCGCTGATGATTTGACTTTCCGTTTTAATCTGGCTTCCGGATTTAGAGCGCCAAACTTGGCCGAACTAACCTCTAATGGGGTTCATGAAGGGACGAATCGCTACGAAGTGGGGAATAGTGAGTTAAAGACGGAGCAAAACTTGCAAACGGACTTGAACTTAGAATACAAAACGGATCACTTCGAGTTTTTTGCCAATGGTTTTTACAACCACATCAACAATTACATTTACACAGCCCCCGCAGGGATTCAAATAGATAACAATGATGTTTTTGAATATATTCAAAACAACGCCAAGTTGTATGGGGGTGAAGTTGGATTGCATTTTCATCCACATCCATTAGATTGGTTGCATTATGAAACCAGTTTTGAAACCGTTACGGCCACAAAACAAAACGGGGATTATTTGCCGTTGATTCCTGCTAATAATTGGAATAACACCATTAGGGCCGAATTCAAGATCAAAAATTGGCTGCAGGAAGGTTTTGCCAGCTTTAATGTGAACACCACTTTAAATCAAAATAATGTAAGTGGTTTTGAGACTAAAACCAATGGGTATACTTTACTGAACCTGGGCTTAGGCGGAACGGTGAAAGTTGGGAAAACAACTTTTGACGTCAATCTAAATGGAAATAATTTATTGGACAAGAGCTATATTGCACATCTTTCTAGACTTAAAACGGATGGAATTCCAAACATTGGAAGGAATGTGGTTCTGGGAGTGAATTTTAATTTGTAAGGGATTACTTTTGTTAATAACAACAGAATGTAATACACTAACAGAATGAAGTAATAGACTAGTCTAGGTTTTATAATTATAAGGCACAAACTCAATTTTTATTTTGATTTTGTGCCTTATTTTATTTAACTCTAACTATAGTTTTGTATCTTTGTTTAACAAAAATAAATTAAGGTTAAACAAAATAATTCTAGCAGTTTCATATGATTTTTGATAACAAAATATCCAAATGATACTGCAAAACTAGATCAAGAAACTACCAATGAAAATTAATTATCGTGATTAAAGCGGCTGTAAATATTGTTTGGTTCAAGCGAGATCTGCGTTTTATAGACAACGAAGCTTTATTTAGCGCCCACATTTCAGGTTTGCCATTAGTGTTGATTTATTGTTTTGAACCTATAGTTATGAACTCGCCAGATTCGGATGTTCGTCATTGGAGATTTATATACGAATCCATTCAAGATTTGAAAGCGAAGTTAAACACAACAAACGCTACCCTCTATTTTTTTCATAATGAAGTGCAAACCGTTTTTTCAGAGTTGGTTAAAAAGTATGAGATAAAAACTGTTTTTTCACATCAGGAAATTGGCAACAAAGTTACTTTTGATAGAGATTTAGCGATGTGCGATTTTTTTGAGAAAAACAATATCAGTTGGAAAGAATCACAAATGCACGGGGTGATTCGGAAATTAAAATCAAGACAAAATTGGGATAAACGTTGGGAGGATGTCATGCGTGCCGAGCCAAAAATACTCAATGAAGCTCATTTGAATTTGATAACATTAGATGAAGATGTGCTGGCAGTTTTAAAAGGAAAAGATCTTCCAGAAGAAATTACATCTAGGAATAAAAATTTTCAGCAAGGCGGCGAACACTTGGCATGGCGATATTTAGATAGCTTTGTAAAAGAGCGATATGTCAATTACAGTAAACATATTTCTAAGCCTGCTTTGAGCAGAAAAGGCTGCAGTCGCCTGTCTCCTTATCTGACATATGGGAATATTAGTATGCGGATGATCTATCAATATACCAATCAGCATTATGAAAACTCTAAGAATAAACGAGCCATTCTTAATTTTGTTTCCAGACTGCACTGGCACTGTCACTTCATTCAAAAGTTTGAAGATGAATGCCGAATGGAGTTTGAAAATGTGAACTCCGCTTATGATGTGTTAATCAAACCCAAAAACGAAGCCTATATTAAAGCTTGGCAGGAAGGAAGAACGGGAGTGCCCATTGTAGATGCGTGCATGCGATGTTTAGTAAATACGGGTTATATTAACTTTAGAATGCGAGCGATGATAGTCTCGTTTTTCACTTTTAATTTATGGCAAGATTGGCGAGAATTGCATTTTCTAGCAAGACAATTTCTAGATTACGAACCTGGAATTCATTATCCACAAATCCAAATGCAATCGGGGACGACTGGAATTAATACAATTCGGATTTACAGTCCTATAAAAAACTCTGAAGATCATGATCCAGATGGTGTTTTTATAAAACAATGGCTACCAGAGCTAGCTGAGATTCCTGTCAGTTTGATTCACGAACCTTGGAAGCTAAATTTAATTGAACAGCAATTTTATAATTGCGAAATAGGAAAGGATTATCCAGAACCAATCGTAAATATTGAAGAAACTAGAAAATATGCCAGTGACATTGTCTGGAGTTTCCGAAAAAAAGATGAGGTGAAAGAGGAAGGAAAGCGCATTTTGAAAAAGCATGTTTCTAATCCGAATCGAAAAACAAAAAAGACAAAAACATAATGACTATTTTTTTAAAAGCACAATGGGAAAATATTATCATGGCCAATTACGAAATTGATCCTGAAATATTGCTGCCTTATTTACCTAAGGGTGTAGAACTGGATTTGTATAAGGGGAAAGCATACGTAAGTCTAGTTGGTTTTATGTTTAAAAAAACTAAATTATTCAATGTTTTGATTCCTTGGTTTGGCACTTTTGAAGAAATAAATTTACGTTTTTATGTGGTCCGAAAAGAAGGAAACAAACTAAAGCGAGGGGTAGTTTTTATTAATGAAACCATTCCGTACACAATTGTCGCATGGATGGCTAATAAACTATATAAAGAACATTATACGGTGGTGCCAACAAAACATGAAATAAGTAAGGAGAAGAACAATCAAAAAGTGAAATTTGAATGGTTGCTGAACAAGAAATGGAACAGTATCTATGTAGAGGCAGGAACTGAAACTAAGGTGATGAAAAACCAAACTCTAGAGAAATTTATTTACGAGCATTATTATGGATACACTAAGATTGATGAATATAGCAGTGAAGAATACAGATTACAACATCCAAGTTGGATGGTCAATGAAGTACTAGATTATAGAATTGATTGCGATTTTGGAGCTATGTATGGTGAATCATTTTCAGTTTTGAATCATTCAAAACCAGAAGCAGTTTTTATCGCTGAAGGTTCATCAGTGGGAATAGAATGGAAAAGGAACCGCCTAAATTTTGATAATGAAAGGAGTTAAAAAACAGAACTTACCCACTAAAACATGTATTGTTTGTCAAAAACCATTTGCGTGGCGTAAGAAATGGGAGAAAGTTTGGGACGAAGTAAAATATTGTAGTGATAAATGTAGAATGAATAAGTCAAAATGAAAAAAACAGTACGATTAATTCTTGGCGATCAGTTGAACAGCAATCATTCGTGGTATGAGACCGTCGACGATTCTATTACTTATGTATTGATGGAGATTCGCACTGAAACCGATTATGCAACACATCATATTCAAAAGGTTCTAGGGTTTTTCTCGGCAATGCGAGCTTTTGCAAAAGAGCTAAAATCGAAAAAAAACAATGTAATTTACATTCAGTTAAACGATGAAAACAACTTGCAATCCTTCGATAAAAACATTGATTTTTTAATTACAGAACATAATTTCAGCCGTTTCGAATATCAATTTCCCGATGAATATCGAGTTGACGAACATTTAAAAAATTTCTGCAAAACACTTTCAATTTCAAGTTCAGTGGTTGATTCGGAACATTTTTTTACCACAAGGGAGGAATTAGGAATCTTTTTTGAAGGCAAAAAAACATTTCTGTTAGAAAGCTTTTATCGTGCGATGCGAAAAAAGCATGATGTTTTGATGGAAGGTGAAAAGCCAATAAATGGTCAGTGGAATTTTGATAGTGAAAACCGAAAAAAATTACCAAAAAATCATAAACCAACTCCAGCACTTATTTTTAATAATGATGTTTCTGAAATTCTGAATGAAGTTAAGAAGACCAATATCAAAACTATTGGCAGTGTTGATGCTGAAAATTTTGTTTGGCCCATAAACAGGGAACAATCCTTGGTTTTGTTAGACTTTTTCGTAAAAGAATGTTTGCATTTATTCGGAAGTTATCAAGATGCTATGACGCCTAATGAATGGTCATTATACCATTCCAGAATTTCGTTTTCGATGAATATAAAAATGATTTCGCCACAAGAAGTTATTGATAAGGCAGTAAGTGAATGGCAAAAACGACCAGAAGAAATACAATTTAATCAACTAGAAGGTTTCGTTCGTCAGATTATTGGATGGCGGGAGTATATGCGAGGTATTTACTGGCTCAAAATGCCTGAATATGCGTCTTTGAATTATTTTAACAACCAAGAAAAATTACCTGAATGGTTTTGGACAGGTGAAACAAAAATGAATTGCGTAAAAGACGCCATTAAGCAGAGTTTAGATTATGGGTATGCACATCACATTCAAAGGCTAATGATAACAGGGAATTTTGCGCTTTTGGCGGGAGTTAATCCTGATGAAATTGATGCTTGGTATCTTGGAATATATATTGACGCTATCGAATGGGTGCAAATTACAAATACCCGTGGCATGAGTCAGTTTGCCGATGGTGGAATTGTAGGGACAAAACCTTATGTAAGTTCGGCTAGTTATATCGATAAAATGAGTCATTACTGTGGTTCTTGTTATTATAAAAAAGCAATTAAGACGGGTGAAAAAGCCTGTCCGTTTAATAGTTTGTACTGGAATTTTTATGATAAAAATGAAGATAAATTAGGCAAAAACCCTCGAATTGGGATGATGTACAATGTGTGGCGAAAAATGCAACCCGAAGCAAAAGTTGCCATGCTGGAACAAGCAGATTACTATTTAAAAAATATAAATAAATTATAATGAAAACGGCTATAGTTTGGTTTAAAACGGATTTACGAGTATACGATAACGAAGCACTAATCAAAGCAATTGAACAGGGTGAACAAATTTTACCAATTTACTGTTTTGATGATTCTCATTTTGAAACAACCCAATATGGTTTTAAAAAAACGGGTAGCTATCGAACACAGTTTTTATTAGAATCATTAATAGATTTAGATTCCAACTTACGTAAATTGGGTTCGGGTTTACTTATATTGAAAGGAAAGCCAGAAGTTGAAATTCCAAAAATTGTGGAGGAATATAGAGTCCATAAAATTTTTGCGGAACGTGAAGTAGCTTGGGAAGAGAAACGAACAGAAAAACTGGTCCAAACTGAACTTTTTAAATTGCGTTGCGAACTGGAAAGCTTCAGCACTAGTACGCTATATCACGCAGTAGATTTACCGTTTTCGATAAAGGATATTCCTGATGTTTTTACCAAGTTCAGAAAAAGGATAGAACAAGATGCGACAGTCAGGGCTACTTTTGAAAAACCAGAGGCGATAGCATCTCCAGTCATTCCTGAATTAGTTTTGCCAACACTAGAAGAGTTGGGTCTAGAATTGTCTAAAATTGATTCTCGAGCTGCGATTCAGTTTAAAGGCGGAGAAACAGAGGCGATGAAGCGATTAAACCATTATTTTTTTGAAACGAAAAGCCTTTCAAACTACAAGGAAACTAGAAACGGAATGGTTGGCGCCGATTATTCCTCAAAATTTTCTGCTTGGTTGGCTTTGGGCTGCATTTCACCAAGAACAATTTATCAGGAAATTAAAAGATACGAAAACGAAAATGGCGCCAACGAGTCTACGTATTGGTTGGTTTTTGAATTGTTATGGCGTGATTTTTTCCGATTTATGTTCAAAAAATACCAAACTAAATTTTTCTTATACTCAGGAATAAAAACTGATAGCGTAAACTCAAGATCATTGAACGAGAAGTTAGTGTCGCAATGGATCAACGGCGCAACCGATGCTGATTTTATTAATGCCAACATGCTTGAGTTGAAACATACTGGGTTTATGAGCAATAGGGGAAGGCAAAACGTCGCAAGTTATTTTTGTAACGAGCTCAATATGGACTGGCGTATTGGTGCTTCCTACTTTGAATCGCAATTAATAGATTATGATGTGTGCAGTAATTGGGGTAACTGGGCTTATTTAGCAGGTGTAGGTAATGACCCAAGAAAACACCGTTATTTTAATATTGAGAAACAAGCCAAAGATTATGATAAGGACGGGGTTTTTAGGAATTTGTGGTTAGGTAATTAATAGGTAAATATATACAGATTGTTTTCTTATTTTTGTGATAACCAATAAAATGATATCAATGAAAAAACTAATTTTGATTATGGCGTTAATCCCCACAATAGCATCTTTTGGACAGAATAACAATCCAATAGAATATCCCGAAACCAAAAAAGGGGAAACCGTTGATGTGTATTTTGGCACTAAAGTAAATGACCCCTACCGGTGGTTAGAGGATGATCGCTCTGGCGAAACTGCGGCTTGGGTAGAAGCGCAGAACAAAGTGACCTACGCTTATTTGGAACAGATTCCTTTTCGTAACGCCTTGAAAAATCGGCTAGAGAAACTGTGGAATTATGAAAAAATAAGTGCTCCCTTTATAGAGGGTGATTTCACTTATTACTATAAAAATGACGGTTTGCAAAACCAGTCTGTACTATATAGAAAAGACAAAGCGGGAAAAGAATCTATTTTTCTGGATCCTAATACGTTTTCTAAAGACGGAACCACTTCCCTTGGTGTATTAGATTTCTCAAGAGACGGTTCTAAAGTTGCCTATGCTATATCCGAAGGGGGAAGCGACTGGAGAAAAGTGATCTTGATGGATGCCTTGACAAACAAGGTTATGGAAGACACTATAATTGATGTCAAATTTAGCGGTTTGTCTTGGAAAGGAAATGAAGGTTTTTATTACTCCAGTTATGATAAGCCAAAAGGAAGCGAATTATCGGCAAAAACGGATCAGCACAAATTGTATTTCCATAAACTGGGAACTTCCCAGAAAGAGGACAGAGTAATCTTTGGCGCAGACCAAAAAAGAAGATATGTTGGCGGAAGCGTGACGGAGGACGACCGTTATTTGGTTATAACCGCTTCGACTTCGACTTACGGAAACGAGTTATTCATTAAAGATCTGACCAAGGCAGACAGTCCCATTATTACCATAGTAGACAACTTCAATAGTGACAACTATGTTATGGACAATGATGGAAGCAAGCTGTTTATAGTTACTGATTTGAATGCGCCTAATAAACGCATCGTAACCGTGGACGTCAGCAACCCAAAAGCAGAAAACTGGAAAGACTTCATTCCTGAAACTGAGAATGTATTGTCTCCGTCAACCTGTAGCGGTTTTATTTTTGCTAATTATATGATTGATGCGGTTTCGGCAATAAAGCAATACGACTATTCGGGCAATCTGATTCGCGACATTCAATTGCCCGGACTTGGAACAGCGGGAGGTTTTAGTGGAAAGAAAAAAGACATAATGGTATATTATTCCTTTACGAACTATACTACACCGGGAACTATATATTCGTTGGAACCTAAATCAGGGGAATCAACAGTATATGAAAAACCAAAAGTGGATTTTAAAAGCGTGGACTACGAATCCAAACAGGTTTTTTACACCTCAAAGGATGGAACTAGAATACCAATGATTATCACGCATAAAAAAGGACTAGAACTCGATGGAAAGAACCCAACTATGCTTTATGGTTATGGAGGATTTAATATCAGTTTAACGCCAAGCTTCAGCATTTCTAATGCAGTATGGATGGAAAATGGAGGTGTGTTTGCCGTTCCTAATTTACGAGGCGGCGGAGAATACGGTAAAAGATGGCACGATGCGGGAACCAAAATGCAAAAACAAAACGTGTTTGACGATTTCATTGCGGCGGCGGAATACCTGATTGCGCAAAAGTATACCTCCTCTGATTTTCTTGCCGTTCGTGGTGGTTCAAATGGAGGTTTGCTTGTAGGGGCAGCGATGACGCAACGACCAGAGTTGATGAAAGTCGCTTTACCGGCCGTGGGCGTGATGGACATGTTGCGTTACCATACTTTCACCTCTGGTGCGGGTTGGGCGTACGATTACGGAACAGCTCAGGACAGCCAGGCCATGTTCAAATACATCAAAGGCTATTCTCCAGTCCACAATGTAAAAGCAGGCACACAATATCCAGCGACAATGGTTACTACAGGCGATCATGACGACAGGGTTGTGCCGGCGCACAGTTTTAAGTTTGCGGCTGAGTTACAAGAAAAACAAGATGGAAACCATCCTACCTTAATTCGCATCGATGTCAAAGCAGGCCACGGAGCTGGGAAATCAGTTTCGGCCACCATTCAGGAAAACGTGGATATCCAGGCTTTCACCCTGTACAATATGGGATTTAAAGTATTGCCAAAAGTAGAATAAGGATTTATTTCAGGAGCTATTTCCTGCTGTCCGCTGTATTCCCGATAAATAAAAACTACGGCTTGAAAAAAGCCTTGTTTTTCTAAATCGGGAGATGCCGCTGCCATCAGGGCTATGGCAGTTGGGAATCTAAGATTTATAATTTTCAAGAACGCCATTCGAAAGAGTGGCGTTTTTTATTTAATAAATGGCTGCAACATATCACGAAACTTAATCCGTAAGCAAGGTTTCTAGTAATCTTTCGTCATGACCATAAATATCGTCATAAAAATGAACTTCTCCTTCGCGATCTACCCAGGAAGTGAAGTAGCCAATGTAAACTGGGATTTTTGTCTTCAGGTTATAGGTTTTTTCTACTTCGCGATTCATGGCCTCGTCTATTTTTTCTACTGGCCAGTTTTTGTCGTCTTCCAGAACCTTAATGGCGAGCTCCCTTGGTTTTTCTAAGCGTATGCAACCATGGCTAAAAGCTCTTTGCTCTCTATCAAATAGACTTTTCGCGGGTGTGTCATGCATAAAAATAGTATGAGAATTCGGGAATACAAACTTTACCTTACCTAATGCATTTAGCTCACCAGGTCTCTGCCGCACGCGGTTCCCTACCCATTCCATGTCGTTTTTTGCAAGATAGTTTCGGTTTTTGGAGATCGCAGGCAAAATCTCTTTTCGCAAAATACTTGGGGGCACATTCCAGTAAGGACTAAAAATAATCTGGCTCATCTGACCAGTAAATACCACCGTTTTGTTTAGGGACTTTCCCACAACTACTTTGGAAATCAAAGCGGGTTTGCCGTTCTTGAAGTAAGTGAGAGTAAAGGAGGGGATATTCACCACGATATATTGTTCGTTTTTAGTCAAACTAGGCGAAAGCCAGCGGCAGCGCTCCATATTAACCATCAAGGTTTTTATGCGCTCCTGTACCGGAACGTTCATGTCCTTAATATGTTTGGATTGTAGTTCTGGATCTGGAGTAAAGGCATTCCGCTGCTTATATTTCAAAACTCCTGCTAGGAGCTCTTTATCATACTCATTTTTCTTAGAATCGTTTTTTAAATCACCGCTGGTAAAGAGTCGGTTTCTGATTTGCAGGATTACGGCCGCAGTATCACCCGGCTTTAGCGATTTCATCTTTGGAGGTAATACAATAGGGCTCCAGCCTCCTTTTTTCTCAATGTTGCGATAATCTTCCAGCGCCGATTTTAATAGGTAATACTGTCCTAGAAGGTCTTTGTCTGGTTTGTTGATAAGACTAGGATCAAGTAGCAAGGAGTCCAAGCGGTTAACGTACGATTGTTTTTTTCGCGGTAAATACCAACCCAGTTCTTCCGATTTAGTACGCTCAATTCCCTTGAACACTCGATCTGCGTAAAAGAAATAGAGTGAGGACATCAATAGTTCTACTTCTAACTCTGGGTTTTCGTTGCTGTCAGCCTCTAGAAATAGGCTGCGTATTTTCTCCTGATAGGGAACCTTGATTTGTAGGCCTTCCTGATCTAGGTTGTTGATTTTGTCAAACAGTAAATCCGCAAACTCATTCCTGCCATTGTTGTCGTACCACAGGTAGTTGTATTCGTGTTTTCTGTAAAGCTCTAGTACCTCTGGTCTCAGGTATTTCAGTTTGGCGTATTTTTTAAAAAAAGGGCCTATTAGGGTGCTGTCAAAAGCAAGAGCCGGAAAGGAAGGGATTCTTTGATAGGTCAACGCTTTATATTTGTCCTCAGCTTTCCCGTTACTTGCTTTTGTATCAACGGGAAAAACCAGAAACAAAAACCAGCAAATGGGAAAAAGAAATGAAATTAGGAAACTTTTCATGCCGTTACTATTTGATTTACAGACATAAAGATACGAAAAAAGGAAGGAGAACTGTAAAAGCTTAAGCAACTAAATTCGGTATAAAAAGTTAAAAAAGTTGTTTAAATAGCAAAAGGCTTCCCATGCAAAGATCGAGATTTTTAGAATAAGTTCGTAATAGGTCCTATCATTTAGAAATGCATTAATTTTAGAAATTCTCAATAGTAGGGTCTTTAGATTGTCTACTGATGCGGAATCTATAAAGGGCTTTAAAGATTTTTACTTTTTTGTCCGCCGCAATCTTCAGCAAAGTAACTTTCGGCCGAGCTTTCTGCAGTGAAGTGTGGGTTATTGCGTTCTTTTTTGGAGATTATATAGCCTATGTCAGAGCTGACTTTTTCATCTCTTATTATAGTATTTTTTGTCAAGTTAGTGTTTGTAGGTAAATTGAAATTATCGAAAGGACTTACTTGTGTGTCATCGTCTACGTTTGTAAAGCAGGACGATGGTTTTTTTTTTTACGTCAACTTCTATAGTTGCGCAAAAAATCAGAATTGAAATTAATGATAAAAAAGGAATTAGAAAAGGGGAGGGCTTAAATTTTATCATTCGTGTCTTGCATAACTCTCGCGCTAAATATAATTAAAAAGAAAAAAAAAGAGCTAATAAATTATAAAACAGATTGTTGACAATAAAAATAGGTTTAGCTGCTTGATTTTTAAAGAATGGTGCATAAAAAGTGCCTTGTAAAAGTACTATTAAGTTTCGTCGGCTTTTTAAGTACTGATATTTTCGTAACAATGGATGATAAAGTTGTGCGAAAATTTTTGCGTGCTCACTTGGTTCTTTACTTCGGGGTGAAGCCTTGTAGAAAAGGAGCTCCGCTAGGATGTTGTCTAGTTTATAGATGCTGTCAGATTGCTGAATTTCCATACTTTCATAATGTTTTACTAATAGCTTCGTTTCTTCGTGTTATTAAGATTAGATTTGGAGTACAATCATAAATCGATACTAATATGAAGATACAAATCAACACCGACAAAAATGTAGAAGGAAACGAAAGACAAGAAACCTATTTTTCTAGTGAAATTGAAAAAGCACTTTCGCGCTTTGATGATAGAATAACTCGTATTGAAGTTTATTTTGCCGATGAGAATGGCGATAAGTCTGGCACCAATGATAAAAAATGCGTCATAGAAGCTCGCCCTGTCAAAATGCAGCCGCTAGTTGTGACTGAACATGCTGACTCAACAGAGAAAGCTTTTCACGGTGCCTTAGATAAGATAAAAAAAACACTATCAACTTCTTTTGAAAAACAAAAGGAGCATTAAACTTTAGATTTTGGATAGTGGCAAATAAATAAAAAATGACAGTTTTCTTAAATAGAAAAGCTGTCATTTTTTTATGGGTATTGTCGAATGTGGTTTGGTCTAATTTTCGGACGTATGAGTACTATTTTATCAAGTGTAATGCTACTAAATTCACGTCCGTCTCGTGACATTTTTGATAAAATCCACAGTCGCTATTGACTTACCTGCGATTTGCAATCATTTGTCTATAAAGGCTATATTTACCTATCCTGATTTGAAGAGAGTCATCTAGGACAAGTAAGGCTCTGACTTCGGTTAAGACACCGAGTTTTAGTCGTGTACAAAAAACTTAAAATAATCTAAGTATGAAAAACATATTTCTTCTCTCGTTTGTATTTTTATTATGTTCTGCTTTTACCATCAGTAAGTTTGATGGAAAGAAAGATAAAGAAAAAATCAACACGGTACTTGATGCCTGGCACAAAGCCGCAGCTGAAGCGAAATATAGTCACTATTTCAAATTCATGACTGAAGATGCCATTTTCATAGGTACCGATGCGACCGAGAACTGGAACAAGGCGGAATTTCAAGCCTATGCCAAACCTTTTTTCGATAAAGGGAAAGCATGGAGTTTTAGCCCTCTGGAACGTCACATTTATTTTGACAAGACAGCTGAAGTGGCTTGGTTTGACGAATTACTGAAAACCCAAATGAAAATTTGTAGAGGTTCAGGGGTATTGGTAAAAATAGGAGAAGAGTGGAAAATTAAACACTATGTTTTGTCTATGACCATCCCTAATGATAATGTTGATGAGGTAGTAAAGGTCAAATCGGCTAAAGATGACGAGTTGCTAATTAGCTTAGAAAAAGAGAGGAGATAGCTTTTTAGTTATTTACCTCTGGGAATTTGTAATAATATATTTCTCAGTAAAGAACCTTAAGATTTGGGCTTAAATCAGATGCTGTTATTAAAAAAGCGTTTAAATTAGTGAGCTGAACTTGTCATAAAACGATGAAACTCTGTTTCCGATTGAGTGTGCCAATTAAAAACATTTTTCGATACATTTTGTTTCTTCTTACTTGGAATGTCTTAAATTTTTTATTTTGAAAAATATTATAGAAGGTACAATAAGGCAGTAATGAAAAGAACTACTTTCGGTATCGATAGCCAACCGATGAATTAAATATTTATGTAATCTGTTTGACTTTTCGATACTTTACGAGGGTTTTGTCGTATTGCCTTTTAATTAATCAAACTGCTCACCCATATTTTTATTGCAGTTAACAACTGTCAATTTGATCTTTTACTGAAAAACTATAATTTTTATAAAGAAAAATGGCTAGTTGAAATAGGGTCGAGGAGTTTTATTACTAAAACGTAGAAGAATATTAAATAATTCTCTGCCGTTACCTTCTGTCTTATATATTTCCTTAATTTTGCGCAAATATTTTAAAAATCGTGGGAAGCAAAAATAAGTTAAAAAGATTTATGGAAAACGAAACGTTTAGTAACGTTTTTCAGCCAACAAGAGAAGAAGTAGTTGCGGATTTATTTCCTTTAAGAGGCAAGTGGAATTCCGATTTCTTTAAGAATGACAATCCGTTAGTACTTGAATTAGGCTGTGGTAAAGGCGAATATTCTGTAGGTTTGGCTCAAAAATACCCTAAAAAAAACTTTGTAGGTATCGATATCAAAGGAGCTCGTTTTTGGCGTGGGGCTAAAACAGCTGTTGATGAAGAATTGCATAATGTGGCTTTCATTCGAACTCAAATCGAATTGATAAATCATGTTTTTGCCGAAAATGAAGTTGACGAAATATGGATTACTTTCCCAGATCCGCAAATAAAATACAAGAGAACGAAGCACCGTATGACTAATTCGGAGTTCTTGCAATTGTATAAAAAAGTATTGAAGAAAGACGGTGTAGTTAACCTAAAAACTGATAGTGAATTCATGCATGGGTATACCTTAGGTTTGCTGCACGGTGAAGGTCACGAAGTACTGTACGCCAATCATAATGTATACGTAAATGAAGGAAGTCCGGAGGAAGTGACTGCGTTTCAGACTTTTTATGAAAAACAATATTTGGAAGTTAATAAGGCAATTACGTATATTCGGTTTAAAATTAAAGAATAATAGCACTTTTATATTTGGAACAGTCGCCAATATTAAATGTTTTGAACCCAGCTAAATGAATTTAATCTTACCTTACTTTTTAGGCTTCATCACTGCTGTCATAGGAATTAGTCCTCCGGGATTAATCAATATGACCGCAGCCAAAGTGAATCTTAAAGAAGGGAAAAGAAATGCATTTTGGTTTGTGCTTGGTGCGGTAATCGTTATCTTTTTTCAAGCCTATCTGGCTATTTTATTCGCTCAGGTTATAGATATTCGTCCTGATATAGTCATATTATTGCGTGAAGTAGGATTTGGTATTTTTGGAGCATTGACTGTGTATTTTTTAGTGTTAGCAAAAGCACCAAAAATCAAGAAAACCAAAATTAAAAAGAGGAGCCAAAAGAAACGCTTTTTTCTGGGCATGTTGCTTTCAGCTCTCAATTTTTTCCCCATACCATATTATGTTTTCGTGAGTATTACACTATCGTCCTATAATCTTTTTTCCTTTGACATAGGATCAATTTTTATTTTTGTCAGTGGTGTTGTATTGGGATCCGCCCTTGTGTTTTATTTTTATGTTACATTCTTTCAGAGAATAGAGAGCAAGGCCGATTATTTGTTGAGAAATATGAATACCATTATCGGTAGTATTACCGGTTTAGTTGCAGTCGGAACTTTATTCAATATTGTAAGTTACTATATAGATAAGTAAAAGCTGAAATTATCTAGCGGGTCCTTCATAAAATAGTTAAATCCATGTCGAACGACAATTTTTTCGAAAGAGTATATATTATTGCTAAGCAAATACCATACGGGAAGGTCACCTCCTATGGTGCTATCGCCAAAGCGCTTGGGACTGCGCGTTCTGCAAGGATGGTAGGCTGGGCAATGAATGCCTCGCACGCTAAGAACGATATTCCCGCACATCGTGTCGTAAATAGGAATGGCTTACTGACAGGGAAATTCCATTTTGACGGTACAAATCTCATGCAGCAACTGTTAGAAAGCGAGGGTATCTTGATAGTTGACAATCAAATTGTTGATTTCGAAAAGCACTTTTGGACTCCAGATGTAATGTCATAATAAGAACGATCAGGATACAGTTACTGCCCCGAAATATAAGGCTTCGTCCATTCGCAGTTGTTAAATAGCGGATTAATCCCTACCTATAATTCCTACTGATTTTCGCATCGATAAATGGAATACAAAAAGGACTGTTATAAGAACTTAATCTGTTATCTTTACAATCTGAAATGAGTTTAAATAAACATAACGTTTCGGCTATAAAAATCAATTGAAAATAGTAAACTTATAATGAAATTAGAGAGAAAAGACATTCTTAAAGCTTTAGAGACAATTACTATAGCTGGAGAAGGAAAGAATATGGTAGACGGTGGAGCGATAGCAAACGTGGTCACTTTTGGAGATGAGGTAGTGGTCGATTTAGTTTTGCATACACCGGCAATGCATATCAAAAAACGAGCTGAAGATGACATTAAAAAAGCCATCCTAGAAATTGTGTCTCCTGATGCCAAAATAAAAATCAACAGTAAAGTAGAAATTCCTGATAAACCCGAAGTTAAGGGGAAAGCGATTCCAGGAATAAAAAACATAATTGGAGTTGCCTCGGGTAAAGGTGGAGTAGGAAAGTCTACTGTTACCGCAAACCTAGCCGTAACTCTAGCTAAGATGGGATTTTCAGTAGGAATACTTGATGCGGATATTTACGGACCATCTATGCCAATCATGTTTGATGTGGAGGGAGAGAAGCCCGTTTCGGTCACAGTGGACGGTAAGTCAAAAATGAAACCGGTCGAAAGTTACGAAGTTAAAATACTCTCTATTGGGTTTTTTACAGCCCCAAGTCAGGCCGTAATCTGGAGAGGACCAATGGCTTCTAAAGCCTTGAATCAAATGATATTTGACGCTGATTGGGGAGAACTAGATTTTTTGCTAGTTGATTTACCACCAGGAACTGGAGATGTTCACCTTTCTATTGTGCAATCTTTGCCAATTACCGGTGTCGTAATCGTAAGCACACCTCAAGCTGTGGCTTTGGCCGATGCTAAAAAAGGGGTTTCGATGTTTATGTCTGAGGCTATTAATGTGCCTGTTCTCGGAATTATTGAAAACATGGCTTATTTTACACCAGAAGAATTACCCGAAAACAAATATTATATTTTTGGAAAAGAAGGTGCCAAAGACCTTGCCGAAGATTTAAACGTTCCATTCTTAGGAGAAATTCCAATTGTACAATCTATTCGTGAGGCTGGAGATTATGGTCGTCCTGCTGCAATGCAAACCGCATCGCCTATCGAGCATATATTTGATGAGGTGACTAGAAATGTTGTGCAAGAAGTAGTAAGTAGAAATGAAAGTTTACCAGCTACTGAAGCTGTTAAAATTACTACGATGGCTGGCTGTTCAGCGGTAAAGAAAAAATAATATAAGATTATGACTTTAGATTTCTAATGTTTTAAATCTTTCAAACAGAATAAAATGACTACAGATGAATTAATGATTGAAGTTCAAAAAGCGCTGGAAGAAATTAGGCCTTTTTTGAATTCTGACGGCGGTGACATTTCGCTAGTTTCCATTGAGGAAGGCAAACATGTCAAAGTACGACTTGAAGGAGCATGCACCAGCTGTAGTGTCAACCAAATGACACTAAGAGCAGGAGTGGAGACCACTATCAAAAGGTTTGCGCCACAAATTGAAACTGTTGTAAATATTCTTTAAATGTATAAAGGAGCGTTTCAGCTTTTAGAAAAAAAGACTGTCTGAGTTTTTGTTGAGACCCCTTTTTTCTAAAAGAGGTCGGGCTATAATCGCTACCGCGATAGCTTGATTTTATCCCTAACGTAAAACTAGAGACTCGATTAACCAACCAATTCGAATATTTAATAAATGGATGTATTAATAAAGATTAAAGATAGAGAAGGAGTAGTTCATGATTTGCAAGCTCCAACAGACATGGCGATGAATATCATGGAATTGTGTAAAGCGTATGAGCTTCCTGTTGAAGGAACTTGTGGCGGAATGGCAATGTGTGCTTCTTGTCAATGCTATGTGCTTAACGATATTGTTTTGCCTGAAATGGGAGATGATGAAGAGGCAATGCTATCAGAGGCGTTCTACGTAAAGCCTAACAGTCGGTTGGGCTGTCAAATCCCAATCACTGAAAGCTTAGAAGGTTTAGAACTAGAGTTGGCTCCAGAAAATTAATAAAAAAAGTCCCGATATTTCGGGACTTTTTTACTTGTCTAAGATTTTAGCAGCTGCGAGTCATATTTGCTCCAAAAATAATGATTAAGCTATTTCTGATCAGTACAATTCGTCTATTATAAAAGCGTTGTCTTCGTAAACAACTATTTCGTTAAAGGATATAAACTTTACGCTGTATTCTCTGCGAAAGTACTTTGCGAAAGAAAGGCTATTAATTCATAATTCGTTTTACGCCATGGCTACTTTTGCAGTAAGGCTTTCTTCGATTGCGTCCCATAATCCGATCCGTTTGTCTAAAGCCATTTTAGCTATTTCTTCAACTTCTGCCCATTTCTGAACATCCGTTCCGCAAAGTTCATTTATCATTTGCATTGCCATAGGACCGTGAGTGTCAGAGTCTAGTTCGATGTGTCTTTCAAAATAATAAATCAATTTGCTTAGGTCGGTTTCGGGAAAGTTTTCTTGAAAATTTTTCAAGATAGCGGTAAACATATCTGGAATTAAATCTTCTCTTCCGAAGGTAAAAGCGGCTGCTATTT
Source organism: Flavobacterium sp. W22_SRS_FP1 (assembly GCF_052113685.1). Lineage (NCBI taxonomy): Bacteria > Pseudomonadati > Bacteroidota > Flavobacteriia > Flavobacteriales > Flavobacteriaceae > Flavobacterium > Flavobacterium sp. W22_SRS_FP1. The sequence continues at coordinate 55,870 of NZ_JBGQOE010000013.1, forward strand.
CATGGGGTTTTCCTTCTTCAATTACTCTAAAAGTAAAGTCTAGAAACGATTTTACGTTAGGGTGTAAGGGGCTTGTTTTTATGGCAACAAAAATATTTTGTAATGAATTTACTTCCGCCAAAAAGTTATCAATCTCTGATGTGTTTGCTCCGCAATCATGCATTGCTTCAACATACATTTCGTAGTGGCTTTGTCTACGACCGTCAATTGAAAGGTCTGATTCTTCAGCAACTACGATTTCATTAATTAAATACCGGGTTTCAGGGTTTTTGGTAGCGAACCATGGTGTAGTTGTGCAGGTTAATTTTGATTGTAAAGCCTTCAATAGTGACATGAAATCCCATACTGCAAACACGTGGTTTTCAAGGAAACACTGTAAATCTTCAATCGTTTTGACCTTTTTGTAAAGCGGGTGTTGCAACAAGATGTTTTTTTGTGGTTCAATCGTCTTGTTAATTTGCTGAATAGTCATAGGTCTTATTTTTAGTGTAAAGATAAAAAAGCTTCTTGTTTTCAAGAAGCTTTTACTATCGATTTTTTAAATACTGTAATAGTTTTTTTTCTATTTAAAAGCAGGAATTCCAGTGATGTCCATCCCTGTTATTAGCAAGTGGATGTCATGCGTTCCTTCGTATGTTATTACGGATTCTAGATTCATCATGTGTCGCATAATGGAGTATTCTCCTGTTATTCCCATTGCACCTAACATTTGTCTTGCTTCACGGGCGATTTGAACAGCCATATCTACATTATTCCTTTTGGCCATAGAGATTTGAGCGGTAGTTGCCTTTCCTTCATTTCTCAAAACACCTAGTCTCCAAGTTAGCAATTGCGCTTTGGTAATTTCGGTAATCATTTCGGCTAGTTTCTTTTGTTGTAATTGCGTTCCTGCAATAGGTTTGTCGAACTGGATTCTTTCTTTCGCATAACGCAATGCCGTATCGTAGCAGTCCATAGCAGCGCCAATGGCGCCCCAAGCGATACCGTAACGAGCAGAATCTAAACAACCTAGCGGTGCTCCTAAACCTGATTTGTTTGGTAACAAGTTTTCTTTAGGTACTTTGACATTGTCAAAAATCAACTCCCCTGTCGAAGAAGCTCTAAGTGACCATTTGTTATGCGTTTCCGGCGTAGAAAAACCTTCCATTCCACGTTCTACAATAAGTCCGTGAATTCTTCCTGTTTCATCTTTTGCCCAAACAATAGCAATATCGGCAAAAGGGGCATTGGAAATCCACATTTTAGCGCCATTCAATAAATAATGGTCACCCATGTCTTTAAAGTTAGTGATCATGCTTCCCGGGTCTGAGCCATAATTAGGTTCGGTCAAACCAAAACAACCGATAAATTCACCAGTAGCTAATTTTGGTAAGTATTTTATTCTTTGCTCTTCATTACCGTATTTCCAAATTGGATACATTACCAAAGAAGATTGCACAGATGATGTTGAACGTACGCCTGAGTCACCGCGTTCGATTTCTTGCATGATCAGTCCGTATGAAATTTGGTCTAATCCAGCTCCGCCATATTCCACAGGGATATAAGGGCCGAAACCTCCAATTTCACCCAAACCTTTTATGATTTGTTTTGGGAATTCCGCTTTTTGGGCATATTCTTCAATAATTGGGGAAACTTCACGTTTTACCCATGCACGTGCAGAATCGCGCACTAATTTGTGTTCTTCAGATAATAAATCATCTAATAAGTAATAATCTGGCGATTGAAATAAATCTGGTTTCATATTGAGTTTTTTTATAATGGTAGGGCAGTTGCTAACTAGTGCTTTTAGATTCAGCATAAAATTAAGGCAATTTGCGCGATTTGTTGTTTTTACAGCACAAATTTACATAAAGAAATATAACAAAACCACTATGGAATGTTATAATTTTAAACAAACAATGTGAAATAGTTGTTTTTTCTTAGGCGCAGGGGTAAAGACGCTATCAAATGGCAGTCTAGGGACATATATGGGGTAAATTGGGGAAATGTAGGGGGGTGAACTATGAATTCAAATGTGCTTTTTAAGAATTACATTTTCATATAAAACTCCTTTGTCAACGCAATATATTCTGGTGTGTAAATATGTCTTTCGGTTTCAATGATTAATTCGTCGATAGTTATATCAATATTTTCAGTCTGGCCAAAAGCCAATAAACTGCGTTTAATATCGGTTGTAGGTGTGCCTTTAACACGGGTGATTTTTAACGGGTACAGTTCGTATTCCTTGGCAAGAGTCAAAAAAGTGTCTTCTTCTTTGAAAGGAATTATCACTGAAAAAACACCGTTTTCTGAAAGCAACAAAGCGGCTGCTTCGATGAGATCTTCAAAAGGCATGGCGTCTTGAAAACGTGCCATATCTCTTTGTTTACTTTCGGTTTTGTAATCCTCATTGTAAAATGGAGGATTGGAAATGATCAGGTCGTATTCGTCTTCGGGTTCTTCGACGAATTCATGCAAACCGGCATGAAAACAGAATAAACGATCGCTCCAAGGAGAGTTTTCAAAATTTTCTACCGATTGTTCGTAGGCTTCTTCGTCAATCTCCAGCGCGTCAATTTGTTCGGCATGACTGCGTTGCGCTAACATTAAGGCAATTATGCCTGTTCCAGTTCCTATATCCAATATACTGAACGGATTGTTTTCAATTGGTGTCCAAGCGCCAAGCAAAACGCCATCGGTGCCTATTTTCATGGCACAACGGTCTTGGTCTATTGAGAATTGTTTGAATTGAAATTTTGACATGGAAACAAATGCGTAATTTTAGTTTATTTAGATTTTTAACGATAATCGAATAAACAAATAACCGATTAGAATTTTCTAAAGGTACATTTCGATTAGGCCTTCAGGCAAATCCATGATCACTTTTTTGTTCTCACGGTCAATTTTGACAAGGAAATGATCAATCATGGGTATGAGAATTTCCACATCACCTTTTAGTACTTCAAATAGAGGTTGCGCAGTGGTGTCATTGATGGATTGGATATCTCCAACATAACCAAGACGTTTGTCTTCAACTTCAAAACCAATTACTTCGTGAAAATAGAATTTGTTACCGCTAAGTTTGGGCAACATTTTTATTGGAAGATAGAGATCGTTACCTATGATGGCATCGGCTTCTTCTTCATTACTGACGTCTTCAAAGCGAATTCGAAGGAAGTCGTTTTTGTGCAACGAGCTGCTTTCAATAAAAAAAGGAACCAAGTGTTTGTTGCATTCAACAAACACTGATTCCAAGTTTTCGTATAGCTCTGGTTCGTCCGTGTCTAAATAGGCAAGGACTTCCCCTTTAAAACTAAATTTTTTGGCGATTTTGCCTAAATAGAAACAATCTTCTTTACGCATCTTCGCTTCTAAATTTATGCTTGAGTTTCTTCGTTGTTTTCTTCTGCAGCAGGAGTTTCTTCAGTTGATTCAACTTCAGCAACTTCTTCTTCAACAGCAGGAGCAGCAGCAGCAATAGCATCTGCTTCAGCTTTTGCAGCTGCAGCTAAACGTTTTGCATTCACATCTTGTTCTGCTTTGAAAGCTTTAGCTTTAACATCAGCTTGAGTTTTAGTCAAACCTTCTTTTTTAGCATCAACTGTACCAGTTTTTGCTTCTAACCAAGTTGCTAATTTTGCATCAGCTTGTTCTTGAGTTAGGGCTCCTTTACGGATACCACCGTCAAGGTGATGTTTCAATAAAGCTCCTTTGTAAGAAAGAATTGCTTTAGCAGTTTCAGTTGGTTGTGCACCATTGTGCAACCATTTAACTGCGCTATCAAGGTTTAAGTCGATAGTTGCTGGGTTTGTGTTTGGATTGTAAGTACCGATTTTCTCTAAGTATTTACCGTCTCTTTTTGAGCGAGCATCTGCTGCTACAACCCAGTAAAAAGGTTTTCCTTTTTTACCGTGTCTTTGTAATCTAATTTTTACTGACATAATCTAAATGATTAAATTTTGAGGTACTCGACCTCTGTTAATTAAGGGTGCAAAGATATACTATTTTTTGGAATATGACAATAGGACCTTAATATAACGAATATGATTGTTTTATGTCTTTTTAGTCAATATTTTTTTAACACTAATCCTGTTTATTTAGGGATAATAGCATACTTTTGTTTGTATAAAGATGCATTTTATGAAAAAACAAATCCTTCTTATTATCGTGCTGTTTTCCTTAATCTCCTGTGCGGAAGATGTTAGTTTTAACAATCCTTCCTTTCAAGGGGTAAAAGACAATGTCTTTTGGAGGGCTATTGAATCAAAAGCTTCAGTAGGCCCGGGTGGAGCTTTAGTTATTGAGGCCTATTCCGGAAACGAAGTGATTACTTTAAAGACCACTTCAACAACGGCTCAAACCTATGTCTTGGGAACCAGTACTTCCAAGACGGCAACTTATGTGAGGACAGACAGTGATGGCGCAATTACTTTCACGACTGGAATCGATATTGGCGACGGCCAAATAGTCATAAAAGAATATGATGAAGTAAACCATACGGTAACGGGCACTTTTAAATTTAATGCAGAAAATGTTTACAGCAATCCGTTAGCAGGTTCTGTTTTGAATTTCCAACAAGGTGTCTTTTATAAAGTTCCCGTAAGGCAGCAAGTGCTAACCAATTAGGAAGTAAACGCCTGTTGGGAATGGTTTTTATTTAGGCATTTTAGAAGTTCGTTCCTTTTTTTAAATTAAAATAAAAACATAAATAAGCTAATTTATAGTGTGTTATAAAAAAATAACATTATATTTGTTGCAATTATTATAAATAAGTACATATGAATATTTTTGTTGGAAGCCTTCCATTCAGTATTGAGGAAGCAGATTTAAGAGAGTCTTTCGAGGCTTATGGTGCAGTTGATTCTGTAAAAATTATTACTGATAAATTTACTGGAAGAAGTAAAGGATTCGGTTTTGTTGAAATGACGAATGATGATGAAGCTCAAAAAGCGATTGATGAATTGAACGGTGCTACTGTTCAAGGACGTGCAATTGTGGTTAACAAATCTGAGCCAAAACCAGAAGGAGAAAGAAGAAGTTTTAACAATAACAGTCGTGGTGGAGATTCACGCGGTGGTTATGGTGGTGGAAACAGCCGTGGTGGAGAAAACCGTGGTGGTGGAAACAGAGGAGGATACTAATATTTTTTTCTAAACTATAAGAAAAGGGGACCATGTAAATGGTCCCCTTTTTTGTTTTTAAGATTATGGTATTGTTCTTTTGGAAATGGATACTATTTTTAAATCTGATAGTGCTAAATATTAGTTATAATATGCTTCAAATATTACTGTTACTACAGTTCATCTGTATGAGTGTGACAACTGTTTTATTCTTTCTCTAATACTTTAATGTCTTCTGATAATGAAGCCATGCTTGTAGGATCGAGACTATTGTAAATTCCTCTTATTATCCTGCTTTTATCTATTAATACAAAGTTCTCCGTATGCAAGAAGATCGAATTGTCTTTATTTTCCCCCAAGTCTTCTTCGACGAAATAAAATTTTCTCCCTAGATTATAGATTTCGTCCTTTGTTCCTGTCAATAATTTCCATTTGTTGTATTGTACGTTTTTCTTTTTACCATAATCGGCTAATACTGAAACACTATCTTGTTCAGGAGTTACAGTATGTGACAGTAATAAAATAGCGTCGTCTTTTATAAATTCCTTTTGTAAAAGCGACATGCTATTAGTCATTTTGGGGCAAATTCCAGGGCATGAAGTAAAAAAGAAGTCAACAACACAAATTTTGTTTTCAATATTTTTTTCTGTGAAAGACTTGCCTTCTTGATCTGTAAGTTGGAAAGCTCGTATTGAATGAAAAGGTTTGTCCGTTGGTAGTTCCCACACCGGTGTGAAGTCTGAAGTGTTATAGTAGGGCAGTTTTCTAACAAGCTCTTTGTCTTGGCAAGAGAGTAATAATAGAAATAATGGAATAATTAGATACTTTAGTTTCATTCTTTGTTTGATTTTAATTTGCCATCTCTTAAAGTATAGCATAAAGTCGATTTTTGTAATCCGTATCGATGGCCGTCTTTTGCTTGGTAATTGATGTACGGTTTACCATTTTCACGCCAAGCTTTTTGCATGCCGTCTTCCTTATCGTCTTTAAAAGTTAAAAAAGAATAAGGTGTTCCGCTTTCATACCATTGTTTTTGAAGTCCTTCCCGTTTGTCATTGTTATAAATGAAGTCAAACTTTTGATGTCCATTTTCCCAATAACCAAAATGGTTCCCAAAACTTTTTCCGTCTTTATAACTACGCGAATCTTTTATTTTTCCATCCAAAAAATAGCTAATCGTTATTCCGTGTTGTTTTCCATTCAGAAAACTAAAGACTGCTTTGACTTGAGTTGGACTATAATTTTCTTTTACAAATCCCGAATAGATATCCCTTCTTAAATAAACAACTCCATTATCTAATTTTATATTCTTGTTGTCTGAAGAAATGGTATCAGTAGGTATTTTTGATATATCAACGACAAAAGAAGAAGGAGTTAATCCTTCTTCTTTTGTCGTTTTCTTGCAACTTGTAATAGCTAGCATAAAAATAAATAAACCAGCAATTTTAAGAAGTAAATGTTCCCTTAGTACCATGATAACTTCCTGCTTTTAAAATATAGAATCCAGAATTTAAATAATTCACATTTGAACAATGGTAGTGATAAATCCCGTCAGGATATTCCGTAGTTGCTCCAGTATGACCTCCATTTGTATCTAAAGTAGTAGGATAGGTTCCGTCTTTATCTTTACGACCGTAGATTGGAAAGCCATCACGCAACCAACCAATTAATTTGGAATCGTCTTTAGATGTAAAATCGCCATTAAAGTGGTAGTGGTATAAGCCTCCCGGACCGCTATGCGCACCTCCTCTGTCGAAAGTCGTAATGGTTTGAGAGTCCACAGGTACATTTCCACCTTCTCTGTCGTTATATATGGCTACTCCATTCAATGCCATACCAATTGGTCCAAGTGAAGTTGCTTCTTTTGTAGTAGCTGCAACTGGATTTATAGGAATGGTCATCACGAAAACTTGTGATTGAAGGCTACCTGGGGTTAGTGTTTGTCCTGTTGTTTGTTGTTCATAAAGTGCATTTCCCATTCCCCAATAAGGTGTTACGTGATCAGGTGTTCCGTTTGACTTTAATGTCAATGATGTTCCATCAGTTGATAAAGTTACTGCTGTTTTATAGTTGCTACTAAAAACAGTTGGAACAGTTGTACTTCCCGTTGTTGTGGTTGTTGAACTGCTGTCATCAGAAGTCGAATCATCTTTACTGCAGGCTAGGACTAGTATACTTAATGAGATTCCTATTGCAATGGTCCATTTTTTATTTTGTGCTAATTTTTTCATCTGTATTATTTTTTATTTTCTGGTCTTGGTCCTTCAGGTTTTGGTGCTTTTTTCATTTCTTCCTTTGTTATAAACCCATCTTTATCAAGGTCAATTTTATCAAAGTCGTTTTTCAAAGGTCCTTTAACTTCTTTTTTAGAAAGTTTACTGTCTTTGTTCTTATTCATTTGTTTGAATAGCTCTTCAATAGTTGGCGGTTTTTGTCCCTCTTTTCCTTGAGGTGGCTGTGCATAAGTAAAAACTGTTCCTATTAGCATTATAAAAACGCTGTAAACTATTTTGCTGCTCATTTTATTTCTCATGATTTTTGAATTTTATAATTGATATTGAGTACAAATCTGAGGATTTAAAGAATATAAACTTTTACTTTTCAGTAAACGGCTTGATGTTTTCAGTAAATGGCTTTGCTTGTACTTATGAATATTCGATTTCAAGGGGTTAAAAGCGTCGTTATTTCAAAATCATTAATTTTAATTGTATTTATTTGTAGTATGAATAAATTTACTAGAGCTGTCTTCCAGCTAGTTTTATGGTTTTTGGTTTTGATAATTCTTGCTTTAAATCAAGAGAATCTTATACGTTTTCTAATTGAAAATTCAGCTACTTATTTTTGTCAAGCAGTCTTAATTATTGGTCTGATATATTTCTTGGCGCCAAATTATCTTTTCAAAAAGAAGTATGTCCAATTTGTTTTGTTTTCGATTTTAATTATTTTTATTGGGGCTTTTATTTCTTCTTTATTCCTTAGAGGGCATCATGGGATTGATATGCCACCACCACCTGATTTTATAAAAAAGAATCAACCTGGCCCATTTTTTATCAATTTACTTTTGATTAGTGTTTCTTATGTTTTTGCGACTTTTTTAGAAACTTTTTCTTTTGCTCAAAAGAAAGAAGAGGATTTAATTTTAAGCAAAAGTGAAACTATGGAAAATGAACTTAAGTTTTTGAAATCACAGATTAACCCACATTTTTTATTTAACTCTTTGAATAATATTTATGCGCTTTCAACGATAGATTCGGGTAAAGCACAAGAGAGCATACTTTACTTGTCAGATATGCTTCGTTACGTTTTATATGATTGTGAAAAACCAGTTGTGGCTATTGAAAAAGAGGTTACTTATATCGAGGATTTTATACAATTATTTGTACTTAAAAGCAGTAAAAAATATCCTATTACAACATCTTTTAATATAGAGAATCCTAAGCTGGAAATAGCTCCAATGTTGTTAATTCCTTTTGTAGAAAATGCATTTAAACACAGTAATATTCAAAATATTGGGGAGTCTTTTATCAATATAAATTTACATTCTACAAGTGATAGCATTGTTTTTGAAATCGAAAATAGTTTTAAAAAAGGACCAATAAGCAAAGATGGAGTAGGTGGAATTGGGGTACGGAATGTAAAAAAGAGACTATCCTTACTTTATCCCGATACACATATACTGGAAATTACTGAAAATAGTGATACATTTAAAGTGAAATTAAAAATGGATATTAATGTTTAAATGTGTTATAATTGACGACGAAGAATTAGCTAGGGAACTACTGAAAAGTTATGTTGCCAAATTAGATTTTTTAGAATTGGCAGGGTCTTTTGAAAATCCATTAGAAGCGATGACTTGCCTGAAGACAGAAGATATAAAGATTGTGTTTTTAGATATTCAAATGCCTGAAATTAAAGGGACGGCATTTGCAAAATTGATACCGTCAACTGCCAAGATAATTTTTACGACGGCTTATTCTGAATATGCATTAGAAGGTTTTGAATTAGATGCCATTGATTATTTATTAAAACCCATTGCTTTTCAACGGTTTTTAAAAGCAGTTCAGAAAGTCAAATCTGAAGTGCCTAGTTTTGCTGATACAATAACTATAAAATCGGGCTATGATCTTTTTAAGGTTAAGCTGGATGACATCACACATATTGAAAGCGATAGTGAATATGTAGTTTTTCATGTCAATGGAAAAAAAATAATGAGTTATCAATCATTAAAATCATTGGAAAAAAGTTTAAACTCTTCCCAATTTATTAGAGTGCATCGCTCCTTTATTGTAAATAAGAGTAAAGTTACTGGATTAAAAGGTAGAGATTTATTGTTAACTACGATTTCGATTCCAGTTAGTGACAGTTATTATGATAAAATAAAAAAGGAGTTGTTCTCCTAAGTTTGTAAATTCAAAAAGCTGTCAATGTAAATTGACAGCTTTTTTAGTTGGTAATTGTTAGTGTGGTAGTTGTTTGTTATTTATAGAATTTGAATTTTCTGTTTATTACAAATTAGCTACTAGCCAATCTCCAACATCGCTTGTTTTATAGGCTGTTGCTCCTTTAGCAGCTAAGTCCTCGGTTACAATCCCTTTTTCTAATGATTTATTTACTGCTGCTCTAATTGTAGCCGCTTCTTCATGTAGTCCAAAAGCATCTTCAAACATCATCGCTGCAGATAATATCGTAGCTAATGGATTAGCGATATTTAATCCTGTTGCTTGTGGGTAAGACCCGTGGATAGGTTCATATAATGAAGTGTGTTCTCCTACTGATGCTGATGGCATTAACCCCATAGATCCAGAAATTACAGAAGCTTCGTCAGTTAAGATGTCACCAAATAAGTTTTCGGTGATTAAAACGTCATATGAATTAGGCCATTGCACCAAACGCATGGCTACAGCATCCACAAATTCATAACTTACTTCCACTTCCGGATAGTCTTTCTCCATTGCCTGAACCGTCTCTCTCCACAAACGGGAAGTTTCTAAGACGTTGGCTTTATCCACGCAGCATAGTTTTTTGGTACGGGTCATGGCCAATTCGAAACCTTTCTTTGCTAAACGCTGCACTTCTGCTCTAGTATAAGTACAAGTGTCATATGCCGTTTCCCCATCGTCTTTCCTTCCTTTTTCACCAAAATAAATTCCGCCGGTAAGTTCTCTCAAAAACACTAAATCGGTTCCTTCAATTCGTTCTCTTTTCAACGGTGAATTGTCTATCAATGAGGGAAAAGTAAATGTGGGACGCACATTGGCAAACAGGCCTAATTTTTTTCGCATCAACAGTAAACCTTGTTCCGGTCTAACAGTAGCTTTGGGATCATTGTCAAACTTTGGATGTCCAACGGCTCCAAATAGAACGGCATCGGCAGCCATGCAAATTTCATGCGTTTCGTCCGGATAAGGAACACCAACGGCATCAATGGCGCAAGCTCCTGTAAGAGCTGGTGTCCAAGTGATTTCATGCTTGAATTTTTTCGCAATGGCGTTAGAGACCTTTACAGCTTCGTTGATTACCTCTGGTCCGATTCCGTCTCCTGCCAATAGTGCTATTGTATATTTCATCTATTTATAGTTTTGTTTTCCTCCCATTACCCTCCAGAAAAGGGGAAGGTTATTGGGATAGGATTTATTATATTTCTTTAATTTTTCTAAATTATTTCGTTACTACATTCAGCATTTTCTGGGTTGCTACGATTGCGGCGACGGTTTGGTCAGAGTCCAGTCCCCTGGTTTTAAATTCTTTTCCGTTAATGGTCCAGGTGATTATGGTTTCACATAAAGCATCCGAACTGCTGCCGGGGGGAATTCTTACCGCATAATCGATCAGTTTTGGCAATGCTAATTGCTTACTCGTATATATTTTGGCCAATGCATTCATGAAAGCGTCAAATTGCCCGTCTCCTTGAGCATGCTCTTCAATGACCTCGCCGTCTATTTTCAGACAGAGGGTTGTTGAAGGGCGCAAACCTTTAGCATGCGACAAAACATAAGATTCCACAATGATTTTTTCTTGATAGGTTTGACTGTCCAAAACATCAGAAATGATGTATGGCAAGTCTTCTTTGGTAACCGTTTCTTTTTTGTCGCCCAATTCAATAATCCGTTGGGTGACTAATTTCAAATCTTCCTGATTTAATTTCAAACCCAATTCTTGAAGGTTTTTTTCGATATTTGCTTTTCCGGATGTCTTTCCCAGTGCATATTGTCTTTTTCTTCCAAATCGCTCCGGAAGTAAGTCATTAAAATACAAGTTGTTTTTATTGTCGCCATCTGCATGGATGCCTGCTGTTTGCGTAAACACATTGTCTCCCACAATAGGTTTGTTGGCCGGGATTCGGTATCCTGTGAAAGTCTCCACCAACTTACTCACCGAGTAAAGAGAAGATTCCTTGACGTTAATTTTTATTTCAGGCATGAAATCATTGATTACGGCAACAGTACTTTCAAGAGGTGCATTTCCTGCGCGTTCTCCCATCCCGTTTACAGTGACATGTAAACCTTTGATGCCCGCTTTCAGTGCTTCCATTACGTTGGCAATGCTTAAATCATAATCATTATGCGCGTGGAAATCAAAATGGATATTAGGGTATTTCGCGGTGATTTTTGAAATAAATTCAAAAGTTTGTGATGGGATAAGAACCCCTAAAGTATCAGGCAACAATATCCTTTTCACGGGTTGGGTTGACAAGAAATCCAAAAACTGAAAGACATATTCCGGGGAATTGCGCATACCGTTACTCCAGTCTTCCAGATAGACATTAGTGTCAATGTCGTTTGCTTGCGCTAAGGCAATCGTTTGGGCAATTTCGGAAAAATGTTGTTCGGGCGTTTTCTTCAATTGATGTTTCAGATGATTCATGGACCCTTTGGTCAACAAATTCTGGACTTTGGCCCCCGCTTTCTTCATCCAATCGATAGATAGTCCGCCGTCGACAAAAGTTAAAACTTCGATTCTGTCGTTGTATCCTTTTTCATTGGCCCAGGTCATGATCCCTCTAACTCCTTGAAATTCCCCCTCGCTCACTCGGGCGGAAGCGACTTCGATGCGATCAATATTTAATTCCTCCAATAACAATTGTGCAATGGTTAGTTTTTCTGCAGCAGAAAATGATACTCCCGAGGTCTGTTCCCCGTCACGAAGCGTCGTGTCCATTATCTCAACTTTTCTTTTTTCCATTTTTAAATTTGATGCTAATACGATTTTAAACATTTCTGTAATCGTACAATTGTATTTTATATGATCGTAAAAACAGTCAGTTCTTTAATAAAGTCAAGCTGACTGCTTTTTTATTGGTTTTTTAATAGGGAAGCTTGTCAGCAAATTCTACTACTTCCTTTTTTATGTTTTGTAGGTAGTCAATGTCGTCAAAGCCATTGATCATGTTGTCTTTTTTGTATCCTGAAATGTCAAAAGACTCCTTCTCTCCCGTCACTTTAAGTGTGATTGTTTGTTCAGGAAGGTTGACTTCAAGTTCCGTTTCTGGATCTGCTTCGATGGCTTTGAAAATTTTGTCCGCAAATTCAGCGCTAACCTGAACGGGCAGAACGCCAACATTCAGACAGTTGTTTCTAAAGATATCGGCAAAAAAGCTGGAGACCACACATCTGAAACCGTAATCATAAACGGCCCAAGCCGCATGTTCTCTTGAGGAGCCAGATCCGAAGTTTCTTCCTCCGACAAGGATTTTTCCACTGTATGTCGGATTGTTCAAAACGAAATCTGATTTTGAGGAACCGTCATTGTTGTATCGCCAGTCACGGAAAAGGTTGTCGCCGAAACCAACACGCTCTGTTGCCTTAAGGAAACGGGCAGGAATTATTTGATCCGTATCTACATTTTCAATAGAAAGTGGAACTGCTGTACTTGTAAGTATATTAAATTTATCGTAAGCCATTTTTGTTTTGTTTTGAACTACAGGATTAGGTTTAAAGGTTTACTGCAGTTGTGTGTTTATATTGTAGAACATTTGCTTTTGCAAATTAGGAAGCTATCAAATCTCGGGGGTCTGTTAACACTCCCGTTACCGCAGCAGCAGCAGCCATAAATGGGCTTGCTAATAATGTTCTCGAGCCAGGTCCTTGACGTCCTTCGAAATTTCTGTTGGAAGTACTCACCGAGTATTTACCGGCAGGAACCTTATCGTCATTCATCGCTAAGCAAGCGGAACATCCTGGTTGGCGTAATACGAAGCCTGCATCAGTCAATATGTCAAGAATTCCTTCTTCTTTTATTTGTGCTTCCACCACATGTGATCCTGGAACCAACCATGCCGTAACATTAGCTGCTTTTTGTCTTCCTTTTACAATAGAGGCAAAAGCTCTAAAATCTTCGATTCGGCCATTAGTACAGCTACCTAAGAAAACATAATCGATCTGCTTTCCTATCATAGCTTCGCCTTGGTTGAAACCCATATATCCTAAAGATTTTTTGTAGGTTTCTTCCCCTTCTGCAACATCTTTTGAGCTGGGGATACTTTTAGAAATTCCTAGGCCCATACCTGGATTAGTACCATAGGTAATCATTGGCTCAATATCTGAAGCTTCAAAGTTGATTTCTTCGTCAAATTTTGCGTCAGCGTCTGTTTTTAATGTTTTCCAATATGCTACTGCTGTATTCCAAGCTTCGCCTTTTGGAGCATATAGACGGCCTTCTAAATAATCGAAAGTAGTTTGGTCTGGAGCAATCATTCCGCCACGAGCTCCCATTTCGATACTCAAATTACAAACGGTCATCCGACCTTCCATAGTCATGTCTTCAAAAACCTTCCCTGCGTATTCCACAAAATAACCTGTAGCACCTGAGGTAGACAGCTTTGATATTATATAGAGCGCAACATCTTTTGGTGTAACTCCAAACTGAAGATCGCCGGCTACGTTAATAAGCATTTTTTTAGGTTTTGGCTGCATGATGCATTGTGTAGAAAGCACCATCTCTACCTCAGAAGTACCAATTCCGAAAGCTATAGCTCCGAAGGCTCCGTGAGTAGAAGTATGTGAATCTCCACAAACTATAGTGACACCAGGCAAGGTAATTCCGTTTTCAGGACCCACTACGTGCACGATTCCATTTTTTGCATTTCCTAATCCCCAATGGCTGATGCCGTATTCTTTAGCATTTTCTTCCAATGCTTTAAGTTGATTTGCGGACAAGGGATCTTCAACAGGCAAATGTTGATTTATGGTTGGAGTATTGTGATCGGCAGTAGCGAAAGTACGCTCTGGGTACAAAACCGAGATGCCTCTTTCTTTTAGACCTAAAAAAGCAACGGGACTAGTCACTTCATGAATGAAATGACGGTCAATAAAAAACACGTCTGGTCCATCTTCAATTTTACGCACCACGTGCGAATCCCATACTTTGTCAAATAATGTAGTACTCATTTTAAATATTTTTTAAGTGTATTTCTTCTTTTAGGAATCGTTAAACGGTTCATAATTGTAACAATGAGCGCAAATTTACAAAAAGAAACAAAGTGGACAATTTGGGTTTTTCATTATATACGATACCCAAACCCTTTTTACGGAACCTGATGACTTATATTTTAATGTTTCTTGTTTTGTCGAGTAATCTGAATTTGTTTTTAATTTCTTTGATCGTTATTTAGGATGTGGGTTTTGTTGTTTTGTGACGTTAGTTATTTCTTAATTTGAGCGTTTAAAAAACGAATTATGTTGAGTAAAAGTAAGTTTAAAGCCAATTGTTTTAATAAATAGATAATATCTCGTTGTTTTTGTATTTTAAAAAACGGGTCTTTTTGTTTGTCGCTTTTCGACAATAAGCGGTTTTTTGGTGGAATATACACTGCTGTTTTTTTGACTAGATAGTACGACATCCAAAAAAATGTTTTGCGGGTGATTTATTACTTTGTTGTACCATTTTAGAAATTAATAAGTTTAAAATTACAGGATGAACGGATTCCTTATTTAGTTATTGGTTTTGAATTTTTCATCAATATTTGTTGATAACTTGCCTCCGTTCTTACTTGAAAAAAACCTAAATTTGAAATTCATTTTTTGTAATTTATTTAATTTACAATCAGCTGATATACAAATATGTACTTAATATTCGATACTGAAACGACAGGATTACCAAAGCGTTGGGATGCGCCCATAACGGATACAGCCAACTGGCCGCGTTGTATACAAATTGCCTGGCAGCTGCATGACGATATGGGGAAACTCATCGAGCATCAGGACTACTTAGTAAAACCAGAAGGCTTTAATATTCCGTATGATGCAGAGCGAATCCACGGGATTTCTACTGAGTTGGCACAAGCCGAAGGGATTGCTTTGGCAGAAGTATTGGAGAAATTCAATGTTGCTTTAGGTAAGGCTAAATTTATTGTAGGGCAAAATCTCGGTTTTGATGTCAATATTATGGGTTGTGAATTTCATCGTTTAGCTGTTCAAAGTCCAATGGCTTCAATGCCTGTTTTGGATACTTGTACGGAAGTGACTGCAAAGTTATTGGAATTGCCTGGAGGTCGTGGAGGTCGTTTCAAATTACCAACACTTACTGAATTACATCAGTATTTATTCAACAAACCATTTTCGGAAGCGCATAATGCAACTGCCGATGTGGAGGCAACTACACGTTGTTTTTTGGAGCTAATTCGTAGAGAAAATTACACTCCTGAAAAGCTAGATGTTCCCGCAAGTTATTTTCAGGATTTCCAAAGTAAGAATCCAAGTGAGATTAAACTCATTGGTTTAAAACACATTAATTTAAAAGAAGCTTCTGATAAAATTCGTCAGCAGTTTGGAGAAAAGCAGACTGAGACAATTTCAAAACAAGAGCTTTCTCAAAACAAGAAAGTGCTTGTGGATACTGATTTTGTGCATTTGCACAACCATACACAATTTTCTGTTTTACAGTCTACGATTAGTATTCCAGCATTAGTAAAAGCGGCTTCACAACAAAAGATGCCTGCCGTAGCTATGACAGATCACGCTAATTTGATGGGTGCTTTTCACTTTGTAAGGGATGTTCTAAATCATAATAAAGCGGCGGAAGTCAAGAATGCAGCCGCAATTGAAAACGGGGAGGAACCTACTGAGGTTCCTATGAAACCAATTGTCGGTTGTGAGTTTTTTGTCTGTGAAGATCACAAAGACAAATCACGTAAAGACAATGGATACCAAATAGTGCTTTTGGCAAAGACCAAAAAAGGATACCATAATTTGGCCAAAATGTCTTCGATTGCCTACACAGAAGGGTTTTATTATGTGCCCAGAATCGATCGAAAGGTCATTCAGCAGTTTAAGGAAGACATTATTGTCTTATCCGGAAATCTATATGGTGAGATTCCTAGCAAGGTTTTAAATCTTGGTGAAAACCAAGCCGAAGAAGCCTTAATCTGGTGGAAGGGAGAGTTCAAAGATGATTTTTATATTGAGGTGATGCGTCACAATCAAGAAGATGAAAATCGGGTAAATACCACTTTGATTGCCTTGGCGAGAAAGCATGAGGTTAAAATTGTTGCTACTAACAATACTTTTTATATAGATAAAGAAAATGCCAATGCGCACGATATTTTGCTTTGTGTACGCGATGGCGAAAAACAAACTACGCCCATAGGTCGTGGTCGTGGCTATCGCTTTGGGTTGCCCAATCAAGAATACTATTTCAAGACAGGGGAAGAGATGAAGAAACTCTTCACTGATTTGCCCGAATCTATTTCTAACTTAAGTGAAATTGTCGATAAAATTGAAATTTATAATTTGGCACGTGAAGTTTTGTTGCCCAAATTTGACATTCCAGATGAGTTTGACGTGGCGCAAGACGCTGTTGATGGGGGAGTGCGAGGGGAAAATGCTTATTTGAGACATCTCACCTACGAAGGGGCAAATAGAAGGTATCCTGAAATCACGGAGGTAATACGAGAGCGTCTTGACTTTGAGTTACTGACGATTTCTAACTCTGGTTATCCTGGATATTTCTTAATTGTACAGGATTTAATTGCCGAAGCGAGGAGCATGGGCGTTTCTGTAGGTCCGGGAAGGGGATCTGCAGCGGGATCGGTTGTGGCGTATTGTTTAAAAATAACCAATATTGACCCGCTAATGTACAACCTGCTTTTTGAGCGTTTTCTTAATCCCGATCGTGTGTCGCTACCCGATATTGATATCGATTTTGATGATGAAGGACGAAGCAGTGTGATGGATTATGTGATTCGAAAATACGGTTCGAAACAAGTGGCACAAATTATCACCTATGGTAAAATGGCAACTAAATCGGCTATTCGTGACACGGCTCGTGTGCTAGATTTACCATTGTTTGAAGCCGATAAAATAGCGAAGTTAATTCCGGGTATGATGCCTGGAAAATGGAATCTGGCTCGATTTTTAAATGAAGACGAAGCATTAATAAGAAAAGCTGTTCGTCCAGAAGAGTTTGATAAAATAAAAGAATTAATCGCTCTGGCAAGTGAAGATGATTTAGGTGGTGAAACCATTCAACAAGCCAAAGTTCTGGAAGGAAATTTGAGAAATACGGGTATTCATGCTTGTGGGGTGATTATTACTCCAAGTGATATTACTGATTTTGTTCCTGTGGCTACGGCCAAAGATTCTGATTTGTATGTGACCCAGTTTGATAACTCGGTAGTGGAAACCGCCGGATTGTTAAAGATGGACTTCTTGGGTTTGAAAACCCTTACCCTTATTAAAGACACGGTTAAATTAGTAAAATATAGAAATGGAATCGACCTTAACCCAGATGAATTCCCGATTGATGATGTAAAAACATACGAGCTTTTTCAGCGAGGAGAAACGGTGGGAATTTTCCAATATGAATCTGCAGGAATGCAGAAGTACATGAAGGAATTGAAACCAACGGTTTTTCCCGATTTGATTGCCATGAATGCCTTGTATCGACCAGGTCCAATTGCCTATATTCCTAGTTTTGTAAAAAGGAAAAATGGTGAAGAGGAAATTATATATGACCTTGAAGCCTGCGAGGAGTTGCTGAAGGATACCTACGGAATTACCGTTTACCAAGAA
Source organism: Flavobacterium sp. W22_SRS_FP1 (assembly GCF_052113685.1). Taxonomy (NCBI): domain Bacteria; kingdom Pseudomonadati; phylum Bacteroidota; class Flavobacteriia; order Flavobacteriales; family Flavobacteriaceae; genus Flavobacterium; species Flavobacterium sp. W22_SRS_FP1. The sequence continues at coordinate 73,976 of NZ_JBGQOE010000013.1, forward strand.
CAGGTAATGCTTTTATCCCAAAAGCTCGCTGATTTCTCGAAAGGGGATGCCGATGTATTGCGTAAAGCGATGGGAAAAAAGCAAAAAGATGTCTTGGATAAAATGAAGCCTAAGTTTATTAGTCAGGCTGCAGCCAAAGGGCATCCCGAAGACAAGCTGGAAAAAATATGGAAAGACTGGGAAGCTTTTGCCGAGTATGCCTTTAATAAATCACACTCTACCTGTTATGCTTGGATTGCTTATCAAACAGCCTATCTAAAAGCGAATTACCCTGCTGAATATATGGCAGCGGTGTTGTCTAATAACATGAGCGACATCAAGCAAGTTTCTTTCTTTATGGAAGAATGTAAACGAATGGGGCTTGAAGTATTAGGGCCGGATGTAAATGAGTCTTTTTATAAATTCACCGTTAACGACAATTACGCCGTGCGTTTTGGTATGGGAGCCATAAAAGGTGTCGGTGCCGGTGCTGTTGCAGCTATAGTTGAACAAAGGAAAGACGGAAAATACAAGTCGATTTTTGACTTGACTAAGCGAATTGATTTGCGTGCCGCCAATAAAAAAGCTTTGGAAAGTTTGGCATTGGCCGGAGGGTTTGATTCCTTTTTGGGAACAACTCGTGCTCAATATTTTCATGATGATGGAGACGGAATTACCTTTTACGAAAAAGCGATTCGCTATGGCGCAAAATTTCAAGAGAATGAGAATTCATCGCAGGTAAGTTTGTTTGGAGAAAGTAGTGATGTGCAAATTGAAGAACCAGTTGTGCCACCTTGTGAAGATTGGAGTACGATGGAAAAACTGGCCAAAGAAAAGGAAGTAGTTGGGATATATATATCGGGACATCCATTAGATGATTACAAGTTTGAGATGAAATATTTTTGTAATGCCAAGCTAGAAGCACTCAGAAGTATGGAGCTTTATGTGGGTAAAACTCTTAATTTTGGTGGGATTATAAATGATGTTCAACACAGAGTAGCCAAAAACGGAAAAGGTTGGGCGATATTTACATTAGAGGGATATGATGAAAGTTATGAGTTTAAGATCTTTGGTGAAGAGTACTTGAAGTTTCGTCATTTCTTGATTCAGAATAACTTTACTTATATGAAAATATCGGTCAAAGAGGGCTGGACAAATCAGGATACCGGTAAGAAAAGCGATCCAAGGATTCAGTTTAGCTTGGTTCAATACTTACAAGATGTATTGGATACCTTTGCCAAAAAATTAATTGTTTTGTTGAATATTACGGATCTGCAGACAGAGCTTATTCATAAATTAAGTCATCTTTTTCAAGAAAACAAAGGAGATAACGTAGTCTCGTTTGAAATTATGGAATTGGAGAAAGTCAAGAGAATTATTGAAACTGCTCCGCTTCTTTTAGAAAGTGGAGGAGATGATTTTGTGGAAGGAGATGACGATGCTGAAGTTTCTGAGGCTGGAGAAAAGGAAGCTTTAGCAGTGACAGAAGTGGAGGAAATAAAAGTGGTGACCAAGTTAACAATGCCAAGCAGAAGGCTAAAGATCAAAATATCTAACGAACTATTGGTTGAGTTAGAAAAAATGCAAATTAATTTTAAGCTGAATTAGTTTTAAGTACAAAAAGATATCGCGAAGAGCAGTAAACGCTAGCGAACCAATAAAAATTGTAGCTACAATGAGATAAATAGCAATTTTCAATCCTTTCATAACCAAAACTAATTTGTGAATAGCGTTTCATTTGTTTTTAATTTCTAAATTTGTACTCTAGTTTTGAATACGATTAAAACTTTAAACTTTAAACAAAGATATTATGGCATTAGCAATAACAGACGCTACTTTTGAAGAAGTAGTTTTGAAATCAACAAAACCAGTAATGGTAGATTTTTGGGCAGCATGGTGCGGGCCTTGTAGAATGGTAGGTCCAATCATTGAGGAATTGAGTACTGAATATGAAGGAAAAGTGGTGATTGGGAAAATAGATGTTGACGCAAACCAAGAATTTGCAGCAAAATACGGAGTGAGAAACATACCAACGGTTTTGGTTTTTCAAAACGGAGAAGTAGTAGGAAAACAAGTAGGTGTAGCTCCTAAACAAACCTACGCAGATAGTTTAGACGCGTTGTTGTAATCAGTAGATTACAATTTATATAGGAAAGGTTTGGCGAAAGTCAAACCTTTTTTTTATTTAAGCTAAATTTATATCAGCTTCATTATTTAGTTTTATTTCTGTAATCTTTTAATTTTTAAATCATTCAATCTTTTAATAACTTTGAAAGATGAAGATTGAATCGCAAATAGAAAAAATTTCTAGGTTTCAGCATCTTGAATTGTTGGCCAATCAAGTTGTGGAAGGATTTATTTCCGGAATGCACAAAAGCCCCTTTCATGGCTTTTCGGCAGAATTTGCCGAGCACAAGCTATATAATGTTGGAGAAAGCACCAAGCATATTGACTGGAAGTTATTTGCTAAGACGGATCGCTTGTACACTAAACGCTTTGAGGAAGAAACCAATATGCGTTGTCATATTATCATCGATAACTCCTCATCGATGCACTACCCAAAACTAAAAGAAAGTCAAGCCTTTTATGAAAGCAAAATTGGATTCTCCGTTTTGGCCTCGGCGGTTTTAATGGATTTGTTAAAGAAACAAAGGGATGCGGTGGGCTTGAGCGTGTTTTCTGATAGTTACGAGTACTATGCTCCTGAAAAGGGAAGTGATCGCCATCACCGAATGATTCTAAACGCACTTGAAAAACTTTTGCAAAGCTCAGTGACTACTAAAAGTACTGATACCGTCACTTTTTTACACCAAATTGCAGAAAAGATACATCGCCGCTCGATGATTATCCTTTTTACGGATATGTTTCAGTCTGGAGAGGAGGAAGCGCTGCTGAATGCGCTGCAACATTTGAAGCACAATAAACACAAGGTGGTCTTATTTCATGTCGTGGACACTAAAACGGAGTTAGATTTCGATTTCGATAACACCCCAAGAAAATTTATTGACGTGGAAACTGGTGAAGAAATTTCTGTTTTTGCCGATAATGTGAAGCAGGAATACGAAAAAAAAGCCCAGTTGTATTTTAAAAAGTTGGCGTTAAGCTGTGCTCAGAACAGGATTAAGTACATTCCTGTAAATGTTGGCGAAAATTTCGAAAGAATTTTATTGACATATTTGGCTGAGAAACAAAACTTTGGATAGTTATTCGAGAAAAAAGCTTTTTTTTTGGCAAAAACGTTTGTGTAACTCGAAATCTATTGTATCTTTGCCACCGCAATAATGAGTGGGTCTGGTAGTTCAGTTGGTTAGAATACCTGCCTGTCACGCAGGGGGTCGCGGGTTCGAGTCCCGTCCAGACCGCATATTGGGGAGAGCCTTTCTTAACAGAAAGGCTTTTTTGCCCCCATAAAGTATCTAAAGTTAGTTGTGTTGTTTGGTTAGCCTTTGTAAGCTAGCCAGGTTTAGTAGTTAGACCAATGAAAAGCTTTCCATTTACTCTGAATTTATTCAGGATTTGGATGGCTTTTTTGATTTTAAGCTACCTCTGATCAATCATGAAACCTTAGTTCAGCCAAGCTATTTGCTGCGCTAAACGAGATGTACTATATTTTCTAGGCTTTCAAAAGTCAAATCAAATTTTTTTAATCGAGTTTTAAAAGCGATTAACGTCGAAATTGTGGTTTTAAAAGTAAGAGAAGACTAGCACTTTTAAAATAAGTATGGCAATTCTTGTTCTTCTGCCATGAGTTGACAGGGTCAATACATTTGAAATAAGATAGTTGAATAATAATTCAATTGATTTTTTTTTAAAAGTCCTAAACTCTTGTGAGAATCAACTTCTATTGTATCTTTGCCACCGCAATATAGCAGCTGGTCTGGTAGTTCAGTTGGTTAGAATACCTGCCTGTCACGCAGGGGGTCGCGGGTTCGAGTCCCGTCCAGACCGCAATATTGGTAGAGCCTTTCTTAACGGAAAGGCTTTTTTATTTCCGTAAACTATTAATTTTATTTGTGTTGATAGCAACGAGACTGGGTTTAGTAGTTAGACGGATGAAAAGCTTTTCGCCGCGGCGAATGGCTTTTTTGATTTTAGGGTAATTTGTTAATCGTAATAATAGCACCTATATTGACATACTCTACTGACAAATTAAAAGAAACGCTTTGCAGAAAGCGATGAAGATTAGTTGCTTTAAAAAGAATCTAAAAAATAATTGTATTTTTATAAAATATTAGTCTAATTCAAAAAACAGAGATTGAAGCACTATTACTTTTTTTTACTTTTTTTACTTTTTAATTCCTGCCAATATTTTGACAAGCAAGTGCCTTCGCAAAAGGAATTGCTGCAAAAGGAATTGAAAGCGATCAATTGGAAAGAAGTTGACGAATACCCATCATTTGTTGATTGTCAAAAAGTAGACGACAAAATACAGCGTCAAAACTGTTTTTTTCAATACCTGACTGAATTAATACAGGATAAACTAAGCAGTGATACGCTTTCAATACTCTATCCTGAATTAGATACCATAGAGGTAAAAGTTACTATCTTTCCCGATGCAAAGATGGAATTCGAACCTCAGTTTCTAAAGGATTCGGTCGCGTATGATACCATTAAGATTGACAGTATTTTGACAGCAAGGTTGGTTAATTTTCCAAAAGTGAATCCGGCAATTAAAAGAGGAATTCCAGTAAAAACACAATTTATACTTCCAGTAATTCTTAAAGTTGAGTGATTTTACGAAGCCATTTCTTGTTAAACACCGCAATTTTTTATGCTGACTACCATCATAAAAGAATTTTTATTTCTATCAGGGTAGGTCTTTGTCTTGAATCAAAACCGTCTCCCTTTCCATTCGTATTTTCCAAACAAAGAATAGAAAGCCACGCAAACGCTAAAAAAAGGGTAGAATAAGCTGCCCAAAATAAGGTAGCGGCTTTTTTGTCTTAGAAAAGTATTTGTTTTCGTAATCAAAATGGCGTCTACTAAAAACTTGAGTAGTAAAAAAACAATGAGATTTTCAACGGGTAGCAGTCCGAATATCCAGAACCCGACAGCCAGCAGTGCACATAAGTTGCCTATAAAAACAACAATACCTAAAAATTTTCCGAAACTACTTTGGTAGGAAGTCGTTTTTGAAGCCCAACGGACTCGTTGGTAAAATAAGGATTTCCAGTCATTCAATGGTTTCGTAGTAACTATGCTGTTCTTTGATTTTAAATAGCGGACTTTCCCCGGGAATAGCGCAACTGCTTTTTGCAGTAAAAAGACGTCGTCTCCACTAGCGATTTTATCGTTGCCGTCAAAGCCGTTCAATTCTTGAAAAAGTGTTTTGGTGTAAGCCAGGTTTGCACCATTGCACATAAATCCTCTTCCTATCCCAAAACTGCCGATGGTTGCTCCTTGAAGGCTCGCCAGGTCCAGTTGTTGGAATTGGTGTAGGAACGAATTTCCGCAATCGTAAGTTACCGCTCCAGCAATCATGGAAACGTCATGAGTCTGGATGTAATTATCAAAGGCCAGTAACCACTTAGGATTAACCACGCAATCAGCATCCGTTGTGATAATCCAATCCGTATTTACAACATTCATCGCGGTCACAATGGCATCTTTCTTAGGGGAGTTTGAAACTCGAATGTTTTTTATAACCCGAACACTAAATGCTGAACATTGAATACTAAACATTTCTTCAGAATCATCATCAACAAGAATTACATTCACCCAATCCATAGGATAATTTAAATTAGAGAAGCTATTCAATAGAGCGGGTAAATTTTTGGCTTCGTTTCGGAACGGGACAATAATGGTGAATTTAGTTGTGGGCTTTAGGTCTTTAGATTCAATTTTTTTTATTTTGTTAAAACCATAAACCATAAGCCCTATGGCAATGATATAAGTGGATATCGTTAAAAATAAAACAATTGTAATCATAATTATTTTATTAGGTTAGAGCTCTCTCTCCTTAGGAGAGAGTTGGGGAGAGGATTTAAAACTCAGTACATAATAACTACCAATGACCACCGGCAAAACAATATTTAGAAACCACATGAGCGTTGTTACAAAAATGACGATCCATTCGTTTACCCCCAGTATGCCAAAGAAAAATATAGCAACACTTCCTTTAACTGCAAAGTCCAAAAACTGAAACGACGGCAAGGAGGATGCCAAGAAATAAACGCTGGATACCGCAGCCATTAGCGTTAAATAAGTTAAGTCAACATCAAAAGCGAGAAATAAAAAATAGTATTGATGCGAAAAAACGAGATAGCGACAAATTCCTAAAAGTATATTTCGCTGATGTATTTTCTTAGGAATGCCATTTATTTTGTGAATGAGTCTTTCAATGGAGTAGCCTTTGATAGTCAATTTTTTTACTGAAAATAATAGAACTGAACTAAAGATTAGAATTCCAAAAAGGATAGCAACCGTTTTTGTAGTAATTACATTATAACTAGCATTAAAATACAACAAGCCAAATATTCCGATGATTACGGTAAGCACCATTTGAATTCCGTTACAAATCAGGTTCAGGAAAACTATTTTCTTGGTTTCTGATTTTTCATAATACAATGCTTTTCCGGCGTACTCGCCAACTCCGTTTGGCGTAAAAATCCCTGCGGTCAGTGCTGCCAAAACTTGTTTTGTAGCTTCAGAAACAGAAATAGGTTTAAGATAAGAAGCTAGATTTTGCCATTTCAAAATTTCAAAATACCGATTCAAGATGCTCAATAATAAAATAAAACTTATTCCCGCAACCGACTGGTTCTTTTTGAATTTGGCGGTAAACTGTACCCAATCGAGTTTGTCATTACTAGCCAGCTGATTGTAAATGAAATAAAATGCGGCACCCACAATCAAAACTTTGATTAGAAGTACGAGGAATTGTTTAGTTTTGTGAGGAATTGAAATCATGAGTGCAAAGAAAAGGAAAACTTTAAACTTGAAACCTTAAACTTGAAACAAAACTTTTGGCAAACGAGCGCATCATATTAGGAATTGACCCAGGAACGACCATTATGGGGTTTGGTTTGATAAAAATCGTAAACAAAAAAATGGAATTTTTGCAGCTCAACGAATTGCAATTGTCCAAATATGACAACCATTACCAGAAACTAAAAATCATTTTTGAGCGCACCATTGAGTTGATCGACACCCATAACCCAGACGAAATTGCAATTGAAGCGCCTTTTTTTGGTAAAAATGTGCAATCGATGCTGAAGTTGGGACGAGCGCAAGGTGTTGCAATTGCTGCAGGCCTATCCCGAGACATTCCTATTACCGAATACGAGCCCAAGAAAATAAAAATGGCTATTACTGGAAACGGAAATGCCAGTAAAGAACAGGTGGCTAAGATGCTTCAGCAATTATTGGGACTAAAAGAACTGCCTAAAAACCTGGATAGCACCGATGGATTGGCAGCTGCGGTTTGTCACTTTTTCAATTCAGGAAAAGTGGTCGGAACGAAAAGCTACACTGGCTGGGATGCTTTTGTGAAACAAAACGAAGAACGAGTTAAGAAATAGTGATCAGTGGTCCGTGTTCAGTTGTGTTTATTGATTAGTGAAAAATTGTACACTGAGCAATTCCTGCAGACTTATGAATAGAGATACTGACCACCGAATACTTTTTTTTAAAACTGATCACTAAAAACTGAACACTACTACATGAGCGGCATCTATATACACATACCTTTCTGCAAGCAAGCTTGTCATTATTGCGACTTTCATTTTTCGACTTCGATGAAAAAGAAAGACGAGATGGTGTTGGCTTTGGCCAAAGAAATTCAAATGCGCAAAAGTGAATCGGATAATAAGCAAGTGGAAACGATTTATTTTGGAGGAGGAACGCCGAGCGTACTGACTGCTGAAGAAATTGACTTCCTAATTGCGGCAGTTTATAATAATTATGATGTTACAGAGAATCCTGAAATCACGCTCGAGGCGAATCCTGATGACTTATCGAGTGAAAGAATTCTTGAATTATCTAAAAGTAAAATCAATAGATTAAGTATCGGGATCCAGTCTTTTTTTGAAGATGATTTGAAGATGATGAATCGAGCGCACAATTCAGCGGAAGCCCAAAAATGTTTGGAAGAGGCAACCCGATATTTTGATAATATTTCCGTTGATTTGATTTATGGAGTTCCCGGTACGAGTAATGATAAATGGAAGCAAAATATCGAAAAGGCATTGTCTTTCGGGATTCCACATATTTCTAGTTATGCTTTGACGGTGGAGCCTAAAACTGCTTTGAAGAAATTAATTGATACGGGAAAAGTAGCAGAACCAAGTGATGAAGTAGCTCAAGAACATTTTGTGATTTTGGTAGAAACACTTCAAGCGAATGGTTTTATTCACTATGAGTTATCGAATTTTGGTAAGGAAAACTATTTTTCTAAGAATAATTCAGCCTATTGGCTTGGGAAAAAATATATAGGAATTGGACCTTCGGCACACAGTTATGATGGAATTTCTCGCAGTTGGAATATAGCTAATAATTCTTTATATATTAAGTCAATTGATACTGATAAACTTCCAAATGAAGTTGAAATATTAACAGATTCTGATCGTTATAATGAATATATAATGACTGGATTGCGAACTATTTGGGGCGTTTCATTAGGAAGAATCAAAAGGGAATTTGGACAATCCTATTTGGATTATTTAATGAAGCAAGCTCAGAAATTCTTAGACGATGATTTGGTTTGTATTGAAAATGATATTTTGAAACCCACAAAAAAGGGAAAATTTTTAACAGATGGGATAGCGAGTGATTTGTTTATCCTGAACTAGTTTCAGGATCTCAGGATTTCATGAACTAGCTTCAGGATCTAGTGAGTTGGGTTCAAGGGAAAGTTTATTTTTTAATTTATATTTAGATGGAAAAAGGATTTACATATATCTTGACAAATAAGAACCATACTGTTTTATATGTCGGAGCAACTAAAAACTTAAAAAATAGAATTGATCATCATATAAATGGTACAGGAGCATTATTTACAAAAAAGTACAATGCAACTATCTTGATTTATTTTGAAGAATTTTCAGATTTATCAAATGCCTTTGAAAGGGAAAAACAATTGAAGAATTGGCACAAAGATTGGAAATGGAACTTAGCAAAATTGTCTAATCCTGAATTAAAAGATTTATATTTGAAATTATAAAGGTATCTCGAGATGAGATACTGAAATAAATTCAGCATAAATGAAAACTACAATTCAACACAATAATACTACAATTCAAGTCGATTTGTCAAAACCCATTGATATTTCGATACCATTATCTAACACAGAGGATAACCCAATCGCTTGGTATGTCGAAAAACCGCAGATTGAGCCCGTTCGTTTTGGAGAATGGGTGGGGAAAGTATCTGGTGGGATGTCTTCTACAAATTTCAACAATATTCTTTTTAATCCTCATGGTCACGGAACACATACCGAATGCTTAGGCCATATCACGAGTGATTTTTATAGTGTGAACCAAGCCTTAAAACAGTTTTTCTTTATCGCAGAGTTGGTTTCAGTGCAACTGGAAGACCAACAAGGGGATCTTGTAATTACGAAAGAGGCTATATCAAAAGCTTTAAACAATAAAAGACCCGAAGCAATCGTCATCAGAACTTTACCTAATGACGCGGCTAAACTTTCGCTAAAATATTCTCATACTAATCCTCCTTTCCTCTCTGAGGAGGCTGCATTATTTCTTCGCGAAATCAGAATACAGCATTTGCTGATTGACTTGCCAAGTGTTGATCAGGAAAAAGATGAAGGAAAACTTTTGGCACACAAAGCATTTTGGAATGTTACCAATGTGAAAAATTTAAATCCAGATGCCAGATTAGATTGTACGATAACCGAAATGATATTTGTTTCTCAGGAGGTGCAAGACGGAAGTTATCTGTTGAATTTGCAAATAGCCTCTTTTGAGAATGATGCTAGTCCAAGTAAACCGGTCTTATTTTCTATTTTGGATGACAAGCAGTAAGTTTGTATTTTAAATACAGCATTTACAATTTAAAATTATTTTTAGAGATGGATCTAGGAAGCTTTTATGAATATTGCCTTTCTAAGAAAGGAGTAACAGAACATTTTCCCTTTGACCAAGACACTTTGGTGCTGAAAGTGGGTGGAAAAATGTTTGCTTTATCTTCATTAAGTCAATGGGAAAAAGGGGAGCCCTCCGTCAATTTGAAGTGTGACCCAGAACGCGCAGTTGCCTTTCGCGAACAATATGACGACATCAAACCGGGTTGGCACATGAGTAAAGTCCATTGGAACACAATTTCAATAAATAAAAAAGTTTCAGATGCCTTGATAAAACAATTAATAGACCATTCTTATGAATTGGTTTACAATGGTTTAACTAAAAAAAATCAAAAGGAGATTTCATAAAATCAGAAACCATTCGTCGATACATTTCAGTCATATAACTACACTAAGTGTAGTTTAATCTTAAATTCAATAGTTGTGTTCATACTATAACTATTTTTATTTATTATAATTTAGATAAGGGGATATGAATAGAGTGTTAAACATATTGTTGATAGAAGATGACACAATAGAAGTTATGAAATTCAATAGGGTTTTAAGTACTATGAATTTAAAACACAAGATCATTGAGGCAAACAATGGCGAAGAAGCTTTAACGATACTCAAGGTAAAAGAGATCATACCTGACATCATTATCTTGGATTTAAATATGCCCAAAATCAATGGAATAGAATTTTTGGGTATGTTAAAAGCAGATGATTATTTGAAATATATACCAGCGGTTATTTTGACAACTTCTAATAATCGTAAAGATGTTTTAGAATGTTACAGAAGTGGCGTGGCAGGTTATTTATTAAAACCGCTCAAATATGAGGATTATGTAGAGCTTATAAAAAGATTAATTGAGTATTGGAGTTGTAATGAATTTATATCACGGTAGGGTTTGTATGGAATTGTAAATAAAGCAATCGAAGAATTAGTTATAGCTAATTTTGGTGAAGTGAAATGGGAGGCCATTAAACTTCGAAGTGGAATAGACGTTGATTATTTTATAAGTACCGAACCCTACGATGATGACATTACATTTAAGTTAGCGCAAGCTATTTCGCAAGAAATGGGAATGACATTAAGTGCTGTTTTTGTTGCCTTTGGAGAATGGTGGGTTCTAAAAACTACCAAAGAAAAATACGGAGGATTAATGGAATCAGGAGGAAATAATTTGAAAGATTTTTTAATGAATTTACCTGCCTTTCATAATCGAGTAATGCTAATTTATCCCAAATTAACTCCGCCAGAATTTAGAGTTAGCGATATTACTGAAAACAGTATTAATTTACATTATTTTTCAAAAAGGGAAGGACTTCAGGATTTTGTTAGGGGCTTGATTCAAGGCTTAGGAATAATGTATACTACAGCAGTTACTATTAGTTTAATCCAGACTAGAGAAAAAGGTAGTACACATGAAGTTTTTAATATAAGTTGGTAACATAAGATGGAAAAACAAGAATTTAATTTTGATGAAAACAGCTTTAATGAGCTATTCCCTTTTTATTTACTAATAGATTCGGATTTAAAAATAAAAGGGTTTGGTAAAAGTTTAGCAAAAATTTTACCTTCGGTAAAAATAAATGACCCTTTTTTCGAGCTATTTCAACTCAAGAGACCTTCTTTAGAAGCGCTTAGCCTCGTAAGTTTGCGTGGTGTTTTTAATCAATTAGTTGTCATTGGAACAACTAGTGAAGGGCTTGATTTAAGAGGTCAGTTTCAGAAACACAATGATTCTGTTTTATTTGTAGGGTCTCCGTGGTTTACTTGTTTGAATCAAGTGACAGAAAACAGACTTCAACTTAACGATTTTGCTTTCCACGATCCTTTAGTAGACTTACTTCATGTTTTAAAAAATCAAGAAATTACAACCCAGGAGTTAAAAGAATTGTTAACTAAGATTAATAATCAAAAAAAAGAATTAAAAAGAGATCAGCATAAATTAAACAGACTTTCTCTTGTTGCTAGTGCTAATCTAAATGGTATTGTTTTTACGAAACCTGATGGGAAGATTTCTTGGTGTAATGATGCCTATTTAAAACTTTGTGGTTTTTCTAGAGAGGAAGTAATTGGAAAAACTCCTATAGAAGTTGGTACATGTGAGCATACAGATAAAGAAGGTTTAAAGAAGATGACTGTTCCATTTTTTAATGGAGAAATGTTTGATGTAGACTTGCTTCATGGTCGAAAAGACGGTAGTTATTTTTGGGCAAAGACAAAGGGTCAGCCTATTTTAGATTCAGAAGGTAAAGTTTCAGAGTACTTTGCTATGGTTGACGATATAACCGAAAAAAAGAATGCTGATTTTAGAAGAATTGAATCAGAAAACAGACTTTCGTTTCTTATTGTTAATCTGCAAACGGGTGTTATTCTAGAGGACGAAAATAGAAAACTTTTACAAGTGAGTAAGAAATTCTGCAGTATGTTTGGTATTGAAGGAGATCCGGATTCATTGATCGGTTTAGACTGTACCAATGCGGAACATGACTCCATGAAATTCTTTAAGAATCCTGATTTGTATTTGGAAAGGCTTATTAAAAGTTTAAATAGTAATGAGCCTGTTTATAACGAAGAAGTAGAATTAGTTGACGGTAGATTTTTTGAGAGAAGTTATATTCCCATTTTTAGAGATGGAATTTATAAAGGTCATCTTAGATCTTATGTTGATATTACTATAAAGAAGAAACTCGAGCAAATACTAAGAAACGAAAAGGAAAAATACGGGAATATTGTGGCTAATATGAACTTAGGTTTGATCGAGGTAGATCAAAATGATTGCATCACCTTAGCCAATCATAGTTTTTGTGATATTAGCGGATATAGTTTAGACGAGTTGATTGGGACTAAAGCATCAAGTTTGCTTTTTACAGAAGAAAGTGAGCAATTAACTAAGGCTAAAGATGAATTAAAAATTAAAGAGGTTACTGATTCCTATGAAATTCAAGTCAAAAATAAAAAAAGAGAATTAAGACATTGGTTAGTTAGCGGTGCTCGAAATTATGATATAAATGGAGGTGTTATAGGTTCAATAGGTGTTTATTTAGATATCACAGAACAAAAGGAACAGGAAGAGCAACTGTATTTACTTTCCTTAATTGCTGAAAAAAACATTAATGCAGTTGTGATTTATGACGTAGAGGGCAGGATAGAATGGGTTAACTCCAGTTTTGAAAGAATATCCGGTTATACAAATCAGGAATTAGTAGGCCTGATACCCGGCAATATATTGCGAGGTGTGGAAACTAATCCTGAAACAATTGACTACCTAAAAAATCAAATTAGTATCGGGCAACCCTTTAATTGTGAAATTATAAATTACTCTAAAACGGGAGAGAAATATTGGGTACAAATTCAAGGCCAAGCTTTATATAATAAAAAAGGGGAAGTAGTTAGGGTTTTTGCCATTGAAGAAAATATTACTGATAAAAAACTCTTAGAGTATCAAAGAGAAGTATTAGCAGAGAGTCTAGCTAAAACACATAAAGAACTCGAGGATTATGCTCAGATAGTCTCACACGATTTAAAATCTCCCTTACGCAGTATTCATTCTTTACTTACATGGATAAAAGAAGACAATGACAAGGTTTTTAATGAACAGACCTTGCAGTATTTCGGTATGATCGAGAATAAAGTAGAAAAGATGGATCATTTAATTCAAGGGATCTTAACCTATTCAAAAATTGATAAAGAAGATATAGTTAAAGAAAGTGTAAACATACAGCGAATGGTCGAAAGCATAATTGAAATTATACATATACCTGAACATATAAAGATTAGTATAAAAAACAAGTTGCCAATAATACATGCAGATCGCTATAGGATTCAACAGGTATTTCAGAATATAATAGGGAATGCGGTCAATTATATAGAAAGTAAATCAGGTTTAGTCGAAATTGCATCCGAAGAATTTAAGGGTCATTTTGTGTTTTCTATTAAAGACAACGGCGTAGGAATTGCTAAAGAGCATCACAAAAAAATATTCAATACGTTTCAATCGTATACTAAAAGTCAGGAGTCAACTGGACTTGGACTTGCCATAGTCAAAAAAGTGGTCGATGCCTACAATGGTGAAATTTGGGTCGAAAGTGTCTTGGGAGCAGGGGCTACTTTTTTCGTAAAGCTTAATAAATAAATTTGGAAAATTATATAAGCATTTGAAAAGAGCTGCTGTTTTTTCGATTTTAAAGTGTTAGTTAGAAAATCTAATGCATAAAACAATGGATCAAGTTTCTTATAGAAATAGGACATTCAGAAAAAGATTGCGGTTACGACTTTAATACTAATGACAAAGGAGAAGGTTTATAAAAGTACCGAACAAATTTTTTGATGTTTCTTATAAATTAGAAAATAATGATCCTCAATTAGTAGTAGGATTGCCGAATAGAAAAATTAATGTAAATTTATATAACGGACAATTTTTACTAAAAGCCAAAAAAATAATGGAACAATTTTTATTTTATAATAGCTAGAAAAAAATGGAACAGCCTAATTTAAATTATATAAACGAGCTCTCAGGGGACAATCTCGAATTTAAGAAAAAGATAATTAGTATTCTCAAAAAAGAGCTCTCAGATGAAATTGGGGTCTATGTTGAACAGCTTAAAAACGCTAATTATTTTTTAGCATCTCAGTCTGTTCATAAATTAAAGCATAAAATATCCATATTGAGTTTGGAAAAAAGTTATTATATTGCCGAAGAATATGAAAATAATTTAAAAAACAACACTACTAAGTTAGATCTTGATTTTCAAAATATCTTAAAAAACATGCAGGAATTTGTAAACCGTTTGTAACACCGTTAGATTTATGAATTGCATTATAATTGACGATGAGGAAATGGCCAGAGCCATAATATCTGAAATGATCAGCCGGTATTCAGAACTCAACCTAATACAAGAGTTTCCTAATGCCATTCAGGCAATTAAATTTTTGAATAATGAGGAAGTTGATTTAATTTTCTTAGATATTCATATGCCTGATTTTACGGGTTTCGATTTTATTCAAAGTATAAAAAACCCACCTAAAGTTATTTTGGTTACTTCAGATAAAAATTTTGCTATAGAAGCATTCGAGTATGAATGTATCGTAGATTACCTTGTAAAACCAATAACCGAAGATCGTTTTCAGAAAGCAGTTCAAAAAGTAGAATCTTATAAAAAGGACGCAAAGCAAGAGGAAGTAGCAGTAGCAGCTGTTGGAAAGGATAATAGAAATGAATTTTATATTAATATTGATCGCAAATTAATCAAAATTGAAATGGCTTCTGTGAATATTATAGAAGCTAAAGGAGATTATATTCATATCAAAACGGAGGAAAAAAACTATATTGTTCACTCCACACTTAAAAAAATGAACGAGAAACTACCTAAAGACTTATTTTTAAAAGTACATCGTTCCTTTATTATCAACACCAAAAAAATCATTGATATTGAGGACAATAGTGTATTAGTTGGTAAAGACGTAATTCCGGTAAGTCGAGCAAATAGACCTGAATTGATGAATAGATTAAATCTTTTATAAGGTATTTGATATTGCGAAATTTCATTTTGTAATAATAAAGGTGTTGTTGTAAAACAGGTTTTATAGTTGTTTTTAAGAGGTCGTGCTTTATAAGTACAGCCTCTTTTTTTTGTGTAAAATTGTTGGTTCACAAAAGTTTAACTAAAAAATTAAAATGAAATTGCAGAATAATAGAATTAGGTATTACTTTTGCGACGGGTTTTTTGTATGTCGAAATGACTCGGCATAAAAGATAAATCTGAAATTAATTCAGCTTAAAATGAAAGAACAAATTAAAAAATTCTTGAACGAGGAACAAGATCCTAAAGCCATCGAAAAAATCACTTCAAAGCTGAATGATTTACTGATGAAAAATGAAGAAATAGGTTATATCGGGGTGCAGAAAAAGCCTGCTCTTACCGTATTTCCAGACAGCATTGTTATGACCAATAAAAGAATCATTATTTGTCAGCCAAAAAATCTAGGTCTTTCTATGGACTTTACTGATTATAGTTGGGATGATTTAGAAGCTGCTTTTGTGAAGGAAAACATTCTTGGGTCCGTATTTTCATTTTCGACCAAGACGGATATGCAGATTTCCATAGATTATATTCCAAAAATACAGGCGAGAAAAATGTATACTTTTGCAAAGGAACAGATGGATTTAGTTAAAACAGGAGCTATTTTTAATAATGTAGTAGCTGAGGAAATCCAATTTGAAAGCATAGATTCAACCGGAGAAATTGAAGAGATGGACACGGAAGAAGTGACTAACTTTGCTGAAATAATTGCTGTCTCGTCAGCCAATTTTCATCCTGAAAATCTATCCTTTAATGAAGTTCAAGAAAACACAAAAGACAGTTCGTTGAGTGAATTGTCGCAAGATGCGCTTTTTGAAAAACTACAGAATTATAAAAAACTACTTGATAACGGATTGATTTTGCAAGGCGAATATGATGCTTACAAAAAAGAGATCTTGAGTTTTATGTAAGATTCTTAAAGTCTAAAATCATAAAGTGAAAAATTGCTTGCGCTTTTTGACTTTATTATTTTTCTTTTTTTTTTAGGAATAATTATTTTAGATTTCACTCCGCAAATGTAAAAAAAATCGTGATCGACTAATCTGATTGTTCTTTGGGAATGAATTGATGAAAAAAGAGCCGCTCCTGAGGAACAGCTCTTTTAATTTGAATTAACAATTAACTTATGCTTTGGGTGCGCCAGCCAGAATTTCGGCATTTGCAACTTCTTCAAATGCAGCAAAGTTTGCTTTGAATTTTTCAGCAAGTTCAACGGCTTTAACATCATATAAATCTTTGTCTTCCCACGTACTTCTTGGGTTTAGAATATCAGAGGGAACTTCAGGACAGGTTTGCGGTATAGCAATACCAAAAACAACGTGATCTCTATAATCTACACTGTCTAACTCTCCGTTCAGAGCGGCAGTAATCATGGCACGTGTGTATTTCAATTTCATTCTGTTACCCGTGCCATAAGGTCCACCAGTCCATCCTGTGTTGATTAGCCATACTTTTACATTATCCTCTTTTATTTTTTTGCTTAACATTTCTGCATACCTTGTTGGGTGCAACGGCATGAATGGTGCTCCAAAACAAGCAGAGAAATTAGGTTGTGGCTCAGTAACACCTGCTTCGGTTCCAGCAACTTTTGCAGTGTATCCAGATATAAAGTGATAGGCTGCCTGGCCTGGCGTTAATCTTGAAATAGGAGGTAATATCCCAAATGAATCTGCCGTTAGGAAGAATATGTTTTTGGGGTTTTTACCGATAGAACCATGTTGAATGTTGTCAATATGGTATATAGGATAACTTACTCTGGTATTTGGAGTTATGGAAATATCTTGAAAATCAACTTCGTTTGTGTCTTTTTTCAAGATTATATTTTCTAGTATTGCCCCTCTTTTAATAGCTCTAAAAATATCCGGTTCATTTTCTTCTGAAAGGTTGATTACTTTCGCATAGCATCCTCCTTCGAAGTTGAAAACCGTATTTTCATTGGTCCATCCGTGTTCGTCATCGCCAATCAATTTTCTTTTTGGGTCTGCAGATAAGGTTGTTTTTCCTGTTCCAGATAAACCAAAGAAAATAGCTGTGTCGTCATCATCTCCTACATTAGCGCTACAGTGCATTGGTAAAGTGTTTTTGAATACAGGTAATATGAAGTTCAACGCAGAAAAAATTCCTTTTTTAATCTCTCCTGTATATCCGGTCCCACCGATAAGAACTATTTTTCTAGTAAAATCTAGAATGGCAAAATTGCTTTGGCGTGTTCCGTCAGTTGTGGGATCTGCTAAGAAGCTAGGAACACAAATTAATGTCCATTCTGGTGTGAAATTTTGAAGTTCTTCCAATTCGGGTCTCAAAAACATATTGAAGCAAAATAAGTTTGCCCAAGGTGTTTCTGTCACTACACGAACATTTAATCGGTAATTAGGGTCTGCACATACATAGGAGTCCCTTACGAAAATCTCTTTGTTCGATAAATAGGCTGTTACTTTTGTATACAAAGCGTCGAATGCTTTTGGCTCAAAAGGGATATTTACCTTTCCCCACCAAATTTCCTTTTCTGTAAGGCTGTCTTTTACGATAAATCGATCTAAAGGAGATCTTCCTGTAAATTCGCCAGTATTAACGGCTAAAGCTCCAGTCGAAATCTCGATTCCTTGACCTGACGCTACGGTCATATCATGTAATTCGTTGGCTGATAATTGATAATGAATCTTTGCGTTTTCGATCCCTATGTCTTTCAACGAAATCGATTGCGTAAACGGTGTGTTATTATTCATAAAATTATGTATTGTGTAGTTAAATTTAATGAGTGCAAAAGTAGAACTTATATTTTAAATACGTTTTAATTATCTTAATTTTGTTGTCTTTTCTTAATAAAATTAAAAAATAATACTGCCCAAGCCAGTATTAGCAGGAGCCCACCGATGGGAGTAACAAATCCGATTGCTTTAAAATCGAAGGAAGTAAGACTGTTCGCAGCTAACAAATAAATGGACCCTGAAAATAAAAGGACACCCGAAAGTATTAAATAATAGATTGTTTTTTTCGTTTTTTCAGATATCTCAGATATCATGCTAATAAAGATCAAAAACAGCGCATGGTACATTTGATATCGTACTCCCGTTTCAAAAGTAACTAATTGCTCTGCAGGCATTACTTTTTTTAAGGCATGTGCGCCGAATGCACCTAAAATAATCGCTATCATCCCGAAAAGTGCTCCAGTTGTAATTAATTTTTTATTCATTTTTAAAGTGGTTTTGTCTCTGTAAAAGTATTCCTTATCTCGCCAAACTGAAAGAATTTTAGTAGATAGTTTATGTCTTTTTATTTTTGCAAAATTAGGAGCGTCAATTCTCTACTGTCATTTATGTTGAAAACATATATATAATTTCACAATAAGCGTTTGTTATAAATACAACAATTATATATATTTGTGTTATATTTATTTAAGCATGAGAGTTATTTTAATTATTGGTGCAGGCAGATCAGCATCTTCGTTGATACAGTACCTTCTAGATAAATCAGAAAAAGAGAGATTGCATCTTATTATAGGTGATTTGTCGTTGGACTTAGCCGAAAAGAAAACAAATAATCATCCCAATGCAACCCCAATAGCATTAGACATTTTTAATGACGCTCAAAGAACCGAAGCGATTCAAAAGGCGGATATTGTTATCTCTATGTTGCCGGCCCATTTGCATATTGAAGTGGCTAGGGATTGTGTTATTTACAAGAAAAGCTTGGTTACCGCTTCCTACGTAAGTAAAGAGATGCAGGAACTTGATGCTGCCGTCAAAGAAAATAATCTAGTTTTCATGAATGAGATTGGGTTGGATCCTGGAATCGATCATATGAGTGCCATGAAAATCATTGACGAGATCAGAGATATGGGCGGAAAAATGCTTTTGTTTGAATCTTTTTGCGGCGGACTTGTCGCTCCCGAGTCAGATACAAATAGGTGGAATTATAAATTCACATGGGCTCCTCGTAATGTTGTCTTAGCGGGGCAGGGCGGTGCAGCTAAATTTATTCAAGAGGGCACTTATAAATATATTCCCTATTGTAATTTGTTTAGAAGAACTGAGTTTCTCGAAGTAGAAGATTATGGTCGATTTGAGGCTTATTCGAATAGGGATTCTTTGAAATATAGAAGTGTATATGGTTTAGATGATGTATTGACTTTGTATAGAGGTACTATCCGGAAGGTTGGTTTTTCAAAAGCTTGGAATATGTTTATACAATTGGGCATGACTGACGACAGTTACGTTATGGAAGACTCCAAGAATATGAGTTATAGAAGATTTGTTAATTCATTTTTGCCGTATCATCCAACGGATTCTGTGGAGATTAAGACCCGTTTGATTTTGAAAATAGATCAGGATGATATTATGTGGGATAAATTATTAGAATTGGATTTATTCAATGACAAAAAAATCGTAGGCCTAAAAGACGCCACCCCCGCTCAAATATTAGAAAAAATTTTAAATGATAGCTGGACTTTGCAGCCAGAAGATAAAGATATGATTGTGATGTATCATAAATTCGGATATGAATTAGATGGCATAAAAATGCAAATCGATTCGAAAATGGTGTGCATTGGTGAAGACCAAACCTATACAGCAATGGCTAAGACAGTTGGATTGCCAGTTGCAATGGCTACTCTACTAATATTAAACGGAAAGATAACGACGCCCGGAGTGCAATTGCCCATTCGGAAAGAAGTATACTTACCGATATTAAAAGAATTAGAAGAATATGGAGTCGTTTTTAAAGAACAAACGATGCCGTATTTTGGGTATAAACCTGATAAAGATTTTATTTAGTCTTTTTTCAGATCTTGTAGTAATAAAGAATCCGCTTCTATCGAAGCGGATTTGGTGTTTTTGGAAGA
Organism: Flavobacterium sp. W22_SRS_FP1; assembly: GCF_052113685.1. NCBI lineage: Bacteria > Pseudomonadati > Bacteroidota > Flavobacteriia > Flavobacteriales > Flavobacteriaceae > Flavobacterium > Flavobacterium sp. W22_SRS_FP1. Next base: position 94,404 of record NZ_JBGQOE010000013.1, read on the forward strand.
AAGGCGTTCTAGATGAGGAATTTTAAACTGATAGGATAGTCGACTCTTTTTAATTAAAATTTATATTTGGCTGTCTGCGGTTTGCATTAGGGATAGCAGTGAAAATCCTTTTTATCTTTTTGATAAAAAGATTGTAACGAATAGCCCGACCCGCCTTTTTTGGCGGGTAATACCTAAAAAAAAATCCGCTCATTGCTGAACGGATTTTGAAGTATATTTGAGATTATTTTATTTGTTTAGCTCCACGAAATATTTGTAGAACAACGGAATGGTTTCAATTCCTTTAAGGAAATTAAAGACTCCGAAGTGCTCATTAGGTGAGTGAATCGCATCACTGTCCAGACCAAAGCCCATTAAGATGGTTTTGCTTTTTAGTTCTTTTTCAAATAAGGCGACGATCGGAATACTACCTCCAGAACGTACCGGAATAGCAGGAACGCCAAAAGTTTGAGTGTAAGCCATGTTAGCCGCTTTGTAACCAATGCTGTCAATAGGCGTTACATATCCTTGTCCGCCATGATGTGGTTTGACTTTTACGGTAACACCAGTTGGAGCGATGCTTAAGAAATGTTTTGTGAATAATGCTGTGATTTCTTCCCAGTCCTGATTAGGAACTAATCGCATTGAGATTTTGGCGAAAGCCTGACTCGCAATTACCGTTTTTGCACCTTCTCCGGTGTAACCGCCCCAGATTCCGTTAACGTCAAGTGTAGGGCGAATGGAGTTTCTTTCGTTAGTAACATATCCTTTTTCACCATCAACATCGTTGAGGTTTAATGCTTTTTTATAATTTTCTAGGCTGAATGGTGCTTTGGCCATTTCAGCTCTTTCTTCAAGAGATAATTCTTCTACTTTGTCATAGAATCCAGGAATAGTAATGTGATTGTTCTCGTCATGAAGCGACGCAATCATTTTAGCGAGGATATTAATAGGGTTTGCTACTGCACCACCGTATAGTCCAGAATGCAAATCTCGGTTGGGTCCGGTCACTTCCACTTCCACGTAACTTAGGCCACGAAGACCTGTCGTAATTGATGGTTGTTGGTTTGATATCATTCCAGTGTCAGAAATCAATATGACATCATTTTTTAGTTTGTCATGGTTGTTTTCCACAAAGGTTTTTAGGTTGACACTACCTACTTCTTCTTCGCCTTCAATCATGAATTTCACGTTGCAAGGCAAATTGTTGTTTTGCACCATGTATTCAAATGCCTTTACGTGCATGTACATTTGGCCTTTGTCATCGCAGGCACCACGTGCAAAAATGGCTCCTTCGGGATGAGTTTCTGTTTTTTTGATAACGGGTTCAAATGGAGGAGAGGTCCATAATTCGATTGGATCTGCCGGTTGAACGTCGTAATGACCGTAAACTAAAATTGTTGGTAATGCTGGGTCAATCATTTTTTCGCCGTAAACAATTGGGTAACCATCTGTTTCGCAAATTTCGACGAAATCACAGCCTGCTTTTTCTAAGCTTACTTTTACCGCTTCGGAAGTTTCGATAACATCTTGCGAGTATGCTGGATCAGCACTTACAGAGGGCATTTTCAATAATTCTATTAATTCTTGGATGAAACGATCTTTATTTTGTAGAACGTATGACTTGATATTTTCCATTTATTTGCTTAATTTTTATGTGTACAAAAGTACGAAAAAGAGAATGATTAATTTTTTTGGGAAATCGCTTTGAATGTTGGAAGATATGATTATATTTGCACCCACAATTACACGCGGATATGGTGAAATTGGTAGACATGCCAGACTTAGGATCTGGTGCCGCAAGGCGTGTAGGTTCGAGTCCTATTATCCGCACCAAAAGAGTTTCTCAATCGAGAAGCTCTTTTTTATACAAATAATTCTGTTTTTTTGCTACAATTATTCCGATTTTTGCAACTTGTGATTGGCCATATAGTTTAGATAATAAACAATAGATTCAATCTTTTTCTCTGTCAAATTAGGGATTGTGGGCATTTTTACGCCATTTCTGAAAGAAGCCGGATTCTTTATGAATTTTTTTAATTGTTCTTGGTCCCAATATTCGGTGACGCTTTTGGGGTAATTTAGTTCCGGTCCCATACTTCCGCCAATTTTATTGATGGCGTGACAGCTAATACAGTTTTTATCGAACAGCGCAAAGCCAATTTTAGCTTCTTCCTCATCTTTAGGGCTTATATAAGCGAACTGTTTTCAATAGTAGGGACTAAGTGAATCCTTATCAAGTTATAAGGCCATTTGAAATCAGTATCTGTTGGAGATGTGCCCTCATAAATCAAATAAAAGGGAGCTGCTTTCATTTCGCGACCGTCTTTAATGATTTTCGACCAGGATTCTCCTTCTGGAGCATCAACATCGCTGACCGCTAAAAAGGATTTTACGGATAAAAACTTCTGCAGTGGCATCATCGGTTTATAGCCGTCTTCACACTCAAATACAATTTGGTATTTATCGGTCTGCAGCTGTTTTATTTTTGAATAGGTATCAAGTAATTGGAGAAGTGAAATGGCATTATAACGCTTTTTGCTGTGGTATACGGGATCTTCTTTAACAATCACTACTTTGGTTTTTTTAAATTCCCCTTGTTTTTGTAAGGCGACTAAATCGATCGTTAATGAATCAGAAATAGGGGTTAAATCACTAAGTGAAGTAGCAGTTGCAGCACTTTCTTTTTGTTTTGTTTTTTGCTGACAGCCTAAAGTTAGAATGGACAAAAGGACAAAAAATTTATTTTGAAATTTTCGCATTGTTTCATGTTGAGATTTATGTAGAAGGGCACATTAAATTTGCTCTTAAAAAGATAGGCATGATGAGACCGACAGTATAAAAATAGAATATTTTTCTAGATTTGTGGGTTCAAAAGCATCAGAATCTACTCCATTTTACATCTTATGGGGTGTAATTGAGAAAAAGCAGTTGCACGTAATGCTTTTTTGGGTACTGTATTCGAAGTAAAATAGTTCAGAAGTTCTTTTTTGTAGTTGTTGTGAGTTTTTTAAAGGACAATTAGATTTAAATAGACCAATGGGTTAATAAAATTGTTATTTTAGCTTTTGATTCAGTTTTCTTTATTGGAAGAAATTATCCTGAACAATTCAAATTATTTGTAATAACACCCTAAGAATATTTAGATGAAAAAAAGCATTTTAATTGTAGCACTGTTTTCCTATTTTTATAGTAGCGCACAAGTAGTTTCTGAAAATCAAACAAAAAACAAAGAGATAACGGTTTACACTACTGCAGAAAACACAGCCTTTAAACTAACGAGAACATCCTCAATTAATTTTGTTTTCGCGAGTCAACCATTGGAAACACAAATTTCTGTTTTTGTAGACCCTACTAAAAAATTTCAAACTTTTTTAGGTATCGGCGGTGCTATTACTGATGCAAGCGCGGAGGTTTTTGCCAAGCTATCTAAAGAGAAGCAGCAAGAATTTTTAGAGGCATATTATAGTACTAAAAATGGAATTGGATATTCGCTTGCAAGAACGACGATTCATAGTTGTGACTTTTCAACGGATAGTTATACGTATGTCGAAGAAGGGGATTCAGATTTGAAAACGTTTAACATTGATCATGACAGACAATATAGAATTCCATTGATAAAACAGGCAACAGCGATTGCGGGAAAGTTAACAATGTATGTTTCTCCATGGAGTCCACCTGCTTTTATGAAAACTAATGGCACAATGCTACAAGGCGGGAAATTGAAACGGGAGTTTGACCAGCCTTGGGCAAATTACTATGCTAAATTTATAAAAGCCTATGAGAAAGAAGGAACTCCTATTTGGGGAATGACGATTCAGAATGAACCAATGGCGACCCAAAGATGGGAGTCCTGTATTTATACTGCAGAAG
>NZ_JBGQOE010000014.1:0-94073 GCF_052113685.1 Flavobacterium sp. W22_SRS_FP1
TGGGCAATGAGGGGTTCGAACCCCCGACCCCCTCGGTGTAAACGAGGTGCTCTGAACCAGCTGAGCTAATTGCCCTACTTCAATTTGGTAATTTTCATTTCCTTATTGCGAGTGCAAATATAGTGTTCTTTTATTGATATACAAGCAAAAAATAAAAAAAAATTATAAAATTTCTGCAACAACAAATGTGCTTCCACCAACGTAGATAAAGTCATTGTCTTTGGCAGCTTGTTTTGCTTTTTGATAAGCAGTTGTAATTGAATTGAATACTTCACCTTTTAGGTTGAAATCAAGCGCTTTTTTATAGAGTTCCTGAGAATCTAAACCTCTTGGGTTATTTGGTTTGCTAAAATAATAAATAGCATTCTTTGGTAGTAATGGTAGAATTTCATCTAAATTTTTGTCATTCACCACTCCAAAAACAATATGTAAAGTATCAAATGTCTCTTTTTCGATCTGACTTATTACTATAGACAAGCCTTCTTTGTTATGTGCGGTATCGCAAATGATTTTTGGTGAGTGTCCTAATTGTTGCCATCTTCCTTGAAGTCCGGTATTTTTTACAACATTGAGTAGCCCTGATTTTATTTGATCTTGAGATATTTTAAATTCTTTTTGTGAATTAATAATTTTGACTGTCTGTAGGACCGTTTTTTTATTGTGAATTTGATAGTTGCCCAGTAAATCAGACGGTAGGACTTCTGAAATTAAGTCTGATGCGAAATAGATTTCTGAACTATTTTCTTTGGCTTTTGCCAAAAACACTTTATTTGTTTCAGTTGTATATTCTCCAATTACCACAGGAAGTGTGTTCTTGATGATGCCCGCTTTTTCGAATGCGATTAGTTCGATTGTGTTTCCAAGAAATTGCGTGTGATCGAGTCCAATATTAGTAATTATTGATACAAGTGGTGTGATAATATTTGTAGCATCGAGTCTTCCGCCCATTCCAACTTCAATAATTGCAATGTCTACTTTCTCTTTCGAAAAATAATCAAATGCGAGACCAACACTCATTTCGAAAAAACTTATATCGTTAGCTTCAAAAAAGTCTTTATTTGCATTTATAAATTCGCAAACAAAATCTTCTGAAATCTCTTTTCCGTTAATTTTAATTCGTTCTCGATAATCTTTTAGATGAGGCGATGTATATAGTCCTACTTTGTATCCCGCTTCTTGAAGTATTGAAGACAGCATATGTGAGGTAGAGCCTTTGCCATTGGTCCCTGCAACATGAATGCATTTTAGGTTTAGATGTGGGTTCCCCAGATGTTGAACCAATAGCTGCGTATTTGTTAAATCTTTTTTATACGCAGTCGCGCCCTGAAGTTGATACATAGGAAGTTGTTTAAACAGCCATTCTGTAGTTTCTTGATAATTCATTCTATTTTGAAAGTTTAGAAAATTGAGTTCAGTTTTCAAATAAATATTATTCGCCTAATTTGAAATTCACTGTAATAAAACCTATTTGTGTTTCAGGGGCATTGGCATCTGCTTGCCATTTGTATTTTCTGGCTGTTGCCAAAGCAGGTTCCACTAGGCATGGGCTTGTATTTGTAGTTCCCTTGGTATATTTAGCAGCAATAACATTCCCATTTCTGTTCACCGTTATTTGTACTACAACAGTGCCAAATTCATTGCATTTTTGCACTTCTTTTCCTCGTGAGCTGATATTTCTGCCATTCAAGCCCCAGCCAATTCCGCTTCCAGTTGCGCTCCCAGAACCATAATAGCTGTTTGCATAAGGGTCTCCATTCAAACTTCCTTTATCGCCTGAAACATTGTCGTTGCCTTCGCCGCCTTTTGCTTTTCCGTCGGACTTGGGGCCATTTATCAAGCTGGATAGGGCATCTGACGTGCTTTTTGAAGGTTTTGGACTCTCTTTTGGCTTAACTTCTTGTTTTGCTATTTCTTTAGTTGGCTGCGCTTTTTTGACTTGCTTCATTACTACTGCTTCCTCTATGTCTTGAGAAAGTATTTCGTCCTCACTCGATGCAGCCTGTTTTGCAGCAGTAGCTTTGGGAGCCGATTGGATGGCTTCAGTGGGCTGAACATCTCCCGATCCAAACTCAGTTGTTCCAAAGTTTATCGCAATTCCATTTTCAGGGGGAGGGTCTAAAGAAGTTAATCCTAAATAAAAAAACAATACAAACATGACCACAAAAAGAACTGATGTGATGACAAATGATTTTTTTTCTTCTTCTGTTTCTAAATATTTCATGTAGAATCCGTCTTTTTTGAAGGTCAACTAAAGCCTACTTTGGCCTTACGGCTAAAACAACTTTGATTTGGTTTCTGTTAGCTATGTCCAAAACATTGACTGCTTTCTCAATTGGAACGCCTTCTTCGGCTCTTAAAATAATAGTTTTGGTCTTGTCTGCCGAAAAAAGCGACAATAGTTTTGATTCTAACTCAATTTCTGATACTGGCTTTTTGTCAATAAAAAACTCTAATTCTTTATTGATGCTCACAGCGATGTTATTATTGCTGTCTGTTTTTCCTTGAGCTTTAGGCAAAACTAAGTCCAGAGCATTTGTGGTTACCATAGTTGATGTTAGCATAAAAAATATAAGTAATAAGAATACAATGTCGGTCATGGATGACATGTTAAATTCGGCACTAACTTTATTTCGTCCTCTTAAATTCATAAGTAGATTTTGTTTGTTTTTATAGCAATATCCAGGGACTAAAAATTAGTAATTTTGTTTTTTTAGTCGTGAGCTGCGTAATTATGCTGGATCGTTTAATAAATCTAAAAAATCAACAGCATTAGCTTCCATCTGATGTACAATTTTATCTGTTTTGACAACTAAGTGATTATATCCTACATAGGCAATAATTCCTACTACCAACCCAACTACTGTTGTTGTCATTGCGGTATAGATCCCTTCAGAAAGCGCTCCAACCTCAATTTGTCCGCCTGCACTCGCCATTTTATGAAACGCCTGTATCATTCCAACAACTGTTCCCAAGAAACCAGTCATAGGACCCGCTCCAGAAATCGTAGCCAGCATACTTACATTTTTTTCAAGCTTATAAATTTCTAACTTTCCGGCATTCTCAATTGCAGTATTAATATCCTCAAGTGGTCTCCCTATTCTTGAAATTCCTTTTTCGATTAATCTGGCAACTGGTGATTTAGAATGTGCGCAGGCTATTTTAGCATTGTCGATGCGACCATTTCTTATGTTTTCTCGGATTTGCCCCATAAAATTACTATCAATTTTTGAGGCGGAGTTAATTGCCATGAGACGTTCAAAATAAAGATACAGTGCAGCAAAAAACATAAGGAATAAAGCAGTCATTATAATCTGACCCGCAATCCCTCCGCTAGTCAATAATTCAATAATTGATAAAGTTTTCTCAACAGGGGCAGCCTCGGCCAAACTTTCACGTGCAACAGACAAACTGTCCGTTTGTAGCAATATACTCATACAAATTTTCTTTATTATTGAAACGCTAATATATTATAAAAATTGTTACTTTTTAAGATTACAATGTCAAACAAAAATAGTGTTAATTGTGGAGGTATTTCCGAATCTTGGGGTCAAGTTTCAATATTTTATGAAAAAATCAGTTCAATAAATTCGCGTTAATGCGATTTCATCGAACTGATTAATTGGTATTATTGGGCACTATTAAAAAAGTGAAGTGACCCTAAATTATTTTTTAAACTAGTTGCTTTAAAGCAATTTCAAAAGCAGTAGCACTTATGTTTGTTTTTGAGTTGTTTAATTCGTGCGCTTTTTGAACTGCATTTTTTATAGTTGCGGAAGTGTCTTGAAAAATGGCCTCATCAGTCATGTGCACTTTCTTTTCCATGAAATAAGCAAAAACTCTCGCCATACCGCAGTTTGAAATAAAGTCCGGAATCAAGCTCACTTTGTTGTCTACATCTTCCATTATAGAACCAAAAAAGATTTTTTTATCGGCAAAAGGAACATTAGCACCACAGGAGATAACTTCCAGTCCATTAGCGATTAAACTGTCAATTTGAGATTGTGTAACCAATCTTGAAGCTGCACAAGGTGTGAATATTTCAGCACCAATTGTCCAAATTTTTTGATTGATTTCTTCAAAAGGAATCATATTCTCTGCGACTAATTTATTCCCGTCTTTTGCAAGGAACAAAGATCTTATTTCTTCAAAAGTGAATCCTTCTTCGTTTATCAGTCCGCCGTCCCTGTCGATTATACCAATGACTTTGACTCCCATTTCAGCTAAATAGAAGGCTGCTGCAGATCCTACATTTCCAAATCCTTGCACAATCGCTTTTTTTCCTTTTACGTCTCCTCCATATATAGAGTAGAAATGACGAACTGCCTCTGCAACACCAAAGCCAGTGATCATATCAGCTATTGTATATTTTTTGGAAACATCCGGAGAGAATTTAGGATTTTCGATTACTTTAACAACACCCTGGCGCAATTGACCAATTCTATTAATTTTATCTGCTTCGGTAGGTTTGAAATGACCATTAAAAACGCCTTCTTGCGGATGCCAGACCCCACATTCTTCAGTCATGGGTATTACTTCGTGAATTTCATCTACATTCAAATCACCACCAGTTCCATAATAACTTTTTAACAATGGAGATACCGCTTTATACCATCTTTGCAACACACCTTTTTTTCTTGGGTCATTTGGATCGAAGTTGATTCCAGATTTAGCACCGCCAATTGCGGGACCAGACACTGTAAATTTTACTTCCATTGTTTTTGCCAAAGACAATACTTCATTTATATCCAACCCTTTTCTCATTCTTGTACCACCACCAGCTGCGCCGCCACGAAGTGAATTTATTACCGTCCAACCTTCGGCTTCTGTTTCGGCATCTTTCCAGTTAAAAACAATTTCAGGCTCTTTATTTTCAAATTTCTTCAGTAAATCTTTCATTTAGTTGCGATATATTTAATTCACACAAATATAAAAAATAGAATTATGCGAATAGTGTATTTTGTGTTTTATTTCAAATTGTAAATCACACCCGAGCAGTGATTGCTAATAGCTCCGGTTACGCTCGACAAAACGTTGTTTTCTCCACGTAGCTTTAATATTCCAAGTAGGGCAAAAATTAAAGCTTCTTTGAATTCGAGAATTTTGACGTCTGGGATAATTATTGTTACATCGGGAAGGTGCTTTTGTATTCTTTCAATGTAGAAATTATTGTAGGCACCGCCACCAGTTATAAAAAGGCTACCTTTTTTGTTTGGTAGAGCCAATGCTATTTGCATAGCCGCGTGCTCCGTAAAGGTTCTTAACTTGTCTTCAGTGTTTATTTTGAATTTTTCGACAAGAGGTAAGACAGTTTCTTTTACAAACTCAAATCCCAATGATTTAGGATGTTTTCTGTGGTAATAAGGTAATTCGTTTAGTTCACCTAATAAGCTATGATTGATTTTTCCTGATCTTGAAATGGCCCCTTTGTCATCATAATCCAGCCCCAGTTGATTGGCATAGAAATTTAAAACTGTATTTAGGGGAGAAATATCGAATGCAATTCGTTTGCCGTTTTCTTCATAAGAAACATTCGAAAAACCACCTAAATTCATACAGTAATTGTATTCTGAAAATAAAATGCGATCGCCTATTGGAACTAAAGGGGCTCCCTGTCCACCAAATAGAACATCCTGCACTCTAAAATCACAAACTACTATTTGACCAATGATGCTGGAAATTTCGGGTAAATTTCCTATTTGAAGTGTTATTCCCTTTTCTGGTTGGTGTAAAATGGTATGTCCATGAGAACAAACGGCATCAAGATTTTCAATTTCATGTTTTTTTATAAAACTAGAAATAACGGAAGCCAGATACTTTGTGTAATCGAGGTTCGTTTTTTTTAGTTCAACTGCAGAAAAATCTACTGCCGATTTTAGGGTGTGTACCCATTCGTTACTATAGGAAACAGTTTCGCTTTCGAGAATCTGAAAGGTCCATTTATCACTGTTTTTATGAAACTGTATATGAGCCAAGTCGACTCCGTCAAGTGATGTTCCTGACATAACTCCTATAACGTTGTAATAATCCTCTTTCATGAGCCAAATTTACAAATCAAAATTGATAATTTCACAAGAATAAAGTATCTTTGAGTGCAATATTTAAACATAAAGCAAGATAATTTAGACAACATAAAGTAATCGTCAGTTCATAGGTAAAATAATATACAAATAAGTTCTAGAGTTAAATCTAAGGGGCCTTATGTTTTTTATTTTTAGAGAGAATTAACAAACTAATAAAAAAGTTATACAGTTATGGATTTTAATCTAACAGAAGAGCAGTTAATGATTCAACAAGCCGCTAGAGATTTTGCTCAAACAGAATTGTTGCCGGGAGTAATTGAAAGAGATGAATTTTCGAAATTTCCAACCGAGCAAGTTAAAAAGATGGCTGAGCTAGGTTTTTTAGGAATGATGGTTGACCCCAAATATGGAGGTTCTGGATTGGATAGTGTTTCTTATGTTCTAGCTATTACTGAAATTGCTAAAATTGACGCTTCTGCGGCAGTTATTATGTCGGTGAATAACTCATTAGTCTGTGCTGGAATAGAAAAATACTGTAACGAAGAACAAAAATTAAAATATCTTGTTCCCCTTGCCAAAGGAGAAGTAATTGGAGCTTTTTGTTTGTCTGAGCCTGAAGCAGGCTCTGATGCAACTTCACAAAAAACGACAGCGATCGATAAAGGAGACCATTATTTATTGAACGGCACTAAAAACTGGATCACAAACGGATCTTCTGCGTCTACATATATTGTCATTGCGCAAACGGATATCCAAAAAGGGCATAAGGGAATCAACGCTTTTATAGTTGAAAAAGCTTGGGCTGGATTTGATATTGGTCCAAAAGAAAAGAAAATGGGGATTCGTGGTTCAGATACACACTCTCTGCTCTTCAATGACGTAAAAGTTCCAAAAGAAAACAGAATAGGAGTAGACGGGTTTGGGTTCAATTTTGCTATGAGCGTTTTAAATGGAGGAAGAATAGGAATTGCATCGCAAGCTTTAGGAATTGCGACAGGTTCATATGAGTTAGCATTAAAATACTCTCAAGAACGTAAAGCATTTGGTAAAGAAATTTTCAAACATCAAGCTATCGCTTTTAAATTGGTAGATATGGCGACTCAAATTATGGCAGCTAAAATGTTAGTTATCAAAGCAGCAACTGAAAAAGACGAAGGAAAAGATATTTCTCAATCAGGAGCAATGGCTAAATTATTTGCCTCACAAACAGCGATGGACACTACTATTGAAGCGGTACAGATTCATGGCGGGAATGGGTATGTGGCAGAATATCATGTAGAGCGTATGATGCGTGATGCTAAAATAACTCAAATATATGAGGGGACTTCAGAAATATTGCGCATTGTAATTTCTAGAACTTTAGTTTCATAAATAAAATTTTATACTTTTTTTAAAACCCTTTCAAGTTTCGATTTGAAAGGGTTTTTGCTGTTAAGATCTAATTATTAACAGATTTAGAGAAAAGCTAATATTTCCTAAAATTAAAATTACTTTACAATGTTCTTGATGCATTTTGTCTGTCTATAAGTAGTTTTAATTACTGTGGTGAAGTTGAGGATTAATTTAAAGTGATGGATTTGGTACGTGTGATATTCTTAATTAATGAAATGATTGCGGCAGAGACTTAAATAGCCAATATGCTAAGTGGATAAATCCAAATGATTTCAGCTTTTTGAATGGCTGCCATAAGTGATGTTTTGTTTGTTTTGTTTATTTTTGTAGTATGAAAAACATTATAGTAACAGGTACAAGTAGAGGAATAGGATATGAGTTGGCTTTGAAATTTGCCAATGCGGGACATCATGTTCTCGCCATTTCCAGAAAAACGCCCAGAATTCTTATTGAAAATAAAAATATTACTTGCCTGTCTGTAGATCTGTCAAGTGAAGAGGATTTAGAAAAAGTGTGGAGCTTCCTATCGACTTCTTGGAAAAAAGTAGATGCGGTTGTTCATAATGCGGGTAGTTTTATGTTAAAGCCATTTTCAGAATCTACACAAAAAGATTTTGAAGATATTTATAAAGTAAATGTTTTTGCTGTTGCAAACTTGACTCGTGTTTGTTTGCCATATCTACAAAAAGGAAGTCACGTAGTTACCGTAAGTTCTATGGGAGGAATACAAGGCAGTCTTAAATTTGCTGGATTAGCAGCTTATAGTTCCAGCAAAGGAGCTGTTATTACTTTGTCTGAATTACTTGCAGAAGAATATAAAGAAAGAGAGATTTCTTTTAATGTTTTGGCTTTGGGGGCGGTACAAACAGAAATGTTAGAAGAAGCTTTTCCAGGTTACCAAGCACCAATAAAAGCCAGCGAAATGGCAGATTATATTTTTGATTTTACATTGACAGGAAACAAATATTTCAATGGGAAAGTATTACAAGTATCCTCAACAAATCCTTAATCAGTATAAATTTTGAGCGAAACACTTGCAAGGTATATCCCAGAACACGCTGTAAAACCAGTTTTTGAGCTAATTGTGGTTAATCGTGTGCATCTCAAAATTGTAAATGAAAGGCAAACACGTCATGGTGATTATAGGAAAGGGCTGAGTGGAAAGCATGAAATTACGGTTAATTCAAGCCTTAATAAATATAAGTTTCTGATTACCCTAATTCATGAAATTTCTCATTTGGTTGCTTTTGAGAAATTCGGACGAAATATAAAACCGCATGGGAATGAATGGAAGTATTCTTTTCAGCAGATGATGGTTCCTTTTATAAGGCCTGAAATATTCCCCAATAATCTGCTACCTTTAATAGCTAGGCATTTCAAAAACCCTACCGCAAGCAGTGATACTGACTCCACATTGTCTTTGGCGTTGAAGCAGTTCGACAAACAAAATGATAAAAATTATATATTTGAAATTCCGTATGGTAGTGTTTTCAGGATACAAAACGGAAAGATTTTTAAGAAAATAGCAGTAAGGACAAAGCGTTTTGAATGTCTTGAATTGAGTTCAGGAAAAATGTATCTTTTTAACCCAAATGCAGAAGTAGAGTTATTGCCGAAATGATTTAGGTCGGGCGTATATAAATCATTCAGAATAAATTTTTATCATTAGCTAAAAGTTAGTCTTTTAAGTAGGCTTCTCTGACTTTTTTGAACAAATTTGACGAATAAACAAAGTCTACAACATCTTGATTGTCAGTTCTAAAAACTTCTTCCTTTGTTCCTTGCCAAGCTTTCAATCCATTTTTTAGAAATAAAATGTTCTCGCCAATTTCCATCACTGAGTTCATGTCATGTGTGTTTATAACAGTGGTTATGTCGTACTCTTCTGTAATTTGTTTAATAAGGTTGTCAATTAATATAGCGGTGTTTGGATCTAAGCCGGAGTTGGGCTCGTCACAAAAAAGGTATTTTGGTTTATTTACAATAGCTCTTGCAATAGCCACGCGTTTTTGCATGCCGCCTGATATTTGCGAAGGCAGTTTATTGTGCGCGTCAACTAAATCAACTCTTTTTAGAACCTGGTCGACCCTTTCCTGAATTTTGGTATTATTATCTTTAGTAAACATCTTAAGTGGGAAGCCTACATTTTCGGCAACAGTCATTGAGTCAAATAAGGCACTGCCCTGAAAAACCATTCCGATTTCAGTTCTCAATTCTCTTTTCTCATCGTCTTCCAATTGGGAATATATTCTACCATCAAAACAGATTTTTCCTGACTCGGGGGTGTGAATTCCCAGAAGACTTTTTAATAAAACAGTTTTACCTGAGCCACTCTGTCCAATAATTAGGTTCGTTTTTCCAGTTTCAAATACGCTCGAAATCCCCTTGAGAATTTTGCTATCTCCGAATGATTTTTCTAGGTTTATTATCTCTATCATGATCCTAATAACAACTGGGTTAGTATATAATTGAATAGTATTATGCAAACTGAGGTCCATACGAAAGCTACAGTACTTGCTTTACCCACCTCTAATGCGCCGCCTTTCATATAATACCCATGAAAAGAAGGAATAGTAGCTAACAACATAGCAAATATTAGTGTCTTTATGAAAGCATATGCAATATGAAAGGGGATGAAATCCCTTTGTGCACCATCAACAAATTCTGCACTTGAGGTAAAGCCGCCGTAAACTCCTGCTATCCATCCTCCCAGAATACCTAGAAACATAGCGATTCCAATAAGGAAAGGGTATAGTAGCAGGGCAATTATTTTTGGGAATACAAGATAATTTAACGAATTGACTCCCATAACCTCCAACGCATCTATTTGTTCTGTCACCCTCATGGTTCCTATGCTAGATGTGATAAAGGATCCCATTTTCCCAGCCATAATTACAGAGATGAATGTAGGGGCAAATTCTAAGATAATCGATTGACGTGTTGCAAAACCGATTAGGTATTTGGGGATTAGTGGATTTGTGAGATTAAGTGCGGTTTGTATTGCTACAACTCCTCCAACAAAGAAAGAGATAAATGCAACTATACCTAACGACTCGATGATTAAATCATCAATTTCCTTGAAGATAAGCTTTTTCATTACAGACCATTTGGTTTGCTTGCTGAAAATTTCTTTTATCATCAAGAAGTATTTCCCTATCTGCGTTATATATCGAATGAGCATCATATGTTTTACGATTATGGACCTAAATTACAAAAATAGTTATGAGTTCTAAGTTATCGGTATTGAGTTTTTTCAAAAGACCTAATTTGATATATTTAAAGAAGCTTTTTCTTCATTTTTTTTAAGCGATAGCTCCTAATGAACTTTGCTTGTTCTGAGGTGACTAATAAGGGAGTTTTTGCAGCTTTCGCTTTCCAAAAACCTTTTATATAATCGATAAAGAGTAGTGGTTTTTTTTTCATTACCGCTAGTTTTGCCGATGCTATTGCTGTTATTGCAAATCCGTATCCCAGAGTGTAAAAGGCTTCGCCTTGCTTGTATCTTGCCGTTTTATTGTAATTGGCGCCTGTTGGTTTTAGGTGTTTTACAATTAAGGAGTCGTCAGTAATGACTTTCCAGTTGTAAAAATTACACAACAATTCATCAACAGTATCCCAACCCATCGCTGGTTTGAGGTTTCCTATTTGTTTAAAGCATTCTTTTCTATAGGCTTTAAATGCACCTCTGATATGATCCTTATCAGTTAGGTTTTCCAGAATCCATTCCCCATTTTTTTCGATGTAAGCAAATCCTCCCGCCATTCCTATTGTTGGGTCTTTTTGAAAATGTTCCATTATAGTTGCGAAATAATTATCGGGTAAAATAAGATCTGCATCTAGTTTTACAATAATATCGTAGTCGTCGTCCAAGGTTTCAAAGCCTTTATGAAAGGCCTGGATTACTTTACTGCCTGGTAAGTGTATCGCGCTTGATGTTTTGTTTACTAATGTGATAAACGGATTTTTTTGGGCGAATTCCAAAACAATTTCGGCTGTTTTATCAGTGGAATTATCATTGACCACAACCACTTTTTTTGGTAAATTGCTTTGTGAAATCAAAGATTGCAATGTTAAGGAGATAAAAGCTTCCTCGTTGTGTGCTGGGATAACAATATAGTAGTTCATTATTTTACTCTTTCGGCATAAACGATATAATACCTGTTGGTTAAACGACGCAATAGAGGACGTATACCCACTTTATTTACCGGATTTGTCCATTTTTTACGATCAATAATCTTCCAACCTGTCTTTTCTAAAAGCCAATCCAGTTGCCAATCTTCAAACTCGTGGTAGTGCCTATCCCACATGTCTGTTTTGCTCCTGTAAGCTGGTGAAAACCACAAACGCAGTGGTATGGAGATAAAAAGTTTATCGGATTGTATTTTACTTAATATTGTATAAGGATTCAAAAGATGCTCAAAAATTTCAAAAGCGGTTACCACGTCTTGCTTTTCTGTTGAAAAGATAGATTGGTCTAAATCTAAATCTTCTCCAGTACTGTTTTTTACTGAATAACCGGCTTCTTTCATGATTTTAGAGAAAGGATTTTCTACGCCAAGATCTAAAACAGTTTCAGTAGTCGAAATGTGTTTGTTTAAAAACTCTAAAGTGTGTTTGAATCTTTTATTTGGAAACGTTTTTTCGTACATTTTTTTAATTGGTATAAACAAAGCCGCAAAGGTACAAAGATATATTCCTTGTTTGAAAGATTTTTAGCCCAGATAGAAATGAAAAGTCCACAATTAAAAAAGATAGTTTTTATTATCTCAAACAAGTGATTGAAAGGAGCTCTTTTTGAGTTTTTTAAAAAACACATTTTTTAAGTGTGGACTTGTAGTGGATAGCTGGATTAGCTCCAGATAAAATTAATATCTGTAAATGAACGCGTTTACGTTCATGCCCGCTCCAACCGATGCAAACAGAAGAATATCTCCTTTTTGGATAGACTGATTTTTTATTTCACCGCGTATTAAAAGGTCGAAAAGGGTAGGCACAGTTGCGACGCTGCTATTTCCCAGCTCACTTATACTCATAGGCATAATGTCTAGTGGAACCGGTCTGTCGTGTAATTTATAAAAGCGCTGTATGATTGCTTCGTCCATTTTCTCGTTTGCTTGATGAATTAAGATTTTTTTGACTTCATCGATTGCGATACCACTTTTGTCCAAACAGCTTTTCATGGCTGCAGGAACAGTGGTTAAAGCAAATTCATAAATTTTACGTCCGTGCATTTTTATGTAACGAGTATTGGGGTCTAAATCGTTATTGTACGATTTTCCAAAAAACAAGTAGTTGGCTTCATCCATGGCATAAGTCCCACTTTCATAGGATAGCATACCAGTGTCGTCATCAGAAGCCTCAATAATGGAAGCGCCGGCACCGTCCGAGTATATCATAGAATCTCTGTCGTGATCGTCAACTACTCTCGACAAGGTTTCAGAACCTATAACCAAACACCTTTTTGCCATGCCAGACTTTATGTAGGCATTGGCTTGCAGCACACCTTCTATCCAGCCGGGGCATCCAAAAAGGATATCATAGGCAACACACTTTGGATTTTTTATTTGTAATTTATTCTTAACTCGAGTGGCTAAACTTGGAAGCATATCAGATTGATTTGTTCCGGAGTTTACATCACCAAAGTTATGCGCGAAAATAATGTAGTCGAGTGTTTCGGGATCGATAGCGGCATTTTGTATCGCCTTTTTTGATGCCATAAAAGCTAAATCAGAAGAGTTTAAATGGTCTTCGGCGTAGCGTCTGTGTTCAATTCCGGTTATACTTTTGAATTTTTTTATGACTACTTCGTTTGGGTATGCAAAAGAACTACCATCTTCATTTAAGAAAACGTGATTGCCAAAGTCAGTATTGCTTACTTTTTTCTCAGGAATATAGCTTCCTATTCCAGTTATTTTTATTTTCATCGGTTTATTTTGAAAAAAATTTTATGCTAATCTAAAGATAAAAAAATGATTACAAGCATGTTATTTACTATGCATGCATATAATTGTGAAATCTTATGTTTTTAGCTAAATTACTGATAAATTTTTAATTAAATTTTAAAAATACCTGTATTTTACGTAATGAGCGTAAAAGTATACAAACTATTTTGTTTTTAAATAAATCGCTTTAGTCAAAAAAAAAGATGTGAATTTAGTTTTGCATTTAACGTTATATAAAAAATGCCTCGAGTTACGAGGCATTTTTATTAATATAATATATGTATTAGCTTTCCATGTATGCTTCAATAGGTGCGCAACTACATACTAAGTTTCTATCACCGTATGTTTCATCAACTCGGCGTACACTTGGCCAAAATTTATTTTCAGCTACGTACTCTAATGGATATGCCGCTGTCTCTCTTGAATATGGTAATAACCAAGTGTCAGCAGTTAGCATTGCTAAAGTATGTGGAGAGTTTTTCAATACATTATTTGGTTCGTCTGCTGAAGACTCTTCGATTTCTTGACGAATAGCAATCATCGCATCGCAAAAACGATCTAATTCAGCAACATCTTCAGACTCTGTTGGTTCAATCATTAAAGTTCCAGCCACTGGAAAAGAAACTGTTGGAGCATGGAAACCATAGTCCATTAAACGTTTTGCAATATCAGAAACCTCGATGCCTTTTTCTTTGAAACTTCTACAATCTAAAATCATTTCGTGAGCTGCTCTTCCCGCTTCTCCAGTATACAAAATAGGATAATGTTCTTCTAAACGTGCCTTCATATAATTTGCATTTAAAATAGCATATTTAGTGGCATCTGTAATTCCTTCAGAACCTAACATACAAATGTAACCGTATGAAATTAAACATACTAAAGCAGAACCATAAGGAGCTCCAGAAATAGCGGTAATCGCTTTTTTACCACCTACTTGTACTAATGGATTGCTTGGTAAAAACGGAACTAATTTGTCGTTTACACAAATCGGACCAACACCCGGTCCTCCGCCTCCGTGAGGAATAGCAAAAGTTTTGTGTAAGTTCAAGTGACATACATCAGCTCCAATAGTTGCAGGATTAGTTAATCCTACTTGAGCATTCATATTCGCACCGTCCATGTACACTAGACCACCATTATCGTGGACAATTTGAGTGATTTCTCTAATTGCACTTTCAAAAACACCATGTGTAGAGGGATAAGTTATCATTAAGCAAGACAGTTGGTCTTTATACTTTAGCGCTTTTTCTTTTACATCTTCTACATCTATATTACCGTTTTCCATTGTTTTAGTAACGATAATTGTCATTCCTGCCATCGCAGCCGAAGCTGGGTTTGTTCCGTGGGCGGAACCAGGAATCAAACATATTTTTCTTTGATCATCGCCTCTTGATAGGTGATAGGCTCTAATGGTCATTAAACCAGCATATTCTCCTTGAGCACCCGAGTTAGGTTGCAAAGTAGTTCCTGCAAAACCGGTAATCACATTTAACTGATTCTCTAGTTTTTTAAGCATTTTAGTATAACCTTCTACTTGATCTAAAGGTGCAAAGGGATGAATTGTATTCCAATAAGGCATACTCAATGGCAACATTTCTGCTGCTGCATTTAATTTCATCGTACAAGAACCTAAAGCAATCATAGAATGGGTTAACGATAGGTCTTTACGCTCTAATTTTTTGATATAACGCATCAGACTAGTTTCAGAATGATATGTGTTAAATACTTCGTGCGCTAAGAATTCCGATTTTCTGTTTAAGGTCATCGGATAAATGTTTTCTGAAACGTATTCAGAAACTTCAAAAGCTTCTTTCCCTAATGCTTCCGCAAAAATCGCAATTATTTGATTAATGTCTGAAGATAAAATAGTTTCATTTATAGAAATGGAGACCGTTTCATTATCGACGTAATAGAAATTTACTTCATTTTTTTCAGCAATTGCTTTCACTTTTTGAGCATCGGCTTTTACTACTAGAGTGTCAAAAAAGGCAGTATTAGTTTGGTCGATACCTAACTTACTTAAAGCTAGCGCTAAAGTAGCAGTAGAAGAGTGTACCTTGTTAGCTATATATTTTAACCCTTTTGGACCGTGATAAACGGCGAACATTCCTGCCATAACAGACAACAATACTTGGGCGGTGCAAATATTTGAAGTTGCTTTTTCACGTTTAATATGTTGTTCACGTGTTTGTAGTGCCATACGCAAAGCACGGTTACCATTGACATCCTGCGAAACGCCAATGATTCGTCCCGGCATAGAACGTTTGTAATCATCTTTGGTAGCAAAAAAAGCAGCGTGTGGTCCACCGTAACCCATAGGGATACCAAAACGTTGTGTTGTTCCTACTACAACAGCAGCTCCCATTTCTCCGGGAGGTGTTAGTTTTACTAAAGACAAAATATCAGCAGCAACGGCTACTTTTATTTCATTATCATTCGCTTTTTTGATAAAATCAGCGTAATCGTAAACTTGACCGTATTTTCCAGGATATTGCAATATCGCACCGAAAAATTCATTTGAAAAATCAAACTCTTGATGATTTCCAAGTACTAATTCTACACCAATTGGAGCGGAACGCGTTTGTAAAACAGATATGGTTTGTGGTAATATTTCTTCGGAAACAAAGAATTTACACACGTTATTTTTCTTTTGATCTCTAGAACGAACATCGTACAATAGTGACATTGCTTCAGCTGCGGCTGTACTTTCGTCTAGTAAAGATGCATTTGCAATTTCCATTCCGGTTAATTCAATAACCATCGTTTGAAAATTCAGAATAGCTTCTAAACGACCCTGAGCAATTTCTGCTTGGTATGGTGTATAAGCTGTATACCATCCCGGGTTTTCAAAGATATTCCTTTGAATAGCAGCAGGGACAATTGTTGGGTGATAGCCCAAGCCGATGTATGATTTATATACTTTGTTAGAGCGACCTAGTAATCGAATATGATTTGCATATTCGTATTCAGTCATAATATGCTCCAACTCCAAAGGTTTTTTTAAACGTATGTCGCTAGGAATTGTTTCGGATATTAACTGGTCTAAAGTTTCAACACCGATGGTTTCTAACATTTTTGGCAAATCGTTTTCCCTTGGGCCTAAGTGTCTTAAAGCAAATGAGTCTGTTTTCATGTAAGTATGGTAATGTTGTGTTTTTTTAGTGCTGCAAAAATAAGTATTATAAACAATCTAATTCGTGTTTTGGACTGATTATTTATCAATTTTTCAACTAAATGATGTATTTGCTCAGAATTGACTAATTTTGTTTAATGATTAGTTTTAAAAAAATATTTGATTTCTATCTTAGAAGCAGTATTCATGTGGCTTTATCGGTATATGCTTTAGTGCGAATGACCCATTTTATGTTCAACATAACTGCTGATCAAGCTATGGCTAACTTTGCTTTTTGGGGAACTATTGTGGGCTATAACTTTGTGAAGTACGACGCGTTAGCCAGAGCCAAAAAAAGAGAAATGCGGAACGAGCTTAAATTGATTGCTTTGTTAAGTTTTATTTCATTGCTATGTGTTGGTTATTACTTTTTTCAGCTAGAATGGATTACTCAAATAGTCTCATTAGTTTTTTTAGTATTGACGTTATTGTATACGCTGCCTTTTTTCCCAAACAGGAAGAATGCTAGGAACTGGGCTGGTGTGAAAATTTATATTGTTGCTTTATGCTGGGTGGGAGTGACCTTGGTTTTACCTCTGTTAAACGCAGATATTCCGTTAGAATTTGATTTTTTTCTAAAATGTATTCAACGGTTTATATTGGTATTTGTGCTAATTCTAATTTTTGAGATACTTGATTTGACTAATGATGATCCGCATTTAAAAACCGTACCGCAACAAATAGGTGTGAAGCGAACAAAAATTGTAGGATTATTGCTGTTGCTTCCTTTTTATTTTTTAGAGCTTTTAAAGAATAATTTTATCGAAGAACAATTGATTGTCAATGCAATTCTAGTTCTCGCACTTTCTTTGTTTTTGGCTTTCGCCAATGAAAAGCAAACAAAATATTATACTTCTTTTTGGGTAGAGAGCATCCCGATTTTTTGGTGGCTTTTGGTAGTTTTCCTTTAATAAAAAAAACCGAAGCATCGCTGCCTCGGTTTTGAAATCAAATGTCTTTATTGTTATTTCTAAATTAGGCCAGCTCTTTTTAACAAAGCATCTGGACTTGGTTCGTGTCCTCTGAAACGTTTGTATAAAATCATAGGGTTTTCTGTCCCACCCTTGGAAAGGATATTGTCTTTGAATTTGTCGGCAACTTCTTTATTAAAAATGCCTTTTTCCTGAAAATATTCGAAGGCATCTGCATCTAGTACTTCGGCCCATTTGTAGCTGTAATAACCTGAAGAATACCCGCCTTGAAAAATGTGAGAGAATGAAGTACTCATGGCATTCTCTTTTACGTCAGGATACAATTGCGTCTCCGAAAATTGCTGCAATTCAAAAGTTTTTATGTCCTTGATGCTTGAAGGGTCTTGTGCGTGCCATCCCATGTCTAACATTCCAAAACTTAACTGACGCATGGTTGCCATTCCTTCTTGAAAATTAGAACTCTCCTTGATTTTTTGTACTAACTCAATCGGTATCATTTCATCCGTTTGATAGTGATAGGCGAACAGAGCCAATGCTTCGGGCTCGTAACACCAGTTTTCCATAATCTGACTTGGCAATTCCACAAAATCCCAATAAACGGAAGTTCCTGATAAACTCGGGTAGGTTGTATTGGCTAGCATTCCGTGTAAGGCGTGGCCAAACTCATGAAACAGTGTAGTTACTTCGTTAAATGTTAACAATGATGGTTTCGTTTCTGTTGCTTTTGTGAAATTGCAAACAATCGATATGTGTGGCCTTTCGTTAAGACCTTCTTTGATAAACTGTGATTTATAGGAAGTCATCCAAGCGCCATTTCGTTTCCCTTTCCTTGGAAAAAAATCAGCATATAAAATGGCAACTAATTGATTGTCTATATCCTTTACCTCATAAGTTGTTACTTCATCGTGGTATTTGTCAATTTCAAAAGTTTCCTCGAAAGTAATACCATATAGTTTTTTAGCTACTGTAAAGGCACCATCCAGCACTTTTTCTAGCTGAAAATAGGGTTTTAGTTTTTCGTCATCTAGATTAAAGAGTTCTTGTTTTAATTTCTCGGAGTAATATGCTCCATCCCATTTTTGCAACTGCTCAATTCCGTCGCGTTTTTTGGCGAAATCCGCTAACTCTGCAAATTCTTTCATTGCGGCCGGCTTTGCTTTTTGCATCAGGTCTGTAGCAAATGTTTTTACTTTTTCTGGATTCTCAGCCATTCTTTCTTCAAGAACAAAGTGGGAGTGGGTGGCATAACCTAAAACTTGCGCTCTCTCGAATCGCAATTTGGCAATTTTAAGTACATTTTCTTGATTGTCAAATTCGTTGTTTTGAAATCCTTTGGCGCCAAAAGCGACAGCCATTTTTTTTCTGAGCTCACGGTTGTCAGCATAAGTGACAAAGGGAACATAACTAGGGTAATCTAAAGTAAAAATCCATCCGTCGCTTTCCTGACTCTTGGCTAGTGAGCGAGCTGCCTCGATGGTTCCTTCTGGCAAACCGAATAGGTCTTTCTCATTTATAATGTGCAATTGAAAGCCTTGAGTTTCCGCTAAAACATTTTCGCCAAACTTAAGGCTTGTCTTCGATAGTTCTTTGTCGATTTCTCGAAGAATAATCTTTTTGTCTTCGGGCAAATTGGCGCCGTTTCTGGAAAAACTTTTGTATTTTTTGTCTAAAAGTGTGGCTTTTTCTGGATTGAGACTCAAGCTTTCTTTTTGATCGTACACGGCTTTTACTTTGGCAAATAAATCAGCATTTAGGGTTATGTCATTCCCGAATTCAGATAATAAAGGGGAAACTTCCTGAGCGATTTTCTGAATCTCGTCACTAGTTTCAGCCGAGTTCAGGTTAAAAAATATACTTGAAATGCGATCTAAGGCGTAGCCGCTAAAATCTAAAGCTTCGATAGTGTTCTCAAATGTGGGCTTGTCCTTGTTAGTTACAATGGCATCTATTTCATTTTTTGCCAATGCAATTCCTTCTAGAAAAGCGGGAAGAAAATCTTCATTTTTAATCATTGAGAAGGGAGCCGTGTCGTATTTAGTGTTGAATTTTGAAGTTAAGACTTTCATTGTATTGTAATTAGTTTTCATTATTTGAAACAAAATAATTTCAAACACAAATATAGCGATTTATAAAAAAATGAGATTAGAAAACAGGATGCATTTGCTACTTTAAATTTTAACTGTTGTGTTATAAAAATGTTATTTATTGCCGATAGTATTTTAAAAAGCTTAAATTGTAAGCTAAGATTAAATTTAGAAATAACTAATCACAAACAACAGAAAATAATATACAATAGATGAACTATCAAATTATAATAAAGAGTGTATTTAACGTCAATGAAATTGAAGGATATTGGTCAGATGAAGACTATGTCCAATTATTAGAAAAGTTCAATTATCCAGATGCATCTGCGGCCGAGAAACAGAATTTAGGCGAATTGCTTTCCATGGCCATATCAGATTATGAACCGAAAGAGGCCGCTGTAATGGTGTTGGAATACAAATTGAGCGAAAAGTTAAATGATGGTCAAATCCAACAAATATCAAACGACATGTTAATTGACACCGTTTGTGAGGAATATCCTGAGATAGATATGCAGGCGGCTTTGTTTAGTACGAATCAATTGCTTTTTAAAGCCTTTAATGGAACCTTCCCAAACGCAAAAGCTTCGGTTATTCGTTTTTCTATGGAGCCAAATGATGTTGAAGAAGTTAAAAAATTAACAGCAGAAAATGTGCTGAAATTATTGAACAACGGACTTTCAGATAGAAATTTGATTAAAAGATTGTTTGAAGATCAAATGACTCAAAACATCCCTTTCCCTGAAGCCGAAGATATAATTTGGGAACTAACTACGACAGATAATGTCAATTATAGTTTAGTAACTTCTGAGAAGTGGTTGAGTAAGGAAGATTTTATAGCTTCTGAATTTGAGGGTATTCTTGAAGAAATTGAAGAAGAGGACTAATTTCGATTGAAAGACAAAAATTTTAGCAATAACAAAGGCTTCCTATTAAGGAAGCCTTTGTTTGTATAAGGAAAGGTTATTTTTTAAGTAAACTTTCGGATGCAATAATTACGGACTCTTCTAGGCCTTTTTTATATTTGATTACCTTGTCTAAAACAGCTTTGTCGTGACTTCCGATTATTTGAGCTGCCAGGATTCCTGCGTTTTTTGCGCCATTTAAAGCTACAGTAGCAACTGGAACTCCTCCTGGCATTTGAAGGATTGACAAAATGCTATCCCAGCCATCAATAGAATTGCTTGATTTTACGGGAACACCGATAACTGGAAGAGGTGACATAGAGGCTACCATTCCTGGTAAATGTGCAGCGCCTCCAGCACCTGCAATAACGACTGAAATGCCACGAAGGTGCGCGTTTTTGCTAAAATCATAGAGCTTGTTTGGCGTTCTGTGAGCCGACACAATATCAACTTCTATTTCTATTCCAAACCCTTTCAAGACTTCAATGGCTTCTTGCATGACTGGCATATCAGAGATGCTTCCCATTATTATGGCTACTTTACTCATTGTGTTTTTTGTTTATAGTTTAATGTTTTTAACCTCTGTTGTAAACTGATTACTGCAAACTGATCACGCTTATTGTATTCTTTACATCCTCAGCAATTTGTCTAGCTTTATTCATGTCCTGGCTTACGATAGTCACATGTCCCATTTTACGAAAAGGACGTGTTTGTTTTTTACCGTAAATGTGTGGAGTGACCCCATTCCAGCCTAAAATAGTATGAATATTTTCATAAACTACATTTCCAGCAAACCCTTCTGCACCTACTAAATTAACCATTACGGCTGCAACCTTACTGTCTGTATTTCCTAATGGAAGATTTAATATTGCTCGTAAATGATTTTCAAATTGAGAAGTGTAGCTTCCTTCTATAGAATAGTGTCCCGAATTATGTGGGCGGGGAGCGACTTCATTTACTAATATTTCATCATCTTCAGTTTGAAACATTTCAACCGCCAAAAGTCCTACATGATTGAACTGTTCGGAAACGCTTAATGCAATGGCCCTAGCTTTATCGGCTACTTTGTCATCAATCCTGGCTGGGCAGATTACGTATTCCACCTGATTAGCTTCTGGATGAAACTCCATTTCCACCACTGGATAGGTTCTGATTTCTCCTGATGGATTGCGACAAACAATAACGGCCAATTCGTTTTTAAAAGGAATCATTTCTTCAGCGATACATTCTACATTAGGCAGCTCATCTAAATCAGAGATTTGTCTAATGACTTTGACTCCGTTTCCATCGTAACCAAATTCAGTGCATTTCCATACAAACGGGAATTTTGTTTTGTCGTCAAGGATGTCAATGATTAGACTTTTTAGATTGGTAAACCTGCCGTAAGGAGCAGTAGGTATATTGTGTTCTGTATAAAAATTTTTCTGAACTCCTTTATTTTGTATCAGTTTTAATGTTTTGGGCGAAGGATAAACATTCAATCCTTCTTCTTCTAATTTGACCAAAGCGGCAAGATTCACAAGTTCGATTTCAAAAGTTAATACATCTACCTGTTTCCCAAAATTATATACGGTTTCAAAATCCATTAAATCCCCTTTGAAGAATTTGTCACAGGCGATTTTGCAAGGTGCTTCATCACTTGGATCTAGAACGTAGGTCTGTATGTCAAATTTCCGAGTATCAAAAAGCATCATTTTACCCAATTGTCCGCCTCCTAGAATTCCCAATTTAAAATCCGAAGAAAAATAATTCATTGTATTAAAATTTTATTGAGAGCAAAGATACTTTTAAATGCTTAAGTAGGGAAATGATGCTTTATAATCTTTGTTGATTCTAGCTAATATGTTGCTAGTTTTGTGGTGTTTTTAGTTCTTTTATTTTAAAACTCAGATAAAAAGACAAAAATAAGTTCGTTTGCCAATTGTAAAAAGCGAATTCTGTATATTTGCGAATTATTTAAAATAGGATAATAATGATTCAACTTCACGATAAACAATTTGTTCCGTTTATTTCCGCCAAAGAAATAGAGTTTGCCATCACAAAAATGGTACAACAAGTGGAAGACGATTTTATAGATGAAACACCTGTATTTATTGGGGTTTTAAATGGCTCTTTTATGGTCGTTTCTGACTTCATGAAAAAATATACTAAACCCTGCGAAGTAAGTTTTATAAAAATGGCTTCTTATGAAGGGACTTCAACGACAAATGAGGTGAAACAATTGATAGGTTTAAACCAAGATTTGTCTGGACGGTCTGTTGTTATCATAGAAGACATTGTTGATACCGGTAACACTTTGGTTGAACTAAAGGAATTATTCAAACAACAGAATGTAAAGCATTTTAAAATAGCTACGCTTTTCTTTAAACCCGAAGCTTATAAAAAAGACATTAAAATTGATTATATAGGGATTAGAATTCCTAATAAATTTATTGTTGGTTTTGGTCTAGATTATGATGGTCTTGGAAGAAATTTACCCGAAGTATATAAACTAAAAGAATAACTACTCAACACACATTATGATCAACATAGTCTTATTTGGAAAGCCAGGAGCAGGAAAAGGAACTCAAGCAGAATTTTTGAAAGGAAAATACAATTTAACCCATATATCGACAGGTGATGTATTTCGTTTTAATTTAAAAAATGATACCGAACTTGGTAAACAAGCGAGAGTTTTTATGGATGCCGGTGATTTGGTTCCAGATGAATTGACAACCAAAATGCTTATTGATGAGGTTAATAAACACCCAGATACTAATGGAATTTTGTTTGATGGCTACCCAAGAACAATTTCGCAAGCTGAGGCCTTGGATGTCTTTCTTGAGTCAATTGGTTCTAAAGTCGCTGCTACAATTGCATTAGAAGCTGACGACGAAATCCTAATACAACGTTTGTTGGAAAGAGGGAAAACAAGTGGTAGGATTGACGATCAAGATGAAGAAAAAATAAGAAACCGTTACCAAGAATACAACGAAAAAACAGCTCCGTTAATGGGGTATTATAACGAGCAAGACAAGTTCTACGCCGTAAATGGGATAGGGACAATTCAGGAAATTACAGAGCGTTTAAGTACAGTTATAGACAAGTTATAGTAGCTATACAAGCTACGCGTTGTAAGTCATAATTTTTGTTGTGTTTGAAGTGTTGAAGTAAAAAGCGTCATTTAGTCGATTGAATGCGCTAATAAACCTGAAATAACGAGGCTGAAGTCTGTTCACTAGTATCTGGGCTGAAAAATATGGAAATACTAATAATATTTTTTTTAATACTGTTGAACGGGGTTTTCTCCATGTCTGAAATCGCATTGATTTCGGCAAGAAAAAACAGATTGGAATCTGCTGCCAAAAAGGGAAATAAAAGTGCTAAAGTTGCTTTGGAATTAGCCAATTCGCCAAACAAGTTTTTATCCACAATTCAAATAGGTATAACTCTGATAGGGATCCTAACGGGTATCTATAGCGGCGATAAGATAACGATGAATGTGGAGACTTTCGTCAAAACGTTTGATGTACTGATGCCTTATGCACATACCCTAGCAGTAGGGATAGTTGTAGTGGTCTTAACTTTTTTCTCATTGGTTTTAGGGGAGCTGTTGCCCAAAAGAATAGGTATGAACCATCCTATTGCCATTGCCAAAGCAGTTGCATTGCCCATGAAAATGGTTTCGATAATAACGGCACCGTTTATTTGGTTGTTAACACATGCTACAGAGTTTTTGTTGGGAATTCTGCAAATAAAACCAAATACAGACGGTAAGGTAACTGAAGAAGAAATAAAGGCATTTATAAAAGAAGGAACAGAAGGTGGAGAAGTTCAGGAAATTGAACAAGATATTGTAGAGCGCGTTTTTCATATTGGGGATAGAAAAGTAAATTCTTTGATGACCCACAGGAAGTCAGTTGTGTTTTTACCCTTGCATTCAAATAAAGTTAAGGTTAAGGAATGTATGTTAAAAGGACTGCATTCTATTTATCCGGTTTATGGCAATGATTATGACGACATTGTTGGTGTTGTGAATTTGAAAAGCATTTTTGCGCATATTGATGATGAAAGTATCAGTTTGTCGGAGATTATGACGGAAGCGCCATTCATGATGGAACATACAACGGCATACAAAGCCCTGGAAAGATTCAAGAAAACGGGTATTCATTATGCCTTTGTGGCCGATGAGTATGGCATTTTTCAGGGAGTTATAACATTGAATGATATTTTGGAAGCATTGGTGGGAGATGCTTCAGATTTTGATAAAGAAGATTTTCAATTGGTGGAGAGAGAAGATGGAAGCTGGTTGGTAGACGGACATTATTCGTTACATGACTTTCTCACTTATTTTGATCTGGACGAATTAATAAATGATTACAACGTGACTACGGTCAGCGGATTAATAATGACGGAACTTTCACATATACCAAAGCAGGGAGAAAAATTGTTTTGGCATAAATTTGAATTGGAAGTCATAGATATGGATGGAGTTAAGATTGATAAGGTAATGGTTAAATCATTGCGAAAATAAAAAGAGCTTGCCGCATTTAAAGTATTGTATAAATGCTCGATGCGGTAATTGAACATGGAATGCTAAAATAGATCACAGAAATTTGAAATTAAAAGAAGTACAGCCTGTGGCTGTCAGGTAATTTAATTTTTCAAATAAATACATTAGGAATTATGACTGAGGGGAACTTCGTAGATTACGTAAAAATATTTGTTTCATCTGGAAAAGGAGGGAAAGGGTCTACGCATTTACATAGAGAGAAATTTATTGAAAAGGGAGGACCAGATGGTGGTGATGGTGGTCGCGGTGGACACGTCTATCTTGTGGGTAACAAAGGGCTTTGGACCTTGTTTCACCTCAAGTTTGCACGTCACATTAAGGCAGGATTCGGTGGAGATGGTAGTGGAGACAGAAGTACCGGAGCTGACGGAGAGGACAAGTTCATTGAAGTGCCTTTAGGAACTGTTGTAAGAGATAAAGAAACCGGAGAAATATTATTTGAGATCACTGAAAATGGTGAAAAACAGGTGCTTTCCAGAGGTGGAAAAGGAGGTTTGGGAAACTGGCATTTTAGAAGTGCCACAAATCAAACTCCAAGATATGCGCAGCCTGGATTGCCCGGCAGTGAAATGGATGTTATTCTGGAACTTAAGGTTTTGGCTGACGTGGGTTTGGTTGGTTTTCCAAACGCAGGAAAATCGACATTACTGTCTGTATTGACTTCTGCAAAACCCAAAATTGCTGATTATCCCTTTACAACACTGAAACCAAATCTTGGGATTGTCGCTTACAGAGATTTTCAATCCTTTGTAATTGCTGATATTCCAGGAATTATTGAAGGAGCTGCAGAAGGAAAAGGATTGGGGCACTATTTTTTACGTCATATTGAGCGTAATTCTACTCTTTTGTTTCTTGTGCCGGTTGATACTCCTGACATCAAAGGAGAATATGATATTTTGGTAAATGAGTTAACAAAATACAATCCGGAAATGCTAGATAAAGAGCGTTTACTGGTAATTTCAAAATGCGACATGCTGGATGATGGTCTGAAAGCAGAACTAAAAACAGAATTAGATGTTTCTTTTAAGGGAATTCCTTATATGTTTATTTCGTCTGTAGCTCAACAAGGCTTAACAGAGTTGAAAGATAAACTTTGGAAAATGTTAAATGATTAAGTAAGTCTTTTTACATATTTAAAAAACCACTATGGAGCGAATGCTCTATGGTGGTTTTTTGTTTTAATGCCTTTGGAGTTTAATTCATTTTGAAGACCGAGTGAATAACCCAAGCTGGTCCAATGAGTAAAAATTGTAAATCTTTTATAAAGGAGGGCTTTTTACCTTCAATTTTGTGACCATAAAATTGACCAATCCAGCCTACTGTAAATACCAAAATAGAAAACCATAATAAAGGTACTGATTGAGCAATAATGTAGTTTCCAACTAGATAAATTGTAGTGAAAACAAGCATTTTTATTCCCATTACTATTGATAATCTGAAATAAAAAAACAGCACAAAAAGTAAGATTATAAAGGCCCAATTAGCCAAAACGGGATGTATTAAAGCGAATGGAGTTAGAATTTGGTTTGGAATACCCATAAAAAGTCCAATTACCGAAAAAAAGATTAAAGGAACACAGATGTAATGGATTTTTTTATTGGTTAGATTTTTGTGGCTAAGGCTATATTCTTCAAACCATTCGTTTAAGGTTTTCATGTGTCTTTTTTTAGAATTGCAAGCCAATTTAATAAAAAAATAGAACTGCCGATGTTTTGTTAGTTTCGATGAATTATTAGTTGGTGTAATCGTGGATTTATCCGACTTGGTTTTTTGGATGAGGGATAGCAGCAGAAATCCTTTATTGAGGTTTTTTCATCTCAATAAAGATTGTAGCGTATAGCCCGACCCACCTTTTTAGGTGGGGGAGCCCCTAAAAAAAAGAGGTCTTTTTAGTCTCTGTAGGTATCAAAAAGATATTCGAGAGTTTCTGGGATATTGTTAGCCTCTATTTTAGGGTATTTAAGGTCTAAATTGATCCAGTTTTCTATAATTGTATTGAAATCAGGGCCGGCTTCGTAAACGACAGGAACGCCCAGTTTTTTTAAAGCGGCCGCGTTGCATTCCTGTTCGTAATGATTGCGCACAGGAATAGAAAGCACTTTTTTGCCCAGATATAAAGCTTCCGATGGTGTTTCAAAGCCTCCTCCAGTTATTATGCCTTCGCAATTGATCAGGCTTTTGTTGAATTTTGTTTGATTTACCGGAAAATAGGTAATATTACCGATCGTGTGTTGTTGTTCTACTGTGTTTAAAAACCAATGAAATTGAATGTCAGGAATGCTCCTAAATGCTTTTTCTAAACAATCTTTGTCAAAAGAAGGAAGGTATATGGTTATGTGCTTTAAATTTATAGGCTGAGATTCTATAATCTCCTCTTTGATGATTGGAGGAAGTATAAAAGAATCGTATTTTTCAAAATGAAGACCAATGTTTTTAGGAGAAGGGGCATAGTATTTTAGAATCATTTCCCCCATAATACTCTTTTTTGTTGGTCTGGGTGTATGTTGTGAAATGAAACTAGCTTGATGTCCAAATTGTACCGAATGTAATTTTTGCATTTTACACCCTAATGAAGTAATGGAGTCAAAATCATTGATGATTATATCGTACTCTTTTAAGGGAAGTGAGTCGGCATCTTTGTAAATTTGGCGTGGTCTAATGTTTTTTACTATATCCCAGTAATTTAAGCCACCGCATTTGCTGTAATGTAGACTGCAGCCTTTACTTCTATATTTTATAGGCAATTTATTATCTAGAGTTGCATTATTGCCGCTTAGGAAAAAATCAACAGTCCCAAATTTTTGCAGATAAGGATACAGCTGCATCGCTCTACTTATATGTCCATTTCCAGTTGCTTGTATCGCATAAAATATTTTCATATAAGCCTTTTATTTAATGATAGAAGAACGATTTAGTTTAAACTATTGTTGGATTTTTTATGTTTTCTCAAGACAAAAGTAGTAGTCCTATGTTATGGTATAATGTTTTAAACTTTTCTAATACATTAAGATTTTAGTCGCGAGCTGTTTTTAAAGTTCCATGTTGGATAAAAATCTTTTCTATTCCTTTAAAATTTCCTTATTTTTGAAGAATGAAATATATTCTAACCCTCTGTTTACTGTTCCCATTGATAGTGTTCTGCCAATCAAGTTTTGATCAGGCCGAAAAACTATTTGAAGAAGGTAAATTAGAGCAGTCGCAAACTATTTTTCAAGTGGTTCTAAAAAAGGATCCTTCTAACCTCAAAGCAAATGAGTATTTGGGTGATATAGCGGGTCTTAATAAATCATGGGATGAAGCCATTACCTACTATGGAAGATTAAAGCAATTAAAACCATCTGAGGCAAATTTTTTTTACAAATATGGTGGTGCTTTAGGTATGAAAGCGTTAAGTGTTAACAAGTTTAGAGCGCTAGGGATGATAGATGAAATAAAAGGCTCTTTTGAAAAAGCTATAGAACTGGATGCGGGACATGTTGAATCTAGATGGGCTTTAATTGATTTGTATATAAAGCTTCCCAGGATAGTAGGAGGAAGCGAAACAAAAGCAATAAGATATTCAAATGAATTGTCAAAATTGTCTGCGGTGGATGGCTATTTATCACGAGGCCACATTGAGGAGTATTTTAAAAGATACAGTAGTGCTGAGCAACAGTATAAAAAAGGGATTTTATCTGGATATTCGAAAACAGGTTATCAAATGCTGGCTAATCTTTATAAGAATAAAATGAATGCACCTGAACGAGCCAAAATCGTATTGGAAGAATTCAGAAAGAAATCAAATAAATAATCGCTACTTCGGTTAATCAATTCACCTAGGAAAGTATAATAGAATCACAAAAAATGAAAACACACTTCATCGCAATAGGAGGAAGTGCAATGCATAATTTAGCATTAGCATTACACAATAAAGGATATCAAGTAACGGGAAGTGATGACGCTATATTCGAGCCATCAAAATCGCGTTTAGATAAAAAAGGAATTTTACCGATTGAACTCGGTTGGTTTCCTGAAAAAGTAACAGCTGATATCGAGGCTGTAATTTTGGGAATGCATGCAAAAGCAGATAACCCTGAATTGTTAAAAGCGCAGGAATTAGGATTGAAAATTTATTCTTATCCAGAGTTTTTATACGAGCAATCCAAAGATAAAACTCGTGTCGTAATTGGTGGCTCTCATGGAAAAACAACAATTACATCCATGATTTTGCATGTGATGCATTACCATGCCATTTCGGTGGATTATATGGTGGGTGCGCAATTAGAGGGTTTTGATACCATGGTTCATCTCACGGAGGAAAATGATTTTATCGTTTTGGAAGGAGACGAGTATTTGTCGTCACCAATTGATAGAAGACCTAAGTTTCATTTGTACCAACCTAATATTGCTTTGATTTCGGGAATTGCTTGGGATCATATCAATGTTTTTCCTACCTATGAGAATTATGTAGAACAGTTTGAGATTTTTGTCGAAAAAATTACCCGTGGTGGTATTTTAGTCTACAATGAAGATGATGCTGAGGTAAAGCGTGTAGCTGAAGCAGCGACAAATCCAACCCGTAGATTAGCTTATACTACTCCAAATTATAAAGTAGAGAACGGAACGACACTACTAGAAACTCCTGAAGGAGATATGCCTATTGAAGTTTTTGGAGCACACAATTTGAACAATTTGGCAGGAGCCAAGTGGATTTGTCAAAATATGGGAGTGGATGAAGCTGACTTTTATGAGGCTATTGCCAGTTTTAAAGGAGCATCAAAACGATTGGAAAAAATTGCCGAAAGCAGAACTAAAGTGGCTTACAAGGATTTTGCCCATTCTCCAAGTAAAGTCGCTGCGACTACAAAAGCGGTAAAGGAACAATACCCAGATCGAACCTTGGTAGCTTGTTTAGAGTTGCACACTTATAGCAGTTTGAATGCTGAATTCCTGAAAGAATACGAAGGGGCATTAGAGTTTGCTGATGTTGCTGTAGTTTTCTATTCGCCTGACGCTGTAAAAATAAAGCAGCTACAAGAAGTTAGTTCTGAACAAATAGCGAACGCTTTTAACCGAAAAGATTTAATTATATACACAAACCCAATAGAATTTAAAGACCATCTGTTTAGTTTAAATTTGGATAATTCCGCTCTGTTATTGATGAGTTCTGGAAATTATGGAGGATTGAATTTTGATGAGGTTAAAAAATTAATCGAATAATCTTTTTAGATGGATGATCAAATTAGAATTGTAAAAAGTACAAGCGAGAATAAAGATTTTATTGCGTTAGTTGCATCACTAGATCAGAGTTTGTGGGAAAGCTATCCGGAGTTAAAAGTTGATTATTGGGGGAATAACATAATGGAAATGAACCCTAATGTTGTGATTATTTATTTAAATGATGTGGCTGTTGCCTGTGCTTGCTTTAAGAAATACAATATCAATACAATCGAAATAAAACGTATGTTTGTTTCTGCCGAATTTCGTGGAAAAGGATTGGCTCAAAAGATGTTAAGAGAATTAGAATCTTGGGCAAAGGAAGTAGGGTTTTCCTTTTCTATTTTAGAAACCCTCTACAAACAAAATGCGGCCATTGCGATGTACCAGAAATTGGGCTATGTCGTTATTGAAAATTATGCGCCTTACATTGGTAGGGAAAGTAGTATTTGCATGAAAAAAAACATTTAAATTCAATTACGAGATTGGTTTTAAATAAATAACAAACGTCGGTATTTGTATCATTTTAAATCGTTAAGCGTGGAACAAAATAATTTTCCGATTACCCATTGGTCCGAAGACGACAGGCCACGCGAAAAACTGATGCTCAAAGGTAAGAGCGCTCTTAGTGATGCTGAACTTATTGCTATTTTGATTGGTTCGGGTAGTCGTAATGAATCAGCAGTCGAATTAAGTAAACGGATTTTGAAGAGTGTAAATAATAACCTGAATGCTTTAGGTAAATTATCCATTTCACAATTGATCGAATTCAAAGGAATAGGGGAGGCAAAGGCTATCTCTATTATTGCTGCTTTAGAACTAGGAAGGCGCCGAAGAACTGAGGATGCTGTTGAATTGATTAAAATCACGTCAAGTAAAATGATTTTCGAAATCATGCAGCCGATCATTGGAGAATTGGCACACGAAGAGTTTTGGATTGTTTATTTGAATAATTCTAATAAGATTATTTCAAAATCCCAACTTAGCAAAGGTGGTATTACTGGTACCTTGGTTGATGTGCGGCTGGTGTTTAAGAATGCGCTTGAAATGGGAGCGACTGGATTGATTCTTTGCCACAATCATCCTTCGGGGACTTTAGTACCAAGCGAGGCCGACAAGCAAATAACAAAGAAACTCAAAATAGCGGGCGATAGCTTAGAAATAAAAGTGTTGGATCATTTGATTGTTACTGAAGTAAATTACTTTAGTTTTGTTGATGAAGGAATATTTTAAAAAACAAAATGAAAATAACAGGTATAAAGAACATATTTTTCGACTTAGATCACACGCTTTGGGATTTTGACAAAAACTCGGAGTTAACTTTTGATACTATTTTTAAGAGAAATCACCCCAGTGTGCAGTTGAAAACATTTATCGAGAAATACGTACCCATAAATAGAGCGTGTTGGGAATTATTTCAATATGATAAAATTTCACATGCTGAATTGCGGTACAACAGATTGAAACACTCGTTTGACGCAATGGATTATGTAGTGTCTGATGAGGAAATTGAAAGTATTGCTCAAGAATATATTGATTTGTTGCCTGATAACAATCATCTATTTGATGGTACATTCGAAGTTTTGGATTATTTGAATAAGGATTACAATCTGCATATTATTACTAACGGTTTTGCTGATGTACAATTCAGAAAAATCAAAAATTCTAATTTAGCAAGCTACTTTGATACCATTACGAATTCTGAAATGGCTGGTGTTAAGAAACCAAATCCAATTATATTTGAATATGCGTTAGACTTGTCGAAAGCAAAAAAAGAAAATAGTATCATGATTGGGGATTCTCTAGAGGCGGACATTCAAGGAGCATTAGATATCGGTTTAGACGCTATTTTTTTTAATGAAAGAAATGTTCAAGCGGCACAAAACATTAAACAAGTGAATCATTTATTAGAACTAAAAAAATATTTATAATTATGAAAATCCGAATCTTTCTTATAGTTTTTTTTATTACGAGTTATAGCTTTTCGCAATCGGTTAACGATTTCAAAGCCCTAATTATACCATTAAAGTTTGATTTTTTAAAAAGCGATAATCAATACCGTCTTGCCACTATCTCAAAGTTTGAATTGGGTAAGGCTGGTTTTCAGGCCTATTATGATAATGAGCCTATCTTAGATCAAAATATCCAAAGGTGCGAGTTGCTGAATTTTGATGTAATTAATCAAAAAGCATTTTTGGCCACTAAATTGCACATTATTTTCAAAGACTGTTATGGTAAAATCATTTTTCAATCTGAAACAGGAGTTAGTAAAGAAAAAGATTATGAATTGGCTTATAAAGAGGCGTTAAGTAAAGCGTTTGTATCTATTTATGCTTTGAATTATAAATATACGGGAGAAAATAAAGTAAGTTCAGTGCCGAGTATTGAAGCGGAGGTTGTTAATGAATCGCTAGCTGTTGTTGCTACTAATGTGAGATCTGATGAATTGGTTGTTCAGGAAAAAACGAATCCAAACCTTCTTTACGCCCAACCAACAGCTACTGGTTTCCAATTAGTGGATAGTACGCCGAGTGTTGTTGTGGTTTTGTATAAAACGTCAATAAAAGAATGCTACATTGCGGTAAAAGGAAATAAGCAAGGGCTTCTCATAGCAAAGGGTAGCGAGTGGTTTTTTGAATACTATCAGAATGAAAAATTAACTTCAGAGAAAATAGAAGTGAAGTTTTAGATAATTGTTCTGTTTTTTAAAATGAAAATACATTAAAAATGGTTTAAAAAACGCGTTGAGGTAAACGTGTTTTTTAAACCATTTTTTGTTGTTAATAACCGTATTTGCCTTTCCAACGGTTTCTTAAAAATTCTCTGGTGCTGTTCTCCCGAGAATTATTTCCTGGAATATATATCGCTTTGTTGCTAAGTTCCTTAGGAAGGAACTCTTGTTCTGCAAAATTATTGGCGTAATCATGTGAATACTTGTACTCGTCGCCATAACCTAATTCTTTCATTAGCTTGGTGGGTGCATTGCGTAAATGTATGGGCACGGATAAATCACCAGTTTGTTTTACTAATTGTTGAGCAGTCCCGATAGCCATATAGGACGCATTACTTTTAGCAGACGTTGCTAGATAGATGGCGCATTGGCTTAATAGGATTCTGCTTTCGGGATAGCCAATTGTGGTAACTGCTTGAAAGGTATTGTTGGCCATTATGAAAGCGGTAGGATTTGCGTTTCCAATGTCTTCGCTCGATAGGATTAGTAATCGGCGGGCAATAAATTTCACGTCTTCACCACCCTCAATCATTCTGGCTAGCCAATATACGGCTCCATTTGGGTCACTTCCTCGGATCGATTTGATGAATGCGGAAACGATATCATAATGTTGCTCGCCACTTTTGTCATACAATACTGTGTTTTGTTGCACAAGTTGAAAAACCCGATCGTTAGTTATGACAATTTCGTCTTCAGCCGAAGCATTTACGACCAGTTCAAAGATGTTGAGCAATTTGCGTCCGTCTCCTCCAGAAAGTCGCAACAGCGCCTCTGTTTCTCTTAATTCAATATTCTTGGTGGCTAAAAAAGAATCAGTTTTCAAAGCACGTTGCAACAGGGACTCCAGATCCTCTTTAGTAAAGGCATTCAAGATATAAACTTGACAACGGGACAGTAAAGCGGGAATTACTTCAAAACTGGGGTTTTCGGTCGTAGCACCTATCAGGGTAATCCATCCTTTTTCTACCGCTGCCAGCAATGAATCTTGTTGCGATTTGCTGAAGCGATGGATTTCGTCAATAAACAGAATTGGATTTTTGGTGGTAAAAAGCCCGCCGCTTTGTTTAGCTTTTTCAATTACGTCACGGATGTCCTTCACTCCGGAGTTGATGGCGCTCAAGATATAAAACGGACGTTTTGATTCTTGGGCTATAATTTGTGCCAAAGTCGTCTTTCCTGTTCCCGGCGGTCCCCACAATATTAGTGATGGGATAATCCCTTTGGCGATTTGTTGGGTCAACGAACCATTAGGCCCAATAAGGTGTTCTTGGCTTATGTAGTCTTCCAGTTTTTGTGGACGTATGCGTTCTGCTAAAGGTGCTTCCATTTGTCTTTTTTAGTCTCAATTTCATATTCGTGTTCCTCTTCCTAGATTCATTTTTGTGATGCAAAATTACTCTATTTTTGGCGTTCTAGTTTTGAATCTGAATTTTTTTTGGAGCCACTTCCAGCTATCCGTTGCAATCTTTTTATTTCATTTGAATAAAATTGAAATAAAAAGGACTTTTCACTTCTATCTGGGCTATCATTTTTATAACAACTATTTATGCATACTGACAAAATAGCATTAAATTGCAAAGGGATAAATTTTTGCGATAGATTTTAAACAAGCAAGAAGGAAACCAAGACTAAAAAACCAATATAATGGATAAACATTTTAAGTATACGAATTCCGTTATAGGCCTGCCGCTTTTTTTTGTATTGTTCTTGTGGTTTGTTTATTGGTTAGAAATCCGTTTCGGTTTTGATTTCGATACTAATGGAATTTTACCTAGAACTGCTTCTGGATTGCAGGGAATCATCTTTAGTCCATTTATACATTCAGATATCAAGCACCTTTACAACAACTCTTTTCCTTTACTCGCATTACTGGCTGCATTACAGTTTTTTTATGCAAAGCAATCTTTTTTTATTATTGTGTTTGGCATTTTGTTTTCTGGTCTGATAACTTGGGTCATTGGACGGGAGAGTTACCATATAGGAGCAAGTGGTTTAATCTATGTCTTGGTAAGCTTTATCTTTTTTAAAGGTTTGATGACAAAATATTACCGATTAGTAGCACTTTCTTTAACCGTGATTATGTTATATGGAGGGATGTTATGGTATGTTTTTCCAAAAGTGGATGATACTATCTCTTGGGAAGGGCATCTGGCCGGATTAATAACTGGATTTGTTCTCTCTGTCATTTATAAAACACCGGAGTACAAGAAGGGAATCAAATACGACTGGGAAAAGCCTGATTTTGATCCAATCGAAGATAAATTTATGCAGCGTTTCGACGAGAATGGGAACTTTGTCAATTTACCTCCTGTAATTGAAGAGGATATTGAAGAGCCTGTAGCGCATTTAAGTTATTATACACCGACTTTTCCAGTCAATTATGAGATAGTCATAGACAAAAAAAATGAATCAAAGCCGGAGTCTTGATTCATTTTTGGTTAGATTCACTAAGGTAAAAGACGTGCTAATTCCTTTGTCTCACCGCTTCATATAAAAAGGCGCCGCAGGCAACCGATACGTTTAATGATCCGATCGACCCAAACATTGGTAGTTTAGCTTTTTCATCTACAATTTTTAATACAGATGGATTAACTCCGCGATCTTCTGATCCCATTATGATAGCGACTCCTTCTTTTAAATCAATATCATAAATGTTACTGTCGGTTTTTTCAGTTGCTGCTACGGTTTTGATACCACTTGCTTGCAGTAGGAAAATAGCGTCCTTAATATGTTCTACTTTACAAATTGGAATATTGAATACGGCTCCAGCCGATGTTTTTACCGTGTCTCCGTTAACTGGCGCAGAACCTGCTTTTTGAACAATGATTCCATTTACTCCGGTGCATTCGGCAGTTCGTATAATTGCTCCAAAATTACGGGCATCAGAAATTTGATCTAAAATCAAAAACAAAGGTTTTTTCCCGTTGTCGATAACGGATTCTATTAAGGTTTCTAAATCAAAAAAAGAGATAGGGGAGATGGTCGCTACAGCACCTTGATGGTTATTGGGCGTTAATCGGTTTAGTTTTTCAACTGGAACATAGGAGAAGTTTATATTACCACGCTTCATCACTTTCATCAAGTCTTTCATTAGTTCGCTGCTTGCTTCCTTTTGAATGTACACTTTGTCTACTGTTGCGCCTGCTTGTATAGCCTCGATAATTGCTCTAATCCCAAATATTTGATGTTCTTTTTCCATAGGGCAAATATAGTCATATTGTATGTAGAAAAAAACCGTTACTTATAAAGTAACGGTTTTTTAAAAGTAAAATAATAATTAATTTAAACTATTTACAAACTTTGAAATCTATTATACCTGCAGGATGTGCGCCGTCAACTGCTGAGTCCCAGTTGTAAGTACTACCGTCAGGAGCTGTGATTTTAAAGCTTATTTCTCCATATGCATCTCCAGGAAAGTACCATTCAGCAACTGTAGTTCCCTCAGGTATAACTACTGTAGTTGAGGCGTTCGATGGCCCTTCGGTACACGCATATGGGCTCGCCTCGTAATCGGTACACATACCAAATTCAGTAATTGTCGCACCATCTATTGTTAAGGTCATACCAGCTCCACCATCTCCTGTTGTTGTTTGCCAACCATCACCATATGTGTCAATCATGTCAATTTTATATGTTCCCGGTAAAGGAAGACATGCTCCCGGTCTTAGCATGGTATACTCTAATGTGGTTCCGGCAGTAGCATTGTTTTCGGAAACTATATCTAAAATTAGTTTCACTTCTTCATCTACAGGCATTTTTTCTGCAACTGTACTTACAGTTATTGAAGCTGAAACTGAACCAGCTGGAATTGTAACAGTTGAAGCGCTTAGTACATACATGTTCGATGTAGCTGTTGAAGACGTATTAGGTTGTAAATTGACAACTAAATCTTGTTTTAATGGAGTTCCCAAAATAGTTACAATAATAGTGGTGCTAACATCATCTATAATGTCTCCTGTTCCCGGGTCTACTTCTACAACTAAGGATTGATTAGCATCTTTAAATTGTAAATAGTAAGTTGCATTTTTATCAGGTGCTTTAGTTAATGCATCCCAACTTGTATCATCATTCTGGCATGATGTCGTAACAAACAGAGTAAGTACTACTACTGTTATAATTTTTAATATATATTTCATTATTTTATATTTTTAATTATTATTGGTTCCACCACACTTTATCTGATATCGTAACAGAAGGAACGTTCGCTTTGTTATAATCTAACTCATCTTGCGAGTATGGAAACCTTGTCGGTATGGCTGGAATCACAGCTCCTACTGCCAATGGCAAAACAGGAAATCCAGTTCTTCTATAATCAGCGTAAGGCTGATTTGTTGAGTACCCAGCAATATATTTTTGTTCAATAATATTTTTCAAAGTTACTGGAACATCATTAATATTTGCGTCTAACCAAGCTGTATTTGCAGCACCTGTCACTTTTAAAACAGAAGCTGCAACTGCTGCTTCATATGATGATTGAGCGAGAGCAGTTTGACCTAAGCCCAGATAAGCTTCAGCTTCAATGAATTTTAATTCAGAGTATGACATTAAAATTGTTTTTGAAGTTTCTGCTGAATTATATGTTCCTGGTTTTGAAGCGTCCGCATTTTGTGATCCAGCTATACTTCCTGTGTAGTTACCATCACCATCTTTCGAGGCATAAAACGCAATTCTTGGGTCTTCATTTGCTGATAGCATATTTATTAGAGTCGCCCCCATTCTTATGTCACCTCTTTGGGTCATAAACTGGTTAATTGGGTTTTTATTTGCTGCTTCCCAAGAAACTAAAAAGTCGTCTGCATTTGAAGCGAATCCTTTAGCTGCCGCAGCCAGTGCAGCAGTATAAGCTGCAGTCCCATTTTTCTTCGATAATTGCAATTCATGTCTCGCTTTAATCGAGTAAGCAGCTTTTTTCCATTTGGAAATCGTGCCTCCATAAATCGCGTCTCCAGTTACTTTCAATACGTTTGACGTGTTGTCCAAATTACTGACAGCATTATCTAAAAGCATGAAAATGTTATCGTAGATTACTTCTTGAGAGTCGTACTTAGGTTTCAATACATTTTCAAATCCCTTTAGACCTTCAGTATAAGGCATATCTCCAAATAAATCAGTTGCAATACCTAGTGTTGTAGCCTCTAGTACTTGAGCAACACCAACAAAATTTGGTGATTCATTACCAGCAGCTGACCCTTTTTCAATTATTAGATGAAGGTTGATCAACATTTCCGTGTAAATAGGATTCCAAATATTGGTTACATCCGCAGGTGTGTGTTGATATCTAGCTTCTGTGAAAGATTGGCGGTCAACACCGTCAAACTGTTGCATCCATATATTATTAGTTCTTACCGTATTGTTGCCAAGGAGATGGTATCCCATTGACTGCTGTACTGAAGGCAAAAGTAGGCCCATAGGAACATTAGATGGAGAATCAGGATCTGTATTTAATTCATGATCTATCCATTCTGAACATGAAGTGGTAAGTAGTGATAGTGAAAGTACTATAACTAAACTTTTTAAAATTAATTTATATTTATATTTCATGATTAATTTATTTATTTATTAAAATGTCATTTTAAGACCTAGTGTGTACGACTTTGAACCGGGATTGTTGAAATAATCCATTCCTTGTCCATTACCAGCTCCGGATAGACTAGTTTCTGGATCAACTCCGG
Source organism: Flavobacterium sp. W22_SRS_FP1 (assembly GCF_052113685.1). Taxonomy (NCBI): domain Bacteria; kingdom Pseudomonadati; phylum Bacteroidota; class Flavobacteriia; order Flavobacteriales; family Flavobacteriaceae; genus Flavobacterium; species Flavobacterium sp. W22_SRS_FP1. The sequence goes on from NZ_JBGQOE010000014.1 coordinate 38,596, forward strand.
TGTATGGTGTATCTATCCATAAATTTTTTCCAGATATAAAGATATTCAAATCTTTTATATTCTTTGAAAGTTTAGGGAAGGTATATGATAATGAAATGTCTCTCAGTCTGACCCATCCAGCAGGCTCCATCGCTGCAGATGAAGGACCACCTCCAAAGTTACTTCCTTGTCCTCTATACCACGCTTGGTCTTCAACTATTGGCGTAACGTTCTTAGTGCCATTAGAGACACCGTCTCCGTTGGCATCAACATGTCCGTAAACCCCGTCAAACACTTTTATATTTTCTGCAGGTGTTTTAGTAAAGTCTATACTCCCATCTGCAGTATAATAAACCTCTCGCCCTACAGTACGCTCTGATGTTCCGAAATAGTTCATCGCAAATGCAGTACCATTATACATTTGGCCACCTGACTTAACATCAATAAGGAATGAAAAAGATAGGTTCTTGTAGCTAAAAGTATTTGTGATATTAGCTGTCCAATCTGGATTTGTATCTCCTATTGGCACTAATCCTTGCTTTGTATTCGTCATTGGGTAACCATCTCTATATGAATCTGTTGGGTCATCATTTATCAAAATAGCTCCATTTGCATCTCTATACCAATCTTCTCCAAAAACGCTTCCGTATTGTCTGCCAACAACTGCACGAACTTGTGGAGTAGTAAATCCACCAGGAAGTGCGATGTTATCTACGCCGTCTGCTAGTGAGGTAACCGTATTTGAAAATTTCGTGAAATTAGTTAAAAGATCCCAATTAAAATTCTTTGTTTTTATTGGTGAGGCAGTTATACTAATTTCTATACCTTTAGACTCCATGGATGCTGCATTTAAAAATACAGACTGAAAACCTGACGATGGCGCAAGTGGCACTGACATTAATAGATCACTATTTTTGTTAGAGAAATAGGTGAAATCTATACCGAATCTATTAGAGAAGAATCTTAAATCAGCTCCTACTTCCCATGAATCTTGAGTTTCATGTTTCAAATCAGGGTTCCCTAAGCCTGGTGAAACTTGGAAACCTGTTTGTGCTTGGTATGGAAACTCAACTCCAGTTGTCCATCCGTCAGCGGTACTTGTCGCTTGGTAATAATTTGAAGTGTTATATGGTCCAGCGATATTTGCTACACGTGCAGCTGAACCTCTTAATTTACCAAAAGATAATACAGAATTATTTTTTAAGCCCGCTATTTCTGTAAATATAAATCCTAAACTTGCAGAAGGGTAAAAAGCATCATCGTTACTCGCGGGCATGGTCGTAGACCAGTCATTTCTTCCCGTAAAACCTAAATAAAGCATGTTTTTGTAAGCAAATTGTAAATCTGCAAATACTGCCATGGTTCTTTGTTGTGATGTTGATCCCGCGGTAGTATTACTACTCGTATTGCTTAATTGATAGAAGTCTGGGATCGAGAGTCCTTTTGCTACACCTGCTAAGCCTTTACTATAAGTTCCGTAAAAATTGTTTCCTAATGTTAATGTTGTTGTAAAGTCTTCTGAAAAATCTTTTTTGAAGTTGAATAACAAATCTGAATTAAAGGTACGCTGATATTGTTGAACTTCTGAGTACTGACCATCAGGAAAACCTCGTGACCCAATTTTAAATTGATCAATATATCTTCTGCTATACCAATCAACACCACCATTATAAGAAATATTGAAGAAATCACTAAACTTAATCTTAAAGTTTGCTCCTCCTGTAAAACGATTAACATCCTCGTCAAACTTGATGTTATTAGATACCCAATACGGATTGTCATAACCACCACCATTTCGATAATTTCTTTGAGTGCCATCAGGAAATTCATAACCAGCACTATTGTCAAAAGTAGAAGCGGTTCTTAATAATCCTAGCATAACACCAGAAACGTTAGAGCCTTTTTGAATTTGAACAGCTCGTGAATTTGTGTATGACATATCTACGCCAAAATCTATCATTTCTGTTAGTTTTGTTGTTGCATTTAATCTCATTGTAGTCCTTCCAAATTGATTGTTAGGAACAACACCTTCTTGCTCTAAATTAGATAAAGAAAAGTAAAAACTGCCGTCTTCGTTACCATTACTAATGTTTAAAGCATTGTTCGTAGTTAATCCAGTTTGGAAATAGTCGTATGGGTCATAATATTTACCAGGAGTTCCATTGCCAGTACCACTAGGGACTAGGCGTCCATTTGGATCCCATTTGTAACTTGTGTCTCCATCGTATTCTAATTGTGATATTTCAGCGCCAAATGAAGACGCATCACCGCCTTTCCAAGTGCCATCAAAACCTTGGGAGTATTTCTTTTGTCTTGCTGGTAATTGAGTAACAGAGGCGAAACCCACTGAAGTTGTAAATTCGATTTTTTTACTAGTTAAATTTTTTCCGCTTTTGGTAGTAATGATTACAGCACCATTTGCAGCTCGTACTCCGTAGAGCGCAGTCGCAGCACCGCCTTTAAGAATAGAAATAGTAGCAATGTCATCAGGATTTATATCAATACTTCTGCTAGAAGTATTAACTCCATCAGTGCCACTATAACCTCCACCAGTTATAACGGGCATTCCGTTAACAATGAATAATGGTTGGTTGTTTCCGGTAATGGATGAAGCACCACGTATTGTCATAAAAGTAGAGGCTCCAGCGTCTCCTGCAGAACTGATAATAGAAACACCAGATGTCGCTCCAGCTAATGAGTTTACTACATCGGCATTAGGCTTAGTTCTAATGTCTTCTGCCTTTACAGTTTGAACATTGTACCCTAATTCTCTCTCTTTTCTAGTTACGCCGACAGCGGTTACTACCACTCCCTCAAGCTCTACTGAAGTACCTAGCATCGCTACATTAATTGATACTGAGGAAGCTTTAATTTCTTGGGTTTTCATTCCGATGTAACTGAAAATTAAAATTTGACTCGGGGTTGCTTTGACCGCAAATTTCCCGTCAAAATCGGTTTGTGTTCCGAAGTTAGTCCCTTTAATTAATACACTTACACCTGGTATAGGCTGTCCTGCATTGTCAGAAACAACACCTGTCACAGCTCTCTCTTGCGCAAAGGTTAGTTGCGCCATAAGTACTAATAATAGTACTAAGATTCCATTAAACTTTAGTTTCATTTTTAAATATTTTGAATTAGTTTAACAAAAATCATAATAATTTGTTAACATTCCAAATTTATTAAACAAAACTTCACTTTTAAGTTTAAATAGTACGATATAATGACTAATAGACCCAATATATTGTAAGTAAAGTAATCTAAATAACTAATTATAAAAAATTTTTGTAGTTGAGATTTAGATTAGCTGTGTTGATAAAAGCAGTAGATAAATGGCCATAGATAAGTTAGATTTGGAGAGTTAGCCATGATAAAGCTTTAGTCAGTAGGTTTTCTTTTTTTTGATAATTGAGTTTGGAGAGCAATGAAAGAATATACAAAAAAGGATTTAATCGCGATTAGTATAGAAATTGAAGATATTAAAAAACTGATTAAATGAAACTTAATAGTAGGATAACATTAGTTTAACACGCATTCAGTAGTAGATGCTGTTGGGACTGTACCTATAACATTTGCTTTTGAAAAAACAGATATATCAAAATTTTATACTGTAATGATGTTAGCTGGAGATAGAGGTTAAAAATATTTAAAGTTTTCTGAGATTAGTAAACAGGTGTCATGTTACGGGTGAAATGAAGATTTTTAGCGTAATGGGAATAGTGAAGAGTTTAAAGAGATTTCAGTAAACGAGAGTCAGTCAAGACAATATTAACAAGGGTTTATACTTGCTCGACAAATATTCAATAACAGGTTTTGTTGAGGCAAGGTGTAAACGTAATTAGTAATGGAAGTTACAGCTTGTATTAATAACAGTTGGACTGATTTTAAATTCTTTTGTTTAGTATTTAAATTAGCAAAAAAAAGAGGTTGATCACAGATCAACCTCTTTTAAGAAATTTTAATTTATTAGTTATTTAATTTTTAGTGTATATAGCATCGCCAAAATCACCAAAATCATTATCCCAACGAATAGTTAAAGTACCATCAGGATTTACAGTTCCGGTGAGTACGTTACCTTCTGTAAAAGCTCCAATAAAAGTTCCGGAAAGATCACCACATACATCGTTGAAGGAACCCTTAACTTCAAACGTAAGTCCATAAGAACTGTACCATAAGATTTCAAGTCCACCAAATGCATCTGACATTGTGTAGCTACCGCCACCATTATCTGTTATTACAGTGGTATAAGGATAGTCTGTGATAGGGTTGTCTTCTGGACGCGGTGCAGAATCTGTAGATGTTCCTGAACTTAAAACGGAATAGGTTCCGCCTAAATCTGATGGGCAAGAAACATTATAGTTTTGTACTACTGCATATACGGTAGAGTTGGCAATGTCTTGACCATAATTTGTAGTTCCGTCATCATTTAGAATTTTGATTACGCTGCCATCTTTTAAAGTGAGTTCGGCAGAAACGGTTAATTGATCTCCTAGGGCAAAGTCGCTGTCTGAATTTAACTCGCTAAATGCTGCAATAATATCACCTTTACTTAAATTTACTGTTGCAGGGAAAGTAGTGATGTTTGTGTCAAAAGTTGCTTTCGAAACAAGGTCTCCTTTTCTATAAAAAGCTACGATATCCATAGAACTAACCTCGCCTTGACCTATAGATACGTTCAGTCCGAGATCGAATGTTCCTCCATTGTTTAAAGCGATTAAGTTAATGAAATCATCAGTTGTTGTGATTTTTACTAAATTAGGAATTCCTCCATTTTCAAATTCCCTTTTTGAATCACCGCCATCGTTTGAACAAGACGGAATCAGCACAATAAGCGCTAATAATGCGAATATTAATTTTATTTTTTTCATAATTTGATAGTTGTATTAATTGTCCCAAAAGATTTTATAAGTTGTCGGGTCTTTCTGATCTGGAGCATTTTGATTTGCATTTAATTCGCTTTGTGGCCAGAAAAGAGAGATTTGAAACAGATTATTTTGAATGGTTTGTGAGTCCGTCAATGGAAATCCATCAGCATTATTCAGCTGGTACTCAGGAGATGCTCCAGTTGGGTTTGCTAGGATTGGAAAACCAGTTCTTCTGTAATCATTATATTGATCCAACGGGTCTCCAAAAGTGGCTACCCATTTTTGAGTCATTATGATCTCTAATTTTTTATTTGAAGAAGCAGCGGTATATTCAGCCATCACGTTCTCAACAAACGCTACTACTTCATCTGAGCCTGTTAGTACAGGTATGTCAGTCTGGGATGAGTCATTATCATCAACCACTTTGTCTACTTTTGCAAAACTAGCTTTTATTGCTTGTTCTAATTTTGCTGCAGCGGTCCCAGCCCCACTCAGTTTACCTACTTGAATTAATTCCGCTTGAATGTATAAGAATTCATCATAAGTTAAAATTCGGCGCGGAGCAATTCCGGTTCCGCTTGATTGATCAATAACATCTCCTTTGCCATCGTCATAGCGTCCGCCAGCGGGAAAAATACCTGGGTAAGTATAGGAGGTTTCTGCACTAAGGTCTCTGTCCGGACCTACACTACCAAATCTAATACTATAAAACCCACTAGATTTATCCCAATAATCAGCTCTCGGATCACCAGTTTCTGGATTTCCTTGATCAGGAGGAAGTGTTCCTGCTGTTAATTGGTTAAAGAAATAATATTTCATTCTAGGGTCAGCATTATCCGTATGGATGTTAGGGTTTACTCCTTTTAATATTTCGTAAAACCAAGGACTTTGATAAGTGCTGAACTGTGTACTAGGATAAGATTCAATGAATAAATTATTTCTTTCATCCAATGGTGCTATGGTAGCTGTATGTATTAATTGAAAATCATCATCAATTGATGTGAAGAAATTGTTTTCAGCAACCAAGGCATCAAATCCAGACTGATCAAAAGTTGAGCTTAGTCGTACTTGATTGTATAGCTTCAATTTATAAGTGTTGATAAACTTTATCCATTTTGTGGTGTCACCGCCATAATATAAATCATCTGTACCTGGTTTTGCGTTACCAGCATCACTAGCGATGTTAGTTTTAGCAGTTTCTATTAAGCTAAAAATAGCGGCATAGATTTCCTCTTGATTGTCAAAGACAGGACTAGTGATGCCTGCAGTTAATTTTGAGGCTTCAGTGAACGGTACGTCACCCCATAAATCAACAGCAACAGACATTAAGTATGCTTTTTGCATTTGAGCCATACCTAGGTAAACTAAATTTCCTGATTCGGTGGTTTGACTTATTAAAGTTTCAATATTTGTTAAGGTAGTGTATAAAGTGTTCCAATCGTTAGAGATAGGACCGCTATCTACCCTAGTTCCATATTGGTCGTCATTTTCCCGTGTGGTCATCTGATGAGTAAATACTCCTAGGATATTGCCAGTAAAATTATTAAAATCACCAATTCTGGCTACATCAATTTCAATTTGTGTAAGCAAAAGAGCTTCTGGTGCTAGAGTTGGATTATCCTTGTCTGTATCAACATCTAAGTAGTCGCTACAACCTATAAAAAGAGTCGTAAGCAATAACAAAGCAATTTGAGTTTTGTTATTTTTTATTTTATTTAAAAGTTTCATGTTTTTTTTTTTAGAATGTTAAATTAAGTTTAAATCCATATCGCCTAGCTGTTGGTGCTGATGAAGTCTCAATACCTTGTAGGGCTGTAGATCCATAACTGGTAGTTTCAGGATCGAAATTAGTATACTTGGGTACATTAGGTGCAAAATACCAAAGGTTACTTCCAATTACACTAAAACTAATTTGTCCGAAAGGAGTCTTTTCTAAGAATTTTTTTGGTAAGTCATAGGTCAAACTTGCTTCTCTTAATCTGAATACGGTTCCATCATAAATAGACGCTTCATCAACTGCATTTATTCCAAAGGTGGATGATCCTGCAGGGGAGAAATAAAGTTCGTTCATGCTGATCTGAGTTGTATTAGGAATTTGATTTCCTGATTGATCTAAAATGGCTTCCCCTTGATTGTTTCCGTATGATCCAGGAATAATAAAAGTACGTTCTCTGTCCTCAGTATCTTTGGTCACTCCTCGTCCTAAAAAAGTTTGGATAGAAGAAGAGGAGATATCGCCTCCTTGTTTCCAGTCAAATTGTGTTCTTAAACTAAATCCTTTGTAGGTAAATGTATTGATTGAACTCATTTTAAAATCAGCATTTGGATCTCCTATTATGCCTGGTGTAGGATCTATAACAACTCCTCCTGAAGCTTCGTTGATAAGTAAGTTACCAGCATCATCTCTTGCGAATTTGCTACCATAAAATACTCCGAAAGCTTGGCCAGGTATTACATGTGCAACTTGATTGACATTTATAGCAAATCGGTCTAAACCTTCCGTTAACTTGGTTACTCTGTTTACGTTTTTGGTAAAATTTGTAAAAACGCTCCATTTAAAATCATTAATTTGTATGGGTACTAGAGTTAGTCCTATTTCAATTCCTTTGTTCTCAAGTGCCCCAAGATTGGTGTTAAATTCACGATACCCACTAGAAGAGGGTACTGTTATAGGAGTAATTAAATTAGTAGTCGTTTTTTTGTATAAACTAAAGTCTAATACAATTCTTCGTCTAAAAAATTCTAAATCAGCTCCAACTTCTATTTCATCTGTAAATTCAGGTTCAATATTTGGATTTGCAAGAGAAAGATCGTTTTCGATTACAGGCAGTGAATTATAGGCTTGACCTAAAATGAAAGTTTGATTTATAAATTCAGCCGGTGCATCTCTACCTACTTTGGCATAACCTCCTCTGATTTTTGCAAAAGTTAAAACATCGCTATTCATTTTTAGTGCATCTGTTAGAATGAATGATGCACTTACAGACGGATAAAAATAGGAGTTGTTGTTTTTAGGTAATGTAGAACTCCAGTCGTTTCTTCCTGTAGCATTCAAGAATAAAAAATCTTTATAGGAAAGAGTAACATCTGCAAAAGCGCCTATGGTCCTTTTTTGTGCTTGGGAGTCATCTAGATTAGTTATCGTTAGAACGTTACTCAAATTAAAAATATTTGGCACTTTAAAAGTCTCTCCTAAATTAGCTCTTCTGGAGTTATTGTTCTGTAAAATATTATTTCCAATAATAGCATTCAAGCCAAAATCTTCAGATAATTTATAATCGAAATTAACTAATAAAGTAGACTCTATGTCTTCGTTTGAAAAACTATCCGTTGTTAATGCTCCTATACCTGCGTTAGATCTGGAATTTAAATCTCGAATCTCTTTTCTATCTAAAGTATACCTGTTGATACCTGCTCTATATGAAGCTGTAATATTGTCATTAAACGTATAGTTTAAATTTATACCAGCTACAGTCCTATTTGTATTTGTTAAAATCTGGTCGTGTTCCCAAGACCATAAAGGGTGGTCAAATTGACCTGTGTTTGGAACTACTGAAGCACCTGTTGTAGGATTTACATATGGTAAATTTAGATCCCAGTTTCTTGCTAAAAACAGTGTTCTGGCAAAGGAGGAAGATGCTCCTCCGAATTGATTTTCGCCAAAAAACGCACCCACTTGTTTCGTGCTTGAATAACTCATATTTGCGCCTAAGGTCAATTTATTTGATAATTTAAAATTCCCTCCCATTGATATAGAAGTTCTGTCAAATGAGTTGTAAGGAATATATCCTTCTTGTCCTAAATCCGAGATAGTTACGTTGAAACTTCCATCCTTACCGGCGTACTTTAGTCCTACGGTGTTTTCTAATATAACACCTGTATCAAATAGATCTTTAACATTGTTAGGTTTCGCAACGTAGGGAACAGTTGGGCCTATCTCCGGAAAAGCAGCAAGTATTGGTGCCCAAGTAGGTATCGTTTCTAACGAATCGAATCGAGGTCCCCATGATCCATTTGCATTTGAATATTGAAAATTAGCTCCTGCTCCATACGTGTTTTGGTAGTCTGGTAAGTTTGAAATAGTTTCAAAATAAGTTGCATGTCCAACGTTTACGCTAAGTTTTTGACCTGATTTTGAACTAGGAGAGCCTGATTTTGTAGTAATTACAATTACTCCATTCACTGCTCTTGATCCATATAGAGCAGCCGAAGCCGTACTTTTTAGGACATTTACTGAGGCAATATCATTTGGATCTAAACTGGACAATGCAGATTCATAACCTCCACCTCCTGTAATTTGGCTAGATGTTGTCACCTGGCTATTGTCAAATGCAATTCCGTCAACAATGATCAAAGGCTGAGTGTTTCCTGTAAAAGAAGTAATTCCTCTAATTGTGATTTGACTCGCAGCACCGGCCACACCACTAGAAACATTTACGTTAACTCCGGCAACTTTTCCTGAAAGGGAACGAATTAAATCCGGTTCAGAAGACTCAGTCAGTTCTTCAGTTTCTATGCTGCTGACTGAATACCCTAATTGTTTTGGGTTTCTTTTAATTCCGAATGCTGTAACAACTACACTTTCTAGTTGCACAGAATCCCCCATCAATTTAATATTCATATTAGCAGAAATGGCTACAGTTTCTTGATTTTTCATGCCAATATAGCTAAAAATTAAGATCTGAGTTGGTGTTGCTCTGATAGAATATTTTCCGTCAAAATCAGTTTGTGTTCCGAAGTTAGTTCCTTTGATTAATACGCTTACACCCGGTATAGGTATTCCTGCATTGTCAGAAACAACACCAGTCACGGCTCTCTCTTGCGCAAAAGTTAGTTGCGCCATAAGTACTACTAGTAGTACTAAGATTCCATTAAACTTTAGTTTCATTTTTAATTATTTTTTGAATTAGTTTCTCAAAATTGTTGATAATTTGGTAATATTCCTAATATTAAACTGTTAAAAATTAACAATTGTTTAATATTTAAATAAAACACTAATCGTTATTCCCTATATTTTTGTGATAACATAATAGATTATAAGTAAGATTTATCATAATTAAAATAGTTTATTGTAAGAAAAAAAGTATTTTTATGCGAATTAATTTTTATGTTAAAACTTGGATCTGGGTTTTTATAATTTTGATAAATGTTAAACAATTTGGTTTTTTACCAATTGCTGCTTGAATGCTTAGGCTTGATTTATTAAAAAGTAGTCGTTTTTGTTGTGCTCTTTTGGAGTATTCGAAATCAGTTTTCCTGCATGTAGTTTAGTGATCGAATATTAAAGAGTTGTTTTTGGATTGAATATGACTAGAAAATGTAGACTAAATAGGATTGGTGGTATGGCTTAATGTACTGATCTAAATATTGGTCTTTTTTGTGTTTTAAAAAGCACTTTCTTTTTTAAAAATCTGATAACTAGCTTCAATAACTATGTTCTTTTCTTATCGCAATTTGGGTGATGCACCGTATGAAAAAGCAATATTTTAGCAGTGATGGATTTAATTTTTTGTTGGAGTATTGGATGCTTTCCGTGGTTTAATGTATTGTAAAGTGAACGGTCATTAATTAGTTTTTTCGGGTATTGCCATTGCAGTAATGGACAATTGAAAAAAAATACTACTTGGTATGTGTTGGTTTTGATGCGGTTATACTAATAAGGAAGTTAATGTCAGAAAGTGAACAAATTAAAAAGGCCGCCATAATTGGCAGCCTTAATAACTTCTAATAATATAAAATGATTATTCTAGTTTACGTCCCAGAATAATTTTGTTGTCTGTGCATCACCACCTATTGCTGATGAAGCTTCGTTATAGTTGGTAACATTTAGGTTTTGTTCACTAATAGGATATGTGTATCTTGTTGGAACTGGTAGTTCAGATACAAAAGGTTTTGCAAAACCGGGGATATCATAAGTTCTCCAAGCTGTCCAAGCTTCGTAACCTCTATTGTACATCGCTAACCAAAGTTGATTACCAATTTTTACTTTCCAGTCGCCGGGAGCAGTTGCATAAGCTACGTCAGGGTTTAATAAATAACTAGAAACGTCAGGAGCTCCCCAATAATCGAATGAAGCTGTTATACCTGCGTTATAGAAACCTTCCGCTTGGGCCGGTGTTCCTGATATACCACGTTCAGCAGCATCTGCTAAGTAAAAAGAAACTTCAGCAAAATCCATCAGTGATGCTGGATTGTCTGCCATTTCCATTCTCTCACCTATATGAGTATGGTCACCATATGGGCTGTTTTTGCCGTAAACTCCACCTACATAAATTGTGGCATCAGTAATAGAGTCTTTTATGTTGTCCTGAAAGTAAAATGGCCTTCTAGGGTCATTAACATCATTCATGAAGTCTACTAATGTATTAGCAGCGACGAAATCTGATCTTCCAGAAAGTACTAAAGCGTTCCAAACTGGATTCGTGTTTGGTGTCGTGGTAGTATAAGGTAAAGAGGTATTATCAGCGTTTGAAGTAAATACTCCACCGGTTACGGCCGATGTAATGGCAGCTTCTGCCATTGCAGACATACCTGGAGCATCAGCAATTCTTACACCCATTCTTAACTTCAATGAATTACCGAATTTTTTCCAAGCAGTAACATTACCTCCATAAAACGGATCTGCTGCACCGAAACCATCATTAGTTAAATTAGGTATTGCTGCACTTAGACGTGTAAGTAAATCAGCATAAATAGTAGCTGCATCATCGTACACAGGAAGTGGAAATTCAGTTCCTTTCAATGCTTGAGTATAAGGAATATCTCCAAATGTTTCAACTAAATTTGCCCAAGCGTAAACATTTAAGATCTCGATTTGAGCTAGACGTGATGCTTTTGTGGCAGTAGTCATTCTTGTGTTAGCCTCGATAGTTGTTTTAGCAACAGAAAGATCTAATAGAACATCTCTGTACATTTCAGACCAAAAGTTGTTTGTAATGTTACGTGTGTTGAAGTCGTAATTGGCTTCGTCTACATAAGTTGTTTCTGTCCAGTGTTGTGCTAACAGTCTGAAAATGTTGTCATTTACACTGGTGCTGGTCATCTGGTCCACTAAACTCTTAGATGCAGAATTGAATAAAAATTCTGAATTCACCTGAGTAGGGTTCTTCGGGTCTTTATTTAAATTTTCGTAAGAGTCATTAGATTGACACGATACGAAAGCAATAATAGATAAAGCTGTTATTATTATTTTTTTCATAATTTTTTTTTTAAAACTGTAATTTAAGACTTGCTCCAATTTCTCTTATTGATGGCTGAGCTCCAGATTGATATCCTTGAACATTTCCAGAACTTAAACCTGCTTCTGGATCTGCATAGGGTACGTTTTTATCGATAATCCACAAGTTTCTACCAATTAAAGAGATAGCAACGTTATTGAAAGGTAGTCTACTTAATACTTTTTTATCAAAATTATAAGTTAAACTTGCTTGACGTAATTTAATGTATCCAGCGTCATAAACATGAGCTTTATTTGGTGCTCTATAGTATCCAAATGAATTTGCATAAGTATTGGTGTTAGCTCTAACTTGATTCGTAGTCCCATCAGGTGCTACTCCAGGAAAGATTACACCACCACTATCAGCGCCGTAATTTCCGGGTGTACCCGTAACAACATCTCTTACTGGATTACCTAACTCATTGTCAGCTGCTGAGAAGTCATACATTCCTGTGGCGTAGCCATACCAAGTATCAAGAGAAAATACATCTCCGCCTTTTTGCATGTCAATTAAGAAAGATAAATTAAAATTCTTATAACTGATGTTGTTGGTAAGTCCCGCTTTCCAATCTGCATTGATATCACCAATTACATTATTACTTGATGAAGTTCTTTGGTAATTACCAATTGAACTTGAGGTTCCTGTCTGACTAACGATTGGTTGACCATTATCAGCATAGATGTAGTCGCTTCCTCTGATGGTTCCGTAAGGTTGTCCAGGTGTTGCATTAATTGATATACCACCTTGTAATGATGCCAATTGTAAGTTGTTAATACCATTAAGCAGTTCAACTACTAGACTTTTGTTCTGAGACCAGTTCAGATTTAAATCCCATTGAAAATCAGCTGTCTTTAATGGAGTGGCATTCAGTTGTACTTCAACCCCTTTATTTTCAATAGTACCAGCATTCAGTACTGCTGATCCATATCCTGTCGAGGTTGATAATGGAATGGCTGTAATTTGGTTGATGTTTTGATTGTTGTAATAAGAAAGGTCAAATCCAACACGTCTCTTTAAAAATGACATCTCTAAACCAAGTTCATAACTATTTTGTCTCTCAGGTAAAAGATTCAAATTAGCTAGTGTAGTAGGGTTTGAAGCAACAGCTGTTCCGTTAAATGGAGTTCCAAAAGATAATGTATTGAAAACTCTATAAGGATCTGTAGCGCTACCCACTTCTGCGTAATTGGCTCTCACTTTACCAAATGATAACCATGGAGCTTCAATTAAAGAAGAGAATACTAAACTTCCAGAAACGGAATAGTAACCAAATCTATTGTTCTCTTTTGGCAGGGTAGATGATCTGTCAGTCCTATAGGAACCCTCAAGGTAAGCAAAACCATCATAACCTAAACTTGCTCTGATGTACTCGCCATCAACCATGCTACTTGAACCGTATTCAATTGGAGCGTTAATTGGACTTACTGTGTTTGAAAGTGAGTATAGACTTTTTATATTTAGACCTCCGTTAGTCTGAGCGCGAATATCGTTTCTAACGTTGTTTCGTAAGTTAAAACCAATGTTACCTTCTAGGTTTAATTTTTCAGTTAAATCTTTATTGAAGTTTAGCATGGCGTCGTAGTTGTATTCAGCTACATTGTTGTTATATCTTGAGTATTCTGATACATCTGCACTTCCCACATTGATTCTCTCTTCTTGCAATTCGCTGTAAGTATCAAATGAGAATCTAACAGAGGCTGATAACCAATCATTTATTTTGTTGTCTAAGGCAACATTACCGAATAATCTTGTTCTCGTGTCTGTTTGGTAATTTTCATAGAAGGTCCAGTATGGATTATCTGAATAAATTGGGCTTAAGTCATCTGGTCCATTTGGGTTCCAAGTGATGTTGTCACCCGTAAGAAGGTAAGCATCTTTTTGAGCTCCGTAATCAACATTCATTTGATTCCATTGTCTAAACTGTTGCATGATGTTACCGGATGAGTAACCAGTTCCGTTTCTACCTTTCCCATCATTTTTAACAAAATTGAAATAAGTAGAAACAGTCATTTTGTCTGACAAATCTTGAGATCCAGAAAAAGATATAGTGTTTCTTTTGATGTTTTGGTTCGGTAAATTACCCTCTTGTAGTAAGTTAGTGAAACCTAGTCTAAAAGAGCTTTTATCAGTTCCACCATCTAAGGACACAGAGTTCACTACGGTACTTCCCGTACCCCAAACTGAATTAGGATTGTTTTTCCCAGCGATCCAAGGAGTCGCCTTTTGATAAGTGTCTGTTAATTGAGGGTAAATAGAGTTCCATTGATACACCATTAAACTTGGATCAAATGCGGCTCCATAAGATGCATCCTCAGTAAATGGAGTTGTTAAATCATCAACGCCATCTCCGTTGATGTCTGCTAAATTAAAATAACCATCAGCTGATGCATAGTAAGGTCCGTAACCTGCTCCGTATTTATTTTGGTATGTAGGTAAGGTTGATTTATCTGCAGTGCCTAAAGTAACACTAGAGTTGATAGTTACACCAATACCTTTTTGTTTCCCCCCTTTTTTGGTAACAATCATTACTACACCATTAGAAGCTCGGGAACCGTAAAGTGCTGTTGCAGCAGCTCCTTTTAGAACGTTGATAGATGCAATATCATCAGGATTAATATCTGAAGCTGCATTTCCATAGTCATAACCACCTCCACCTGCTTGTTGATTTGCAGTGTTTGTGTTACCATTATCAATAGGTATTCCGTCAACTACAAATAAAGCCTGGTTATTACCAGATATAGAACTATTACCTCTAATGACAACTTGAGTAGATCCGCCTAAGTTACCAGATGTTTTAATGTCCAAACCTGCAACCTTACCAGAAAGTGAGTTTACGAAGTTAGAACTTTTAACATTAGATACTGCATCACCTGAGACTTCTTGTGTGGCATAACCTAAGGACTTTTTCTCTCTTTTAATCCCTAAGGCAGTAACGACTACTCCTTCAAGTTCAAAAGCAGTATTTTTCATTTTAACGGTAACTATTATTGATGTAGCTTTTAATTCTTGGGTTTCCATCCCAATGTAGCTAAAAATTAAAATTTGACTTGGGGCTGCATTAATTGCGAATTTCCCGTCAAAATCAGTTTGCGTTCCGAAGTTAGTTCCTTTGACTAATACACTCACACCTGGTATAGGCATTCCTGCATTATCAGAAACAACGCCAGTCACGGCTCTTTCTTGCGCAAAAGTTAGTTGCGTCATCAGTACTACAAATAGTACCAAGATTCCATTGAACTTTAGTTTCATTTTTAATTATTTTGAATTAGTCTCACAAAATTCTTAATAAAACGTTAAGTACCCTAGTATAACTGTTTGTTTAACTACATTCATCTACAATAGACATTATCGGTGTTAAATTAACGGGTATTCCTGTTTTATTTGTGCCTGACGTTAAGGGAAGGTTAACAAATTGTATTTTTTAATTACAGTTGCGAGCTGTTTTATATAAGAAATTACGGATGATTGAGGATGATTTTTGATATAGTGTTGTTTTTTGGATGGAAATAGATGTCTATTATTAAGCGATTGCTAGGTTTTCTGACAATATATGGTGGAGCTGAAAGATAACTTTTGAGCTATTTTTTTTTTACGCACTTATTGGCACTGAGTTAATAATTCCACTTTTGTCGGTAGGTACTTTGAATATAAAGTGTTGAAGTTAGTTGTCAAAAAATATGCAAAATGGATGATTTGTCAGTCGTAAGACTTCCGGATAGTATTAAGAGATTTGTCGAAAAAGAAGTGAAACTTGGAATGGAACGTTGGCAATTGTTTAACTAAATTGGAAAGTCACGGTCCTTCGGGGTTAGTGAGTCTATTTTCTCTAAAAAGCAACTTGTGTTGTTCTGTAATAATTACTTTTTTGTTGCAGATAGGAACGCATTTAGCTAGGTCAAAGAATTGTTTTGTTAGTCATTACCTGAAGTTTAAAACTTGACGTTGTAATTAAGGTTAAGAATCGTGTTAGAAAACTCTAATTTTTGGTCGTTCTCACTTCCAGCTGCGATCGAGATTTTTAAGGATCCGCTTTTTGTTTTTATTCCAAGCCCAAGCCCAATCCCCAATAAGTTAGTTTTGACATTAGCTTCTGTTTGTATTGATGAGTCTTGAAGAACGGAATAGTCAATTATGGTGTGAAAGTAAAGTGAGGGTGATGCAATGTAGCGATACTCCGTTAGAAGTGCTGTCATTAAATTCGCTTGAAGGCTATTTTCTGCAAATCCACGAATAGAGTTGACTCCTCCAAAACGGAATAATTCATTTGGGATGTAATTCGTGCTTTGCAAAAAGTAGTTTTGGCTTCTTATGTTAATTGAGTTTTTCTCGTTCAAATAAAAAGTATGTGTAGCGAGCAAATCAATGTAGAACTGTTTGTTCATGACAGAGCTATCTAGTAGATTATTTGTTTCTCTTGTTCCTATCCCGGTTTTAATATTCAGTTGAGATCCGTAAAAAAACATTGAATTGCGACTGTCTATTTTCGAATAGGCTAATTCTGAGGTGAGGTAGGAGCTTTTGTAATCAGTGATAAGTGAGTTATTGATGTTTTGAATATCGCTTGACAATGTAGATTGATAACCTAAGTAGAGACGAGTGTCATAGTTTAGATAGTAGCTTAAAGCTATGGCTATTTTGGTGTTTTGAAAAGTGCTGTCTTGTTTAAAGATGTTTAACTGGCCTCTCAATCCCAAGGAGCTTTTTAGTATGTAGGGAAGTTCTAGGGCAGTTTTAAATGTTTTTTGGTCGTTTCCGTCGCTTTTCCAATAAAGTGAAAACTGTTCCCCTGCTTTTATAATGTTTTGAAGAGTTAGGTCAAGATAGCCATTGAACGTTATTTTATTATTGATGTCGTTGTTGTTAAACCCTATAAAACCGTCAAATGTGTTGGTTTTTACGTTTTCGATATAAACGTAGACTTTGGTACTGTCGTTAGTAAATAATACCTCCGGATATTTTAGTTGGGTAATAAATGGGTATTTTTTAAAGTCGTCATGAATTTTACTCACGAGATCCTGGTTGAATATTTTGTTGTTGTATTTTCGATGGATTTGAGCTAAATGACCTTTAGGGAAGTACTTGTTTTCTGCTGCGCTGCCGTATTTAACCACGATAGAATTTAGTGTTCTCGGCTTTTCTGCTTCCAGTTTCAGTGTGGTAAATAGTGTGTTTCCTTTTATTTTTAGCTTAGTTAGATTTATTTTTGTGAAAGCGTATCCTTTTTCGTCCATTTTTTTTAAACTCTGGTCTAAAAAGGCTTCGGTCTGTATATAAGGTAGAACAAGGCTGTCTTTGTTCTCGTTTGAAAACAACAATCTATTGATTGTAGAATTTGTACCTATATATATATGTAACCATTTAATTCTGTTTCCTAAGTTTAGTTTTACGGTATAGCTGGAATCACTGACTTTATTTTGTGCAAGTATTTTATTTGTGAGGAATCCTATTTTTGATAGTTTTTCAACTATTAGTTCAAGCTCGTCAGCTACTGATTTTGCATTTGTATGATTAGAAATATAACCAAGGGAATCTATTGTTTTTGTTTCAGAAACTGAACTTCCTATAAGTTTTAGTTGCATCGTTTGTGCATAGGAGCTAAGCCCAAAAGTAAATAGTAAAATATAAATTAACTGATGTTTCAATTAAGTCGGGGTTTTGATAAAAGTAGTGCAAATATTTAAGGTTTGAAATAAAATTATGACCACGAAAGAATGTTGCTAAAAATTAATGAGTTAGCATTTGTAAATTTAAAAAAAAAGCATACATTTGCAAGCCCGTAAAAAGCGGGAATTAAATATACATAATAAATTTTTAGTATTAATTATGCCAACAATTCAACAATTAGTAAGAACAGGAAGAACTCAGATAACTAAGAAGAGTAAATCGGTTGCTTTAGATTCTTGTCCTCAAAGAAGAGGGGTTTGTACGCGTGTTTACACTACAACACCAAAAAAACCAAACTCTGCAATGCGTAAAGTAGCGCGTGTACGTTTGACAAATGGTAATGAAGTAAATGCCTACATCCCTGGTGAAGGACACAATTTACAAGAGCACTCGATAGTATTAGTTAGGGGTGGAAGGGTAAAAGATTTACCAGGAGTTAGATATCACATCGTTCGTGGTGCACTTGATACGTCAGGAGTAGCAGGAAGAACGCAGAGAAGATCTAAGTATGGTGCTAAACGCCCAAAAGAAGCAAAAAAGTAATTTAAAAAGTTATTCTTGTATTAGCATGATTCGTCATGGTTATACTAGTATGGCATTTTATTAAAAAAAAGACATGAGAAAAAGAGCGGCAAAGAAGAGACCACTTTTACCAGACCCTAGGTTTAATGACCAATTGGTAACACGTTTTGTAAACAACTTAATGTGGGATGGTAAGAAATCAACAGCTTTCAAAGTGTTTTATGATGCGATTGATATCATAGAATCAAAAAAGCAAGATGCAGAAAAATCATCATTAGAAATTTGGAAAGATGCCTTAACCAATGTTATGCCTCACGTAGAAGTGCGTAGTCGTAGAGTTGGTGGAGCTACATTTCAAATTCCGATGCAAATTAGACCAGACAGAAAAATTTCTTACGCGATGAAGTGGTTGATACTTTATTCTAGAAGAAGAAATGAAAAATCTATGGCTCAAAAATTAGCTTCAGAATGTTTAGCTGCGGCTAAAGAAGAAGGTGCTGCTGTTAAGAAAAGAATGGATACTCACAAAATGGCAGAAGCGAATAAAGCTTTCTCTCATTTTAGATTTTAATTCTACGAAATGGCTAGAGAACTTAAATATACAAGAAACATAGGAATTGCTGCTCATATTGATGCTGGTAAAACAACAACAACTGAGCGTATATTATTCTATACTGGAAAATCACACAAAATTGGTGAAGTGCACGATGGTGCTGCAACAATGGACTGGATGGCACAAGAGCAAGAAAGAGGGATTACGATTACTTCTGCTGCTACTACTTGTGAATGGAATTTCCCAACTACACAAGGCAAGCTTTTACCTGAGACATTGCCTTATCACTTTAATATTATTGACACACCGGGACACGTTGACTTTACAGTTGAAGTAAACCGTTCTTTACGTGTTCTTGACGGTTTGGTTTTCTTATTTAGTGCTGTTGATGGTGTTGAGCCGCAATCAGAAACTAACTGGAGATTAGCAGATCAGTACAAGGTGCCTCGTATTGGGTTCGTTAATAAAATGGATAGACAAGGGTCTGACTTTTTGATGGTATGTCAACAAGTAAGAGATATGTTAAAATCTAATGCCGTTGCGATCACTTTGCCAATTGGCGAGGAGAATGATTTCAAAGGAGTGGTAGACTTGGTGAGAAATCAAGCTATTGTTTGGGATGAAGAGGGTATGGGTGCTACATATGATATTGTGCCTATTCCGGAAGATATGTTGGAAGAAGTGAAGGAATACAGATCTATCCTTATTGAAGCGGTTGCTGATTATGATGAGAATCTGTTAGAAAAATTCATGGAAGATGAAAACTCTATTACTGAAGAAGAGATCAACGTTGCTTTAAGGGCTGCGGTTATGGACATGGCTATCATTCCAATGATTGCTGGTTCTTCTTTCAAAAACAAGGGTGTTCAGTTTATGTTGGATGCGGTTTGTAAATACTTGCCTTCACCAGTGGATAAAGATGGTATTCAAGGGATTCATCCTGATGATGCTGATTTGTTAGAAGAGGATCAAACTAAAATTTTGCGTAAGCCAGATGTTAAAGAGCCATTTGCTGCTTTAGCTTTTAAGATTGCCACTGACCCATTTGTTGGTCGTTTAGCTTTCTTTCGTGCTTACTCAGGACGTTTAGATGCAGGTTCTTATGTTTTGAACACACGTTCAGGAAATAAAGAAAGAATCTCGCGTATTTACCAAATGCACGCTAACAAGCAAAACCCTATCGATTTTATCGAAGCAGGTGATATTGGAGCTGCAGTAGGATTTAAAGACATTAAGACTGGAGATACTTTGTGTGATGAAAAGCACCCAATTATTCTTGAGTCGATGAAATTTCCTGCACCGGTAATTGGTATTGCAATTGAACCTAAAACAAAAGCTGACGTAGATAAAATGGGTATGGCTTTGGCTAAATTAGCTGAAGAAGATCCTACGTTTACTGTTAGAACAGATGAGGCTTCAGGACAAACTATTATTTCAGGTATGGGTGAGCTTCACTTAGATATCCTTGTTGATAGAATGCGTCGTGAATTTAAAGTTGAAGTGAACCAAGGTGAGCCTCAAGTTGAATACAAAGAAGCTTTTACAAAAACTGCTCAACACAGAGAAACATATAAGAAACAATCTGGAGGTCGTGGTAAATTCGGTGATATCGTATTTAAACTAGAGCCTGCTGATGAAGTGGATGGTAAAGTTCCTGTTGGATTGCAGTTTGTGAATTCTGTAAAAGGTGGTAACGTTCCTAAGGAATATATACCGTCTGTTGAAAAAGGTTTCAGAGAAGCTATGAAAACTGGTCCGTTAGCGGGTTACCAAGTTGATAGTTTAAAAGTAACTCTTTTAGATGGATCTTTTCACCCAGTGGATTCTGATGCACTTTCTTTTGAACTTGCAGCTAGAATGGGATACAGAGAAGTGGCTAAGGCTGCTGGAGCTGTAATTCTTGAGCCAATCATGAAAATGGAAGTTATTACACCAGAAGAAAACATGGGAGATATCGTAGGAGATATTAACCGTCGTAGAGGTCAAGTGAATGACATGGGTGATAGAGCAGGTGCTAAAACCATTAAAGCAGATGTGCCATTGTCTGAAATGTTTGGATATGTTACGACATTAAGAACACTTTCGTCAGGAAGAGCAACTTCTACTATGGAATTTTCACACTACGCGGAAACTCCTTCTAATATTTCGGAAGCAGTAATCAAAAAAGCAAAAGGAAACGCTTAATCTTTAAGAAAATGAGTCAAAAAATCAGAATAAAACTAAAATCTTACGATTATATGTTAGTAGACAAGTCTGCTGAGAAAATCGTAAAAACGGTAAAAAGTACCGGTGCAGTTGTAACAGGTCCAATCCCATTACCAACACACAAAAAACTTTTCACAGTACTACGTTCTCCACACGTTAACAAAAAAGCTAGAGAGCAATTCGAGGTAATGTCATACAAGAGATTAATTGACATTTACTCATCTTCATCAAAAACTATTGATGCTTTGATGAAACTTGAATTACCTTCTGGAGTTGAAGTAGAGATCAAAGTTTAAGTAGCTTACTAGTAAGAAAAGGGCACATTATTTAGGTGGGAATATTTTTTTAGGAATATCTGTAAATAAGTTATACTTTTGCAGCTCTAAAAAAATAGGTATCGCTTAAATAGTGTGTTCTATATTTATATTTAATAATTAATAATTAATAATTATGTCTGGGTTAATTGGTAGAAAAATCGGCATGACTAGCATTTTCGACGAGAACGGGAAGAATATTCCTTGTACAGTAATCGAAGCTGGACCATGCGTTGTTACCCAAGTCAGAACCAAAGGTGTTGACGGGTACGAAGCGTTGCAACTTGGTTTCGATGACAAAAACGAGAAACATTCCACAAAAGCGGCTTTAGGTCACTTTAAAAAAGCGGGAACTGTAGCTAAGAAAAAAGTCGTTGAATTCCAAAATTTTGCAACTGAACAAAAACTAGGAGATCTTATAGATGTTTCTATGTTTGTTGAAGGAGAATTTGTAGATGTACAAGGTGTATCTAAAGGTAAAGGTTTTCAAGGGGTTGTAAAACGTCACGGTTTTGGTGGTGTTGGTCAGGCAACTCATGGTCAGCATAACCGTTTAAGAGCGCCAGGTTCTGTAGGAGCTTCTTCTTATCCATCTAGAGTATTCAAAGGAATGCGTATGGCTGGACGTATGGGAGGAGAAAATGTAAACGTTCAAAACCTTAGAGTTTTAAAAGTAGTTGCTGAAAAGAATCTACTTGTTATAAAGGGATGTGTTCCTGGATGTAACAACTCTTATGTAATCATTCACAAGTAATGGAAGTAAAAGTATTAGATTTCAACGGAAAAGATACTGGAAGAAAGGTTGAACTTTCTGATTCAGTATTCGCAATTGAACCAAATAATCATGCAGTATACCTTGATGTTAAGCAGTATTTAGCTAATCAACGACAAGGAACGCACAAGGCTAAAGAAAGAGCTGAAGTTGCGGGAAGTACACGTAAGATTAAAAAACAAAAAGGAACAGGTACTGCTCGTGCGGGTAGTGCAAAGAATCCATTGTTTAAAGGTGGTGGAACAGTTTTCGGTCCAAGACCAAGAAGTTATTCATTCAAATTGAATAAGAGCTTGAAACGTTTGGCTAGAAAATCTGCTTTCTCAATCAAAGCAAAAGAGTCGAACATAATCGTTCTTGAAGACTTTAATTTTGAAGCGCCAAACACTAAAAATTTCATCAATGTTTTGAAGGCTTTAGAGTTAGAAAATAAAAAGTCTCTGTTTGTCTTGGGTGATGTGAATAAAAATGTATATTTGTCGTCACGCAATTTAAAAGGGTCTAGCGTAGTAAGTAGCTTAGAATTAAGTACTTACGCTATTTTAAATGCTACTAACTTAGTTCTTTTAGAGAGTTCTTTGGAGATAATTGAAGAAAATTTAAGTAAATAATAGGATATGAGCATCATAATTAAACCTATAGTAACGGAAAAAGTAACCAAAGAAAGTGAAGTTTTAAACCGCTTCGGATTCGTTGTTAACAAAAAAGCAAATAAAGTTGAGATTAAGAAAGCTATTGAAGCTGCTTATGGTGTAACTATATTGAGCGTTAACACGATGAACGTAAGACCGGATAGAACTACAAAATACACTAAAAGTGGTTTAATCAGTGGAAAGACGAATGCAACTAAAAAAGCAATTGTACAAGTACAAGAAGGAGAAACAATTGATTTTTACAACAATATCTAAGATAGAAAAATGTCAGTAAGAAAATTAAAACCTATTACCCCAGGTCAGCGATTTAGAGTTGTGAATGGTTATGACGCCATTACAACTGATAAGCCGGAACGCTCTTTGATAGCGCCGATAAAAAACTCTGGTGGTAGAAATAGTCAAGGAAAGATGACCATGCGTTATACGGGTGGTGGTCACAAGCAGAGATATCGTATTATTGATTTCAAAAGAACAAAGGAAGGAATTCCTGCGACAGTGAAATCAATCGAATACGATCCAAATCGTACTGCGTTTATCGCATTATTAGCTTATGCTGATGGTGAGAAAACTTATGTTATTGCTCAAAACGGATTGAAAGTAGGTCAGAAATTAGTTTCTGGTCCTGAATCTCAACCGGAAATTGGTAATACATTGCCGTTAAGCAGAATTCCTTTGGGAACTGTAATATCTTGTATTGAGTTAAGACCGGGTCAAGGAGCTGTAATAGCTCGTTCGGCTGGAACATTTGCTCAATTAATGGCAAGAGACGGGAAATATGCAACAATCAAAATGCCGTCAGGTGAAACAAGGTTAATCTTGTTGACTTGTGCTGCTACCATTGGAGCTGTTTCTAATTCAGACCACCAATTAGTTGTTTCTGGTAAAGCAGGTAGAACGAGATGGTTAGGTAGAAGACCTAGAACAAGACCTGTAGCGATGAACCCTGTCGATCACCCAATGGGTGGTGGTGAAGGACGTTCTTCTGGTGGACATCCACGTTCAAGAAATGGAATACCAGCAAAAGGTTATAGAACTCGTTCTAAGAAAAACCCGAGTAACAAGTATATCGTAGAACGTAGAAAGAAATAATTAAGATATGGCACGTTCATTAAAAAAAGGACCTTTTGTTCATTATAAGTTAGACAAGAAAGTTCAAGAAAACATCGCAGGTGGAAATAAAGGGGTTGTTAAGACATGGTCTAGAGCTTCTATGATTACTCCAGACTTTGTTGGGCAAACTATCGCAGTTCATAACGGTCGTCAATTTGTACCAGTTTACGTTACAGAAAACATGGTAGGTCACAAATTAGGAGAATTTTCACCAACTAGATCGTTTAGAGGTCATGCTGGAGCAAAAAATAAAGGTAAAAAATAAGAAGCAATGGGAGTTCGTAAAAGAGAAACAGCAGATGCGAGAAAAGAGGCTAATAAGTCTATAGCTTTCGCGAAATTGAATAACTGCCCTACTTCACCTAGAAAAATGCGCTTAGTAGCGGACTTGGTAAGAGGTCAGAAGGTAGAAAGAGCACTAAACATCTTAAGATTTAGTTCTAAAGAAGCTTCAAGAAAATTAGAAAAATTGGTTTTATCAGTAATTGCCAACTGGCAAGCAAAAAACCCTGAAGCTAATATGGAAGAAGCTGGTTTATTTGTTAAAACGATTACAGTAGATGGTGGAATGATGTTGAAAAGACTTCGTCCAGCTCCACAAGGTCGTGCTCACAGAATAAGAAAACGTTCTAATCACGTTACAATCGTATTAGGATCTATTAATAACACACAAGCAATTTAATACAAGATGGGACAAAAGACAAATCCAATTGGAAATAGACTTGGTATCATCAGAGGATGGGACTCAAACTGGTATGGTGGAAATGATTATGGTGATAAACTTGCCGAAGATCACAAAATCAGAAAGTATATCCATGCTCGTTTATCAAAAGCTAGTGTATCAAAAGTAATTATCGAGAGAACTTTGAAACTTGTAACCGTTACTATCACTACTGCTAGACCTGGTATTATTATCGGAAAAGGTGGCCAAGAGGTAGACAAGTTAAAAGAAGAACTTAAGAAAATTACTGACAAAGAGGTTCAAATCAACATCTTTGAAATCAAAAGACCTGAACTTGATGCTTATTTAGTTGCAACAAGTATCTGTCGTCAAATCGAAAGCAGAATTTCTTACAGACGTGCAATCAAAATGGCTATTGCTGCCTCAATGCGTATGAACGCAGAAGGTATCAAAGTTTTGGTTTCTGGTCGTTTGAATGGTGCTGAAATGGCACGTTCAGAAGGTTTCAAAGAAGGTAGGGTTCCTCTATCAACTTTCAGAGCTGACATTGATTACGCACTTGCTGAGGCGCATACTACTTATGGTAGAATGGGAATCAAAGTGTGGATCATGAAAGGTGAAGTCTATGGAAAGAGAGATCTTTCTCCTCTTGCAGGAATGGACAAAAAACAAGCTGGTGGTAAAGGTGGAGACGGTCCTCGTGGCAAATCTAACTTTAACAGAGGTGGAAAACCAGACGCTCGTAAAAGAAAGTAAATTTTTAAATTAAAGAAAAATGTTACAGCCTAAAAGAACAAAATACCGAAAGGTACAGAAAGGTAAAATGAAAGGAAACTCTCAGAGAGGGCACGAACTTTCTAATGGAATGTTTGGTATTAAATCTGTACATGAAGATGGATGTTTTCTAACTTCTCGTCAAATTGAAGCTGCACGTATCGCTGCAACTCGTTTTATGAAAAGGGAGGGACAATTATGGATCAAAATATTTCCAGACAAACCAATCACAAAGAAACCTCTTGAGGTACGTATGGGTAAAGGTAAAGGTGCAGTTGAATACTGGGCTGCCGTAGTTAGACCCGGAAGAATCATGTTTGAAGTTGGAGGAGTTCCTTTGTCAGTTGCAAAAGAGGCATTACGTCTTGCTGCACAAAAGCTTCCAGTAAAAACCAAATTCGTCGTTGCTAGAGATTTCGAAGCATAATCTATATTATATTATGAAACAATCAGAAATAAAAGATCTTTCTGCAGCGGAGTTGCAAGAAAAGCTTAGCCAGACTAAGAAAGTATATGCTGACCTAAAAATGGCTCACGCTATATCGCCAATTGAGAATCCACTTCAAATTAGAAGTATTAGGAGATCAGTTGCTAGATTAGCTACAGAGCTCACAAAAAGAGAGTTGCAACAATTGTAATCTGCTGAAAGATGGAAGAAAAAAGAAATTTAAGAAAAGAGAGAATCGGTGTTGTGACTTCAGACAAAATGGATAAGTCCATTGTAATTGCTGAAGTGCGTAAAGTAAAACACCCATTATACGGTAAGTTCGTGTTGAAAACTAAAAAGTATCACGCACACGACGAAAAGAACGACTGTAACATTGGAGATACCGTAAGGATTAGCGAAACGCGTCCTTTAAGTAAAACTAAATGTTGGAGGTTAGTTGAAATCCTAGAAAGAGCTAAATAATTATGGTACAACAAGAATCAAGACTAAAAGTAGCAGATAACACTGGGGCGAAGGAAGTTTTAACTATCCGTGTTTTAGGAGGTACCAAAAGAAGGTATGCCTCTGTTGGTGACAAGATTGTAGTTTCTATAAAAGATACAACTCCAAACGGAAGCGTTAAAAAAGGAGCTGTTTCAACTGCAGTTGTTGTACGTACTAGAAAAGAAGTGAGAAGAGCCGATGGTTCTTATATTCGTTTCGATGACAATGCATGTGTTCTTTTGAACGCTGCAGGAGAAATGAGAGGAACTCGCGTTTTTGGACCAGTAGCAAGAGAACTTCGTGAAAAACAATTCATGAAAATTGTATCATTAGCACCTGAAGTGCTTTAATTCGTTTTAAGATGATAAAGCTAAAAATAAAAACAGGAGACATCGTAAGAGTAATTGCCGGAGACCATAAAGGTTCAGAGGGTAAAGTTTTACGAGTTGACCGTGAGAAAAACAAAGCGATTGTTGAAGGTGTAAACATGGTTTCAAAACATACGAAACCTAGTGCAAAAAGCCCTCAAGGCGGGATCGTGAAAAAAGAAGCTGCTTTACAGATTTCTAATGTATCTCTGATAGATCCTAAAACTAAGGAAACAACTAGAGTTGGAATCAGAGTTGAAGGAGATAAGAAAGTAAGATTTTCAAAAAAATCTAATCAAGTACTATAGTAATGACGTATATACCTAGACTGAAAGAGGAATATAAGAACAGAGTTATCTCTGCTCTTAAAGAGGAGTACGGATACATAAACGTAATGCAAGTTCCTAAATTGGAAAAAATCGTTTTGAGCCGTGGAGTTGGTGCAGCTGTATCTGATAAAAAACTTATTGACTATGCTGTTGATGAGTTGACAAAGATCACTGGACAAAAAGCAATATCTACTATATCAAAGAAAGACGTTGCGTCTTTCAAATTGAGAAAAGGTATGCCGATTGGAGCAAAAGTTACTTTGCGTGGAGAAAGAATGTATGAGTTTTTAGATAGACTTATTACTTCTGCTTTACCACGTGTTAGAGATTTCAGTGGTATTAAAGCTACTGGTTTTGACGGAAGAGGAAATTATAACCTTGGTGTTTTGGAACAAATCATTTTCCCAGAAATTGATATTGACAAAGTAAACAAAATTTCAGGTATGGATATCTCTTTTGTAACTACTGCTAAAACTGATAAGGAAGCAAAGTCATTATTGACTGAATTAGGATTACCTTTTAAAAAGAATTAAGACATGGCTAAAGAATCAATGAAAGCCCGTGAGGTGAAGAGAGAAAAAACAGTAGCTAAGTATGCTGAGAAAAGAAAAGCTTTGTTAGAAGCTGGAGATTTCGTAGGTTTGCAAAAGTTACCAAAAAATGCTTCGCCAGTTCGTTTGCACAATCGTTGTAAATTAACAGGTAGACCTAGAGGTTATATGCGTCAATTTGGTCTTTCACGTGTTACATTTCGTGAAATGGCAAATAACGGATTGATACCTGGTGTTAAAAAAGCATCTTGGTAAAACGTAATTTATTGCGTTCTAATACAGACTTAACGTTGTTACGTCTGTATTATTAATATTTATAAATTGGTTTCAGGTTCGATTAGTTGTTAATTGAAAACCAAAACCGCAAATCAATAAACATGTATACAGATCCTATTGCGGATTATTTAACAAGAGTTAGAAATGCTGTGGCTGCAAACCACAAAGTTGTCGAAATTCCTGCATCTAATCTAAAAAAAGAAATCACAAAGATCTTATTTGATCAAGGTTATATCTTAAGTTACAAATTTGAAGACAACTCTGTACAGGGTTCAATCAAAATTGCTTTGAAGTATGATAAAGATACTAAAGAGTCAGTAATTAGAGATATCCAAAGAATTAGTAAACCAGGTTTACGTAAGTACTCAAGCTCTTCTACCATTCCTAGAATCCTTAATGGATTAGGCATAGCTATCGTTTCAACATCAAAAGGTTTGATGACTGGAAAGAAGGCGAAGCAATTGAACATAGGTGGTGAAGTAATTTGTTACGTATACTAATAAATATTCTATAAGATGTCAAGAATAGGTAAAAGCCCAGTCGTAATCCCTGCCGGAGTAACTGTAGAAGTTAAAGATGGTATTATTACGGTAAAAGGAAAAAATGGTCAACTTACACAGGAGTTTTCGGACGTTACTGTAACAGTTGAAGATGGTCTAGTTCAAGTAGACAGATCGTCTGATCACAAAGACCACAGAGCAAAACACGGTTTGTACAGATCTTTAATCAGTAACATGGTTATCGGTGTAACTGATGGTTTTACAAAATCATTAGAATTGGTAGGAGTTGGTTATAGAGCTTCAAATCAAGGACAAAAATTAGATTTAGCTCTTGGATTTTCACACAATATTGTTTTAGAAATAGCTCCAGAGGTTACTTTAGAAACAATATCTGAAAAAGGTAAGAACCCAGTTGTTAAGTTAACTTCGTTTGACAAGCAACTTTTAGGCCAAGTAGCGGCTAAAATAAGAGGTTTCCGTAAACCAGAGCCGTACAAAGGAAAAGGTGTGAAATTTGTAGGTGAAGTATTAAGAAGAAAAGCAGGTAAATCAGCATAAAAAATAAAATTATGTCATTAACGAAACCTCAAAGAAGACAGAGAATTAGATTCAGAATTAGAAAATCGATTAGTGGTACAACTGCCAATCCAAGACTATCTGTTTTTAGAAGTAACAAAGAAATTTATGCTCAATTAATTGATGACGTAAACGGAGTTACATTGTTAGCTGCATCTTCAAGAGAAAAAGAAATAGGAAAAGGTACAAACGTAGAAGTTGCTGTAGCAGTTGGAAAACTAGTAGCAGAGAAAGCGTTAAAAGCTGGGATTGAAGTAGTAACATTCGATAGAGGAGGTTACTTGTATCACGGTCGTATTAAATCATTAGCAGAAGGCGCGAGAGCGGCTGGACTTAAATTCTAATATAGTATGTCTAATAGCAAATACAAAAATGTAGAGTTAATAAAACCAAGTGGTCTTGAATTAAAAGATCGTTTAGTGAGTGTTAATCGTGTTACTAAGGTTACAAAAGGTGGTAGAGCTTTCGGTTTTTCTGCTATTGTAGTTGTAGGTGATGAAAATGGAGTTGTAGGTCATGGATTAGGAAAATCTAAAGATGTTTCTGAAGCAATTGCGAAAGCAGTAGAAGATGCTAAGAAAAATTTAGTAAAAATTCCTTTACTTGGTCAATCAGTTCCTCACGAACAAAAGGGTAAATTTGGTGGTGCACGTGTTTTTCTAATTCCTGCCTCTCATGGTACAGGAGTTATTGCTGGTGGAGCTGTTCGTTCAGTTCTTGAATCAGTAGGGGTTCACGATGTATTGTCTAAATCTCAAGGATCATCAAATCCTCACAACGTAGTCAAAGCAACTTTTGATGCTTTGTTACAAATGAGAAGCGCTCACACTGTTGCAAGACAAAGAGGAGTTTCTTTAGAGAAAGTTTTTAAAGGTTAATTCAAGGAAATTATGGCTAAATTATTAGTAAAACAGGTTAGAAGTAAAATCAACTGTCCGCTTGATCAAAAGAGAGGATTAGTAGCTTTAGGTCTACGTAAAATGGGTCAAGTTGTAGAGCATGATTCAAACCCTACAATCCTTGGGATGATAAACAAAGTTAAACACTTAGTTTCTGTAGAAGAAGCTAAATAACAAATACTGTTATGAATTTAAGTAACTTACAACCAGCTGAAGGGTCGACACATAGTCAAAATAAAAGATTGGGTAGAGGAGAAGGTTCTGGAAAAGGTGGTACTTCGGCAAGAGGTCACAACGGACAGAAATCTCGTTCTGGTTATTCTAAAAAGATTGGTTTTGAAGGAGGGCAAATGCCACTTCAAAGACGTGTTCCTAAGTTCGGTTTTACAAACATCAATCGTAAAGATTACGAAGGTGTGAATCTTGATACGCTTCAATTATTGGTTGATAATGGTGTGATTACCGATACTGTCGATATGACAGTTTATGTATCTAATCGTTTGGCAACTAAGAATGAAATTGTCAAGATTTTAGGAAGAGGAGAATTGAAAGCGAAATTAAAAGTAACCGCTCACAAATTTACTGCTACTGCAAAAGCCGCTATTGAAGCTGCTGGAGGGGAAGCTGTAACAATGTAATTTTGGATTTATGAAGAAATTTATTGAATCATTAAGCAATGTTTGGAAAATTGAGGAGCTAAAAAATAGGATTCTAATTACATTAGGACTTCTTTTGGTTTATCGTTTCGGAGCACATGTTACGCTTCCGGGAATCGACGCGACGCAGTTAACTAGTTTAGCAGGTCAAACTAAAAATGGTATCGGATCTATTCTGGATATGTTTACTGGTGGTGCGTTCTCTAAAGCGTCAGTTTTTGCTTTAGGAATAATGCCTTATATTTCGGCATCGATTGTTGTTCAGCTAATGGGAATTGCTATTCCTTATCTGCAAAAACTTCAAAGTGATGGTGAGAGTGGTAGAAAAAAGATTAATCAGATTACACGTTGGTTAACTATAGTTATTACTTTAGTTCAAGGGCCAACGTACATCTATAATCTTTACAGAACTTTACCTAGTAGTGCATTCTTATTAGGGTTTAATTCGTTTGAATTCTTATTTTCTTCAGTAATTATCTTAGTGACGGGTACAATTTTTGCCATGTGGTTAGGAGAAAAAATAACTGACAAAGGAATTGGAAATGGTATTTCGCTATTAATAATGGTAGGTATACTTGCTAGGTTTCCACAAGCATTCATTCAAGAATTCACAACGAGAGTTACGAATAACAATGGAGGGCCGATGTTATTGGTCATCGAAATTATTATTTGGCTTTTAGTGATTGTTGCATGTGTTTTGTTAACTATGGCAATTAGAAAGATACCAGTTCAGTACGCTCGTCGTACCACATCAGGAGATTTTGAACAAGATATGATGGGCGGTAATAGACAGTGGATTCCTTTAAAGCTTAATGCTTCAGGAGTTATGCCTATTATTTTTGCTCAGGCGATTATGTTCATACCCGCTGCTGTGGCTGGCTTGTCAAAATCAGATGCATCACAATCCATTGTTGGCGCTTTTAGTAATATGTTCGGGTTTTGGTATAACCTTGTATTTGCAACTTTAATAGTTGTCTTTACATTCTTTTATACTGCCATTACCGTTCCTACTAATAAGATGTCTGATGATCTTAAGAGAAGTGGAGGATTTATTCCAGGTATTAGACCAGGTGTAGAAACTTCTGATTTTCTTGATAAAGTGATGTCTTTGATAACTTTCCCAGGATCTTTATTTCTTGCTTTGATAGCTGTGTTCCCAGCAATTATCGTTAGTCTTATGGATGTTCAACAATCTTGGGCGATGTTTTTTGGGGGTACCTCATTAATAATTATGGTTGGTGTCGCAATAGATACAATTCAACAAATTAATTCATACTTGTTAAACAAACATTATGATGGTTTAATGAAGAGTGGCAAAAATAGAAAAGCAGTAGCTTAATTTTATGGCAAAACAATCAGCAATAGAACAAGACGGATCGATAATCGAGGCATTGTCAAATGCAATGTTCCGTGTGGAGTTAGAAAATGGACATATCGTAATTGCTCATATATCTGGAAAAATGCGTATGCATTATATCAAATTATTACCTGGTGATAAAGTGAAACTAGAAATGAGCCCCTATGATTTGTCAAAAGCAAGAATTACTTATAGATATTAAAGGATATTCACAATGAAAGTTAGAGCATCAGTAAAGAAGAGAAGTCCCGAGTGCAAGATTGTGCGTAGGAAAGGGAGATTGTACGTTATAAACAAAAAGAATCCTAGATTTAAACAAAGACAAGGATAGTTATGGCAAGAATAGCAGGGGTAGATATCCCGAAAAACAAGAGAGGTGTTATAGCACTTACCTACATCTTCGGATTAGGAAATAGTAGAGCTATTGAGATTTTAGATAAAGCTCAAGTTAGCCAAGATAAAAAAGTTCAAGACTGGAATGATGACGAGATCGGAGCAATTCGTGAAGCTGTGTCGGCATTCAAAATTGAAGGAGAATTACGTTCAGAAGTTTCTTTAAACATCAAGCGTTTAATGGATATTGGTTGTTATAGAGGTATCCGTCATAGAACTGGTCTTCCTTTAAGAGGGCAAAGAACTAAGAACAACTCTAGAACAAGAAAAGGTAAAAGAAAAACTGTTGCGAACAAGAAAAAAGCAACTAAATAATAAGTAATATGGCTAAAGCAACTGCAAAAAAACGTAAAGTTATCGTTGAATCAACGGGAGAAGCTCATATTTCTGCTACCTTCAATAACATCATTATTTCCTTGACAAACAAAAAAGGTGAGGTTATTTCTTGGTCTTCAGCTGGTAAAATGGGTTTTAGAGGTTCGAAAAAGAATACTCCATACGCAGCCCAAATGGCAGCAGAAGATTGTAGTAAAGTAGCTATTGAAGCTGGACTTAAAAAGGTTAAGGTTTATGTAAAAGGACCAGGAAATGGACGTGAGTCTGCTATCCGTTCTTTGCATAACGGTGGAATTGAAGTGACTGAGATTATCGATGTTACTCCAATGCCTCACAACGGATGTCGTCCTCCAAAAAGACGTAGAGTTTAATATTATATTTAAGTATAACTAGGTAGAATAATCGATTATCGAAGGATATGACCTGAATTCATAATCTCTACCTTAATTTAATTTTTTAAGAAATGGCAAGATATACTGGTCCAAAAACAAGAATTGCTCGTAAATTTGGCGAAGCAATATTCGGAGATGATAAAGCTTTCGAAAGAAGAAGTTACCCACCTGGACAACACGGGATGGCTAAAAAAAGAGGAAAAAAGTCTGAATATGCTATCCAGTTAATGGAAAAGCAAAAAGCTAAATATTCTTATGGAATTTTAGAAAAACAATTCAGAGGTTTATTCAAAAAAGCATCAGCTACTAAAGGTGTTACTGGTGAGGTTCTTTTACAATTGTGTGAGGCAAGATTGGATAACGTAGTATTCAGAATGGGCATTGCCCCTTCTAGAAGAGGAGCTAGACAATTGGTATCACATAGACACATTACCGTTAATGGTGATGTTGTAAATATCGCTTCTTACCACCTTAAGCCTGGTGACAAAGTTGCTGTTCGTGAAAAATCTAAGTCTTTAGATGCTATCGAACGTTCTTTATCTAATTCAAGTCAAGTTTATGAATGGATTACATGGAATAATGATGTTAAAGAAGGTACTTTTGTTTCTGTACCAGCTAGACTTCAAATCCCAGAAAACATTAAAGAACAATTAATCGTAGAGTTGTACAACAAATAATAATTGACTTAGTCGAAATTTATGGCAATATTTAATTTTCAGAAGCCCGATAAAGTTATCATGATCGATTCAACCGATTTTGAAGGTAAGTTTGAATTCAGACCTTTAGAACCAGGATACGGATTGACCGTTGGTAATGCACTTAGAAGAGTTTTGCTTTCAGCATTAGAAGGTTATGCTATTACATCTGTTCGCATAGAAGGTGTAGATCATGAGTTTTCTACTATCTCAGGAGTTGTTGAAGACGTTACCGAAATTATTCTTAATCTAAAACAAGTACGTTTCAAGCGTCAAATTGAAGATATAGATAATGAAGCAGTCACTATTTCTGTTTCAGGTAACGACCAATTAACAGCTGGTGATTTTCAAAAATTTATTTCAGGTTTCCAAGTTTTGAATCCAGAACTTGTTATCTGTAATCTTGACCCAAAGATCAAACTGAACTTTGATTTAACAATCGAAAAAGGTAGAGGATATGTTCCTGCTGAAGAGAACAAAAAACAGAATGCTGCAATTGGAACCATTTTTACTGACTCAATTTTTACTCCGGTAAAAAATGTAAAGTATGCAATTGAAAACTTTCGTGTAGAGCAAAAAACAGATTACGAAAAATTAGTTTTTGAAATAAAAACTGATGGCTCTATAAATCCTAAAGATGCACTTACTGAAGCTGCCAAAGTTTTAATTCACCATTTCATGTTGTTTTCTGACGAAAGAATTACTCTCGAGGCTGATGAAATCGCACAAACAGAATCGTATGATGAGGAATCATTGCATATGAGACAATTGCTTAAAACTAAGCTTGTTGATATGGACTTGTCTGTAAGAGCATTAAATTGTTTGAAAGCGGCAGAAGTTGATACACTTGGGGATTTAGTATCGTTCAATAAAAATGACCTAATGAAATTCCGTAATTTTGGAAAGAAATCTTTAACTGAGCTAGATGAACTAGTTGCAATTAAAAATTTAAACTTCGGAATGGATTTAGCAAAATACAAATTAGATAAAGAATAATTTACTTCATATTTTGCTCTCCATAATGGATCGTAGCAAGATGAAGTTAAAATAAATTGGTCATGAGACACGGAAAAAAATTCAATCACCTTAGCAGACAGACT
This sequence comes from Flavobacterium sp. W22_SRS_FP1, assembly GCF_052113685.1. Lineage (NCBI taxonomy): Bacteria > Pseudomonadati > Bacteroidota > Flavobacteriia > Flavobacteriales > Flavobacteriaceae > Flavobacterium > Flavobacterium sp. W22_SRS_FP1. The sequence goes on from NZ_JBGQOE010000014.1 coordinate 73,262, forward strand.
GCACATAGAAAATCTATGTTAGCTAATATGGCTTGTTCTCTTATTGAGCACAAACGTATTAACACTACTGTTGCTAAAGCAAAGGCGCTTAAACAATTCGTTGAGCCCTTAATAACAAAATCAAAAACTGATACTACTCACAATCGTCGTATTTGTTTCGCTTACTTACGTAGCAAATATGCGGTAACTGACTTGTTCAGAGACGTAGCTGCTAAAGTGGGTGACCGTCCAGGCGGATACACTCGTATCATTAAAGTTGGAAATCGTTTAGGAGATAATGCTGATATGGCAATGATCGAGCTTGTAGATTTCAATGAGCTTTACAATGGAGGTAAAAAAGAAGTTAAAAAAGCAAAAAGCCGTCGTGGTGGGAAGGCAAAGAAGGCAGATGAAGCTACTGAAGCTCCAGCTGCTGAAACCGAACCAACTACTGACGCTGCTGAATAGTTATGAAAGTAATCATTCAATAAAAAATAAGGATAAGCTATTTATAGTTTATCCTTTTTTTTTGTTTAATTTTTTGCAAGGAATGGGAAGCTTTTTGCGCTAGCGTTTCTACTTTTATTAATAAGGTTATATTTATAAAGATTAGAGTAGAATTTTCTTTTTCGAATTTTTGTTACGATAAGAGCCGGGTTAGTGCGGTTTATTTTTATAATAAATTTTAAAAGTTTGTTTCCATTGCATTAAAGAATTAAATTTGCATAATATTTAACTATATATGAAGCTAGCTTAGCAAGTTTCAAGAGGCTATTAAAATATAAATAGAAATCATCGAATGAAATATACTACAAGACAAAGTGCCATACTCTTATTAAGTGATGGAACTATTTTTCACGGTAAGTCCATTGGGATAAGCGGAACTACTTTTGGGGAAGTTTGTTTCAATACTGGAATGACAGGTTATCAGGAAATTTTTACTGATCCTTCTTATTTCGGACAAATCATGATTGCTACTAATGCACATATTGGAAATTATGGCGTTAATGAAAAAGAAGTGGAGTCATCAAGCATAAAAATCTCAGGTTTAGTTTGTAAAAACTTTAGTTTCAATTATTCACGTGCCGATGCTTCACAAAGTTTAGAGGATTACTTTATTAAAGAAAACTTAATCTGCATTTCTGATGTAGATACTAGAGCCTTAGTTAGTTTTATAAGGGATAATGGTGCTATGAATGCTGTGATTTGTACGGATGGTTCTTCCGTTGAAGTATTAAAAGCTGCACTAGCCAATGTACCGGATATGAAAGGGTTGGAGTTGGCGTCAAAAGTTTCTACCAAGGAGCCGTATTTTCATGGAGCTGCTGACGCAACGTATAGGATTTCTGCTTTAGATTTAGGTATCAAAACAAATATCTTACGTAATCTTGCAAAGAGAGATTGTTATATTAAAGTGTTTCCCTTTGATTCCTCTTATGAGGATTTGAAGTCTTTTAAGCCAGATGGTTATTTCTTGTCGAATGGACCAGGTGATCCTGAGCCGTTATCAAGTGCGATTGAGTTGGCTAAGGAAGTGATAAAAGATAACAAACCATTGTTTGGTATTTGTTTGGGACATCAAGTGATAGGTTTGGCAAATGGTGTTTCGACTTATAAAATGTTCAATGGACATAGGGGAATAAACCATCCTGTAAAAAACCTTATTACTGGAAAGGGAGAAATCACTTCTCAAAATCATGGTTTTGCTGTAAACAAGGAAGAGCTAGACAGTAATCCAGACTTAGAGATAACGCATCTTCATCTTAACGATGGAACTGTTGCTGGTATGCGTATGAAAAATAAAAATTGTTTTTCAGTACAATATCATCCAGAAGCAAGTCCTGGACCTCATGATTCTGCTTATTTATTTGATCAATTTATTGAAAATATTAAAGGATAAATATAATCTTGTTGTCGCTTTAAAGGACAGTATATGAAAAAATTTGGAGTCTGATTTTTTAGCAAAGTCAGGCTCTTTTTTTATACACTCTAGGTTTATTAAACTTTAAATGAGTAGTTTTCTGGAGTTTGTAATGGGTTCAGTCGATTATACAGTTTATTCAATTGATTGTTCAATTTAGATTAAAGCATCATGTCTTTTTGGTAAATTCATAGGGACATAATTTCCATATCCTTTATGTTTTGGATTATAGACTAGTCCATTTGTTCGTTGAGGAATACATCCCTAAAGGCATTGTTCTTGTGTAATATTATGTAGTAGTACTGGTCTATTTTGACCATTGCTGGGAATGTAAAAAGTGTGATCCCAGTTTTCCTTAACTGATTTGTTCAGTTTTATTTTTCTTATGTTTTCGGATCATTTTTTTTAAAATATTCAATTATAGAATTCATTGAGGCGGGAAATTTGCAAATATCTAGCCCATAAAACCTGATTCTTTTGTCTGCGGATACGTGTCGTTTATATTTTTAGCCAAACTATAATTGCTGCTAGCTCCCCATTAGCCCACATTAAGGCGGGGGTCTTTTAAACTCAGTAAGAACAACGTAGATAGTTTTTTAGATCCTAGGTATTCTTTTTCTTATCGAGTTAAACGATAGCAGTATGGCAATCGGCTTCGACATTCACACATTGAAATTCCTTTTTAGGGATTAGAAGTTGTGTTATTTTTGCTACCGAAGCATTGTATTCTGGCGTACCGTCAGATTCTTCGCTAAGAAGTATATATATTTTGCGTTGCCTATATAATTTAGTAAAGCGTTAAGGTCTTCTAGATTTTCCAAAGAGGAGGAATGATGCTTTAGTAATTAAACAATTTGAATTTAATTTTCGTTGTGTCCATTTTATTTAGTGCTCCATTCTCATTTAATTTTTTGTATAAACTATCTTTCAATAATAATTTGGAATTGCCTTAGTAAGATGGTTTACTATAAATAAATAAATAATAGAGAGAGTAGTATGTCATAAATTATGTTAATTAAAGATTACAGATTTTAGTTAAGTAGTTTTAAATCATTTTTCTAATTTTTAACTAATTTTTAAACGAGAAGTTAAAAATGTACAGTGATTTTATTTGAGATATGCTAATTACAGGTTTTTAAAAAATAATTATAACGTTATCGTTAATAACATTCATTATTTTCACAATATCATTTCAAAAGATAGGATATATTTGTATAATTAAAATTTTAAATAAAATAATATGAGTATTATTATCAAAATTCACGCAAGACAAATTTTTGACTCGAGAGGAAATCCTACTATTGAAGTAGATGTAGTGACAGAAAACGGTGTTTTAGGAAGAGCAGCAGTTCCATCAGGAGCGTCAACCGGTGAGCATGAGGCCGTAGAATTACGTGATGGAGGAAAAGCCTTTTTAGGAAAAGGAGTTTTGAATGCAGTGAAAAATGTTAATACTGTTATTGCTGAAGAATTATTAGGAACCTCCGTTTTCGAACAAAATTTAATTGATCAAACGATGATTGAATTAGATGGTACTCCAAACAAATCAAAATTAGGTGCAAATGCAATTTTAGGAGTTTCTCTTGCTGTTGCAAAAGCGGCTGCTAATGAATTAGGATTGCCATTATACAGATACGTGGGTGGGGTTTCTGCAAACACACTACCTGTGCCAATGATGAATATCATTAATGGAGGTTCTCATTCTGATGCACCAATCGCATTTCAGGAGTTTATGATCTTTCCAGTAAAAGCGACTTCTTTTACACATGCTATGCAAATGGGAACAGAGATCTTCCACAGTCTTAAAAAAGTTTTACATGATAGAGGTTTAAGTACGGCAGTTGGTGATGAAGGTGGTTTTGCGCCTACTTTAGCCGGTGGAACGGAAGATGCCTTAGATACTATCAAAAAAGCTGTTGAAATTGCAGGATATACTTTTGGAGACGAAATCATGATCGCTTTAGATTGCGCTGCCGCCGAATTTTATGTTGATGGAAAATACGATTATTCTAAATTTGAAGGTGCAGCGGGTAAAATAAGATCTTCTGCTGAACAAGTAGAGTATTTAGCTGAATTGGCTGCTAAATACCCAATTATCTCTATTGAAGACGGTATGGACGAAAATGACTGGGAAGGATGGAAAATGTTAACTGATAAAATCGGAGACAAAGTACAACTAGTTGGAGACGATTTGTTTGTTACAAATGTAGAACGTTTATCTACCGGTATCGAAAGAGGGATTGCAAATTCTATCCTGATTAAAGTTAACCAAATAGGTACCTTGACGGAGACAATTGCAGCTGTGAATATGGCTAAAAATGCAGGTTACACTTCAGTGATGTCGCACCGTTCTGGAGAAACCGAAGACAACACAATTGCTGATTTAGCTGTGGCTTTGAACTGTGGGCAAATAAAAACAGGTTCTGCATCTCGTTCTGATCGTATGGCAAAGTACAATCAATTGTTACGAATTGAAGAAGAATTAGGAAATACCGCTTATTTTCCTGGTAAAAATGCATTTAAAATAAAATAATACTTCGATTTTATAGTTTAAGAAGCCATTCGTGTTAAACGAATGGCTTTTTTATTGAATTTAACAATAACAGTGATAATTTCTCTTTTTAATTCATGTTATTATTCTTAGATTTGGTAGATTATTAAATATAAAGATTTATTTTCAAAATATTATGTCAAAAACAGCTACAATAGAGATTGATGGTAAGAAATATGAGTTTCCTATAATTGAAGGAAGTGAAAACGAAGAAGCTATCGATATTAAAAAATTAAGAGAATTAACCGGGATCATAACTCTTGACCCAGGGTATAAAAATTCAGGTTCTTGTACGAGTAAAATTACATTTTTGGATGGTGAACTTGGAATTCTACGTTACAGAGGATATTCAATTGAAGATTTAGCGGAGAAAGCTGATTTTTTAGAAACTTCATATCTTTTAATTTTCGGAGAGTTACCAACTGCAGATCAATTGGAACAATTTGAAAATGACATTAGAAAATATACTTTAGTCAATGAAGAAATGAAAAGTATTATCGATGGTTTTCCTAAAACAGCGCACCCTATGGGAGTTTTAGCTGCTTTGACTAGTGCTTTGACCGCATTTAACCCTAAATCGGTAAACGTTGACAATGAAAAAGAGATGTACCAGGCGGTTTGCAAGACTATGGGTAAATTCTTGGTTATTGCAACTTGGACATATCGAAAAAGTATGGGCTTTCCTTTGAACTATTACGATAACACAAAAGGATACGTTGAAAATTTCATGGAATTAATGTTTAAATTACCAACGGAGCCTTATAAAGCAAGTCCGATAATAATAGAAGCCTTGGATAAACTATTCATTCTCCATGCTGACCATGAGCAAAACTGCTCTACGTCGACCGTGAGAATGGTAGGTTCTTCTCATGCAGGATTATTTGCATCTATATCTGCAGGAGTTTCTGCGCTTTGGGGTCCTCTTCACGGAGGTGCAAATCAAGCTGTTCTGGAGATGCTAGAAGAAATTTACAAAAATGGAGGAGATACAGATGCGTATCTAGCTAAAGCCAAAGATAAAAATGATCCATTCCGTTTAATGGGATTTGGACATAGGGTTTATAAAAGTTTTGATCCAAGAGCGCAAATTATAAAGAAAGCGGCAAATGAGGTTTTGGCAACTCTAGGAGTAGATGATCCTATTTTGGCTATAGCCAAAAAATTAGAGGTCGCTGCCTTAGAAGATGAGTATTTTAAATCAAGAAATTTGTATCCAAATGTAGATTTCTATTCTGGTATCATTTATAGAGCATTAGGTATTCCAACTGATATGTTTACTGTAATGTTCGCTATAGGTCGTTTGCCAGGTTGGATTGCGCAATGGAAAGAGATGCGAGAAAACAAAGAGCCAATTGGAAGACCAAGACAGATATATACAGGCGCTGCCTTAAGAGATTTTAAGAAACCTCAATAAAATGGGATCAAAAAGCTTCACTAACTAGTGAGGCTTTTTTTATCTTTGTTTAAAAAAAATCAAATAAATATATGCTAGAATTAAAAGTAAATAATGAGACTTCAAGGTTGCGAGCTGTAGTTTTAGGTACTGCGGTTACTAATGGACCAACTCCTTCTATTGATGAGGCATATGATCCAAAGTCGCTTGAGCATATTTTAGCTGGAACCTATCCATTAGAAAAAGACATGGTCATTGAGATTGAAGCACTTAATAAAGTGCTCCAGAAATATGATGTAACTGTTTTTCGTCCTGAGTTAATTGAAAATTATAATCAAATATTCACTAGAGATATTGGTTTTGTCATTGATGACGTCTTTATTAAATCTAATATTTTACCGGAACGGGAAGGGGAGTTAGATGCAATTCAACATGTTATTGATAAAATGGACCCTAGGAAAGTGGTGCGCCCTCCCGATGAAGCTCATATAGAGGGTGGTGATGTGATGCTTTGGGACGACCATATATTTGTGGGTACCTATAAAGGAAGTGATTATGCGTCCTATATAACGGCAAGAACAAATGCAGAAGGAGTTCAATTTATTAAAGATTTATTCCCAAATAAAATTGTAAAAGAATTTGATTTGGTTAAATCTAAAATAGAAGCTAGGGATAATGCCTTACATCTGGATTGCTGTTTCCAACCTGTAGGCGTAAATAGTGGAATTATATATAAAAGTGGTTTTCGCGAAGAAGCTGACTATATGTATTTAGTAAACCTTTTTGGGAAAGAAAATTTATTCCACATCACGAGGGAGGAAATGTATAAAATGAATTCAAATATTTTCTCTATTGATTCCAATGTGGTAGTTTCAGAGAAAAACTTCACTAGGTTAAATAATTGGTTAAGAGCCAATGGTTTCGTAGTAGAGGAAATTCCTTATGCCGAGATTTCGAAGCAAGAAGGTTTGTTGAGATGCTCGACTTTACCGCTTATTAGGGATTAATTTTATAGTACAATAAAGGAGGACTGTAGTGATTCTCTGCAGCGAAAATAAATAAAACAAAATACAAAGATGAAACAAACGACAAACTCCATATTAATGATTCGTCCGGTTGCGTTTAGAATGAACGAGCAAACGGCAGTTAATAATTATTATCAGAAAGTGTTAGATGGCCTTATGCCAGCAACCGTAAATGCAAAAGCACAACAAGAATTTGATGATTTTGTGTTGAAATTAAGAGCAGTTGGTGTTGACGTGATAGTTGTAGATGATACCGTTAATCCAGATACACCAGACAGTATTTTTCCTAATAATTGGATTTCATTTCACGAAAATGCTGATGTGGCTTTATATCCCATGTTTGCAGAGAACCGTCGTGAGGAACGTCGTGAGGAAATCTTGGATATGCTAGAAGACAAGGGCTTTAAAATTCAAAATATTGTTGACTATACTGAAGCGGAAGACGATGGGTTTTTCTTGGAAGGAACAGGTAGTTTGCTTCTTGACAGGGCAAATGAGAAAGCATACTGTGCTTTGTCCCCCCGAACCGATGAAGAGCTTTTTATAGAGTTCTGTGAGGATTTTGACTACGCTCCGATCCTATTCGAAGCGTTTCAAACGGTCAATGGAGAGAGAAAGTTAATCTATCATACCAATGTGATGATGTGTTTGGGAGAAACCTTTGCCGTAATCTGTGCAGACTGTATTGATGACAAAAAAGAGCGCAAAATGGTTTTAGATAACCTAAAAAAGGACAGTAAAGAAATTATTTTAATTACAGAAGCACAAGTCAATACTTTCGCAGGTAATATGTTGGAAGTTCGCGGGACCGACGATAAAAGATATTTGGTGATGAGTACGGCTGCACATCAGAGTTTGACGCCAAAACAAATAGGACAGTTAGAAAAACATGCTACGATTCTTAGTTCAAGTTTAGATACTATAGAAGCTTGCGGCGGTGGAAGCGCCCGATGCATGATGGCGGAAATTTTCCTTCCAAAAGCATAAAAAAAAGACCTTCAGAAATGAAGGTCTTTTTTTTCAATGCTTTTTTTTACATTAAATTTGTTTGAACTATTGTTATTACAGAGCTAATAATATATTGAATCCCGATTGCAATTACGATAAACCCCACAATTCTAGAAATAGCTACAATTCCTGAAGCTCCGAGTATTTTAGCTAAATAATGAGCGCTTCTTAATATAATAAAAATCGTAACAGCGACAGCTAGAATAGCTAAAACGGATATGACTATTTCAAACATTTCATGATGTTCGTGGTAAAAAGCAATCAATAGTGAGATCGATCCAGGACCTGCTAGCATCGGAATAGCTAGTGGTGTCAAAGCAATATCATTTCTCCTTTGGGCATCACTGGCTACTTTTTTACTTACCCCTCTTTTCTTGTTGAAATTTCCTGTAAGTAATGAAAACCCTGAAGTTGCTATAATGATACCTCCTGCAATACGAAGTGCTTCAATGCTAATACCGAAGAATGATAGAACATATTCACCGAAAAAAAAAGAGATTATCAAGATCGCAAAAACGTTTATAGCAGTCCATAATGAAATACGGGAGCGTTCTTTTTTATCATCATCCATAGTAAGTCCGACAAAAATGGGTACGGTTCCTATTGGGTTCAAAACCGAAAAAAGTCCTGCAAATAAATAAATAAAAAGTTCCATGTTTTTTTGCGAAATTAGGGATTTGGGTAAGGGGAATTGCCTGCTAAATATTAATAAATGGTTATAATTAAAGTAATTTTCAGCTTTCCATTCCAGCAAATGAAATCGAAAGATATTGATTTAAAATGAAAAGGGACTATAGTATTTTAGTACTTTTGCAAAAGTAATAATAATTGAGACGATGAAAAACAAAAAAACTGTAGTTTTAGGTGCGACTACAAAACCAGAACGAGCTGCATGTAAAGCGATACAAATGTTAGTGGATAGAGGGCATTCAGTATTAGCTATTGGGCAAAATGCAGGTGAAGTGGCAGGAATAAAAATTAAAACTAAAGCAATTCCTTTATCGAACATTGACACAATCAGCTTATATTTAAACCCAGTCCGTCAACGCGACTATTATAATTATATAGTGGAGGCAAAGCCAAAACGTGTAATTTTTAATCCTGGCACCGAGAATCCCGAGTTATACCAGCTTTTAGAATTAAATAACATCAAAGTTGACGTGGCTTGTACATTAGTGCTATTGACCACAAATAGGTATTAGTTTTTTCGGGAGCTAATTCCTGCTATTCGTTGCAATCTTTTCCTTTTTTAAGAAAAAAGGAAAAGGATTTACACTTCTATCAGGGCTAAAAACCTAGAAAATCATTTTTTGTGAGCTTGGTTTACTAATCAATAGTAAGCCAATAAAAGTGATTAGACCATTGATGATAATCAGTTCGTTGTCAAAAACGTATCCGAAAAATAGTGTTTTAGAATTTTCACTAATCAAAAAAGTTAATGCTGGAGATAGCAGGCATATTAGGGGTACCCATTTATCCTTGACCGTTTTTGATTTAATAAACAGTCCAAAACAGTACAACCCCAATAAAGGTCCATAAGTGTATGAAGCGACCCTAAATATCATTCCTACAACGGAGCTGTCATTGATTACATTAAAAAATACGATAACCAGAAACATTAAAAAACAAAAAATAAGATGAACAAAATGTCTTGTTTTGACTGCGTTAGCGTTGTTTGCATTTTCAGCTTTATCCATCGCTAAAAAATCAACACAGAATGAAGTAGTAAGAGCCGTTAAAGCGGAATCAGTGGTGGCAAATGTTGCCGCCGTCAATCCCAACAAAAAGATCACCGATGGAATCAGGGTCAAGTGACGAAAAGCGATTTCAGGAAAGAGTAGGTCGGTTCTCGGTTTTCCTGTAACCAGATCGGTGGGTACTTCGATACCGTTTTTTGCGGCATAGATATAAAGTAAGGCACCTACACTAAGAAAGAAGATATTGATTAATACAAATATCGCTGTGAAGCTATACATGTTTTTTTGGGCTTCGCCAATAGTCGCACAACTTAGGTTTTTCTGCATTAAGTCTTGGTCTAAGCCTACCATAGCAATTGTGACAAACATCCCTCCTAATATTTGTTTTACAAAGTGAAATTTGCTCGATAGAAAATCTTCAAAGAAAAATATTTTTGAATAGTTGCTGTTTTTTACAGCTGAAAAAGCTTCAATGACATTCAGGTCCATACTTCGGCAGATGAAATAAATAGTCAGAAAGACCGAGCTGACTAGGAAAAAAGTTTGCAAAGTATCCGTAATAATAATGGTTTTAAGGCCGCCGCGATAGGTATAGGCGAAAATTAAAGCTAAAGAAATTAAGACGGTAGCAGCAAAAGGAATTCCGTAAAAATCAAAAACATAACGCTGTAGAACAATCACTACCAGATAAAGTCTGAAGGCAGAACCAATAGTCCTACTTATCAGGAATATTGTGGCCGCAGTTTTATAGGAGTAGGTTCCCAATCTACGCTCTATATAGCCATAAATCGAAGTCAAATTCATCCTATAATACAATGGCAGCAAGACTTTGGCAATTATGACAAAGCCAATTGCATTTCCCAGTACAAACTGAAAGTATTTAAATTGTTCTCCGCTTGGTGCGCCTACTTCTCCGGGCACCGAAATGAAGGTCACTCCGGAAAGTGCTGTTCCGATCATTCCAAAAGCGACCAAGTACCACTTCGAATTTTTATTTGCTTTAAAAAAAGCATCGTTTCCGCTGTCTTTTTTACTTGTAAAGTGGGAAATCGCAAACAATATTCCGAAGTAAACTATGATAATCGAGAGTATGGCAAATGCTGTCATTTTGTTAATTTATGGGGCCAAAATACAATTTTTTGTTTAATCGGATATTTATTGATTCAAAGATTTGAAAAAGAGTAGCTTTGATATAGGGATTAGTCTTTTAAGATGGCAAACAAATAAACAAATTACTACATTTGCAGTTATGGAATTTTCATCAAAATTAATAGAAAAAGCGGTTAATGAAATCGCTCAATTACCAGGAATAGGTAAAAGATCTGCCTTGCGATTAGTACTGCATTTATTGAAACAACCCAAAGAGCAAACTGGTTTTTTGGCTCAAGCATTGGTCAATATGCGGGAGGATATTAAATATTGCGAGAACTGTAACAATATTTCTGATAGCGCTGTCTGCGAAATCTGTTCTAATAAAAACAGGAATCACCAGCTTATTTGTGTTGTAGAGGATATTCGTGACGTAATGGCGATTGAAAACACAGGGCAGTACAGGGGAATATATCACGTCTTGGGAGGTAAAATTTCGCCCATAGACGGAGTGGGCCCAAGTCAGTTGAAAATTACCAGCTTAGTGGAAAAAGTAAAGCTAGGTAGTGTCAACGAAGTGATTTTTGCTTTAAGCTCAACAATGGAAGGAGATACTACTAATTTTTATATCTACAAACAGATTGCCGATGCGAATATTGTTATTTCTACAATTGCTCGAGGAATTGCGGTAGGTGACGAGTTGGAGTATGCTGACGAAGTTACCTTAGGGAGAAGTATATTGCAACGGGTTCCTTTTGAAAAATCGTTTAAAAACAATTAAATTGCTTATTAAATTTTTAAACTTTTGATATAATAAATGAAAAGCTATATTTGTTATCTAAACTATTAAAATGAAGAAGTATATATTCTTTTTATTCATAAGTATCAGCTTAGTATTTACTTCATGTATTCCAACCCAGGATTTAATTTATTTGCAAAAAAAAGATGGAGCTGATGTGGAAAGCACGATTTCTGTTGTAATGGCAAAACCTTACAGATTGCAAACTAATGATGTTTTGAGTATAAGCATTAAAGCGATTGATCCAAAATTAGTGGCGATTTTCAACACAACAAATCAAGGTGAAGCAGGCAAGTCAGAATCAGGATTGTATTTTGAGGGGTTCACTGTTGATGACCACGGTAATATCAGAATGCCTATTTTGGGTGATATAAATGTAATTGGTTTTACCTTGGATGAAATAAGACTTAAAATTGAGAAGCAATTACTTGCAGAGTATTTTAATAAGGAAGCTAATATTTTTGTGATCGTAAAATTAGCTGGTTTCAAATATACTATTAACGGAGAGATTGGTAGCACGGGAACTAAAACCTTATTTCAAGAGAACGTATCTATCATGGAAGCTATAGCAAATGCAGGTGATATAACTATAACTGGAGATAGAAAAGCGGTTACCATAATTCGAAAAACACCCACTGGAGTACAAATGCACGATCTTGACCTTACAGATATCAAAGTGATGGAGTCGCCTTATTTTTATTTGCAACCCAACGATTATGTTTATGTTAAGCCATTGAAACAAAAAACATGGGGTACAGGTAAAACAGGGATAGAGTCACTGGGGACAATTATTACCTTGTTGTCATTGGCAACAACAACCTTCTTTTTATTATTTAGAAATTAAAAAAGAATTCAAAAAATGTTAGATATAAAAGATTTTTCGATTTTTGAAAATCAGGCAAGTTTTGATTTTAAGGGGTTTTTAATAAAAATCGGAAGTTACTGGAAATGGTTTTTATTGAGTTTAATCATCACTTTTACGATTGCCTATCAGGTTAATATTCGTAAGGGGAAAATTTATGGTATGGAAACGCTTATTTCCGTAAAGGAAGAAAGCAATCCTCTTTTTACGTCCAATACCAGTTTAGTTTTCAACTGGGGAGGTACTTCTGACCAAGTCCAAACTATTTCAACCACAATACAGTCAAGATCCCACACTGAACTGGTGGTTGATAAATTGCAATATTATATCGATTATCTGGTTCAGGGAAAATACAATATGGAAGATGCCTATGGAGCAGTTCCTTTTTATGTGCAGATAGATAAATCCAAAGCGCAGATTGCAGGTAAGCAAATAGGAATTACTTTTTTGAGCAATACGGAGTATGAAATCACAATGCCGTTTGAGAGTAACTCAGTATCCACAATTAACTATTCCGATAATTCTTATAGTAGCAATTCGGTTGTGGTTGGCGATTTTGTCAAAAGATTTAAAGTGGGGGAGCAGGTTTCGTTGCCTTTTTTAAACTGGAAATTACAAATAAATGATAATCCCGGTTTTTACATAGGGAAGCAATATTTTGTTCAGTTTAATGATTTTAATGGCACAGTTGCCCGCTATCAAGGGATAAATGTGAGATCTGATGACAAAGGTGGCTCCATAATTACATTGGGAATGCAGGGCTCAAATAAGGCAAGAATGGTTGAGTACCTTAATTCAACTGTAAAAATGCTTATCAAAAGACAATTGGACAGTAAAAACCAATTTGCAACCAACACGATTTCGTTCATTGACAGCACCTTGGTCGCCATGGAATCACAGTTGAAAGAAACTGGGAATGAATTGAAATCGTTCAGGAAAGGGAAGAATATTTACGATATAGAAGAAGGGGGTGCGAAATTCTCGGATAAGATGCTTGAATTCGATGTCCAGAGGGACGAGGTAATCCGCAAAATAACCTATTACAATTCCTTAAAATCTTATTTAAAAAACAGTGTTGATTATTCTAAACTTCCTGCGCCATCAGTAGCGGGTATTGACGATCCAAATGTGGTCGTTAATGTTTCTAAATTGATCTCACTTTCCACCCAAAGATCCGAAATGGCTTATGCTGTAAAAAGTGATAAGATATTCAAAGACTTTGATAATCAGATGGAAGCCATCAAAAGCGTATTATTGGTGAATATAGCTGCTGCAAAAGCCGAATTGCAATTTGACCTCTCGATAGTGAACAGTAAAATTAGTCAAACGGAAAGTACCATTAAAGACCTTCCTGACGACCAACAGGAACTGATTAAGATAAAACGAAAATATGATTTGAGCGATAATATCTATAGCACCTTCCTTCAAAAAAGAAGTGAGGCAGATATTGTTAAAGCGGCAAATTTATCGGATATTCATTTTATAGATCCTGCAAAAGATGTGGGTGGGGGATTAGTAGGGCCCAAGACTTCCGTAAATTATGTGTTGGCATTGTTTCTGGGTATTCTATTCCCTTTACTTTTTGTCTTTTTCATTTTCTTTATCAATAATTCAATTCAGAATACGGAAGATATCAGTAAACTGACTCAAATTCCTTTGATTGGAGTTGTGGGGTTGAATAAAGAAAACTCGGAATTAGCAGTGTTTGACAAGCCTAAATCTGCCTTGTCAGAATCTTTTAGGGCGATCCGTTCTTCCCTTCAGTATTTGTATAAGCAGAAAAATGTCGGTGGAGCAAAAACGCTGATGATTACTTCATCAGTCAGTGGAGAAGGAAAGACGTTCTGTTGTATAAATATAGCGACGGTTTTCGCGTTAAGCGGAAAAAAAACGGTTATTATCGGACTGGATTTAAGGAAACCTAAATTGTATGAGGAGTTTAATTTATCAAATGATGTGGGAATCGTAAATTACTTGATTAAACAAAAAAGTCTAGACGAAATCATTAATCACACTCAGGTTCCCGATCTGGATGTTATCCTCTCGGGGCCGGTGCCGCCAAATCCGTCCGAATTACTCATTGGTGACGCGATGGCTGATTTAATTGTAGAATTAAGGAAGACCTACGACTATATCATTTTAGACACGCCACCAGTAGGATTGGTGTCAGATGCATTAGAATTATCTCAATATTCGGATGTTACTTTATACATAGTGAGGCAGAACTTTTCGAAAAAAGAGATGATCACTTTACTTAACAATAGGATTAAACGAGGAGAATTGGACAATGCGTCCATTATTTTCAATGGGTTTGAACATAAGGCCAAATATGGAGCCGGTTATGGCTACGGCTACGGCTACGGCTACGGCCAAGGTTACGGCACATATTCAAATGGTTATGATGATGAGGAGGAGCCCAAAACATTTATTCAAAAAATGGTCAAAAAGATCCGCAAGATAGTAAGTAAATAAACAGATTAGATAATGACGAAAGAAGAAAGGAGAAGTACGATACTAATCACTGGAGGAGCAGGATTTATTGGATCTAACCTGAGCGAGTATTTTTTGTCTCAAGGGCAGAAAGTAGTCTGTTTGGATAATTTCGCCACTGGGCACAGACATAACATAGAGAGATTTATAAATAATCCTAATTTTCGTTTGATTGAAGGGGACATACGCAATGCATCCGATTGCAGCAATGCAGTGAAGGGGGTGGATTATGTATTGCATCAAGCCGCTTTGGGCTCTGTTCCGCGATCCATAAATGATCCGGTTACGACCAACGATGTAAATGTCTCTGGATTTTTGAATATGTTGGTGGCTGCTAAGGATGCCAAAGTAAAACGGTTTGTATATGCGGCCAGCTCTTCCACTTATGGAGATTCAGTTGGATTGCCAAAGGTAGAAGATGTTATAGGAAAACCTTTGTCTCCTTATGCCATAACTAAATATGTAAACGAGCTATATGCTGATATTTTTAGCAAAACCTATGGGTTAGAAACGATAGGCTTGCGCTATTTTAATGTTTTTGGTAGAAAACAGGACCCTAAAGGCGCTTACGCAGCAGTGATACCAAAATTTGTGATGCAATTGATGCAGCATGAAAGCCCCGTGATTAATGGAGATGGAAATTACTCACGCGATTTTACCTATATCGATAATGTCATTCAAATGAATGAACTGGCAATGACCACTACCAATGCGCTAGCTTTGAATACAGTTTATAATACAGCCTACGGAGACAGAAACACACTGAACAATTTGGTAGACTACCTGAAGGAATTTTTATCGAAATACGATCCGGAAATTGCAAACGTTAGTATTGAGTATGGTCCTAATAGAGCTGGGGATATTCCGCATTCTTTGGCCAGTATTGATAAAGCAAAAGAATTGTTGGGTTACGACCCGAAATTTTCCTTGAAAGCAGGACTGCAAGAAGCGGTAGACTGGTATTGGAAGAACCTTCGTTAAGAAAGAGTAAAGAGAAGAGAATAAAGAATAAAATATAGAAAAACAGAAAATTATTAAAATGAAAATTACAAAAATTTGTTGCATTGGAGCAGGATATGTTGGTGGACCTACAATGGCTATAATTGCGGAAAAATGTCCGCAGATACAAGTTACTGTTGTAGATTTGAATGAAGAAAGAATCGCTGCCTGGAATGATGAAGATGTTGAGAATATTCCGATTTACGAACCGGGTTTGTCTGAGATTGTTAAGAAAGCCAGAGGAAGAAATTTGTTTTTTTCCACTAATGTGGAAAAGGCCATTGACGAAGCTCAAATCATATTTATATCAGTGAATACGCCTACTAAAACCTATGGAAAAGGAAAAGGTATGGCAGCTGATTTGAAATATATCGAATTATGCGCCAGACAAATTGCTAAAATTGCTAAAGACGATAAAATTGTAGTCGAAAAATCAACCCTGCCAGTACGAACTGCCGAGGCCATCAAAAGTATTTTGGACAATACTGGAAATGGAGTCCAATTTCAGATTCTTTCCAATCCTGAATTTTTGGCTGAAGGAACAGCGGTGCAAGATTTGTTAAACCCAGATCGAATCTTAATAGGTGGCGATACTACTGAAGAAGGACAAAAAGCCATACAGGCACTTGTTGAGGTGTATGCGAATTGGGTATCACCAGATAAAATATTGACCACAAATGTATGGTCGTCAGAATTATCAAAATTGACCGCGAATGCGTTTTTGGCACAGAGAATATCTTCTGTAAATGCAATGTCAGAACTTTGTGAGAAAACGGGTGCCGATGTGAATGAGGTGGCTAAGGCCATCGGTATGGATAGCAGAATTGGATCTAAGTTCCTTAAAGCTTCTGTTGGTTTTGGAGGCTCGTGTTTTCAAAAGGATATTCTAAATTTAGTATACATTGCTAAATCCTACGGGCTGCACGAGGTGGCTGATTATTGGGAGCAGGTGATCATAATGAATGATCATCAAAAAAGACGTTTTTCTAACAAAATAGTGCAAACTTTATATAACACGGTAGCCGATAAAAAGATTGCTTTCTTGGGATGGGCTTTCAAAAAAGACACCAACGACACTAGAGAATCAGCGGCAATTTATGTTGCGGATGATTTGATCAATGAGCAGGCGCAAATAGCTGTATACGATCCAAAAGTGTCCGCCAACAAAGTGTTTGCCGACTTGGATTATCTAGAAACTAGGACTACAGAAAAAAATAGGGCTTGCGTGACTTCGTTTGCTGATCCTTATGAAGCCTGTGCCAATGCACATGCGATAGCCGTAATGACCGAGTGGGATGAATTTGTAGAATATGATTGGCAAAAGATCTACGATTCGATGCAAAAACCCGCTTTTGTCTTTGACGGAAGAAATATTTTAGATCGATCTAAAATGGAATTAATAGGATTTGTATATCAAGCGATAGGTTCGTAAATCCTCACCCCAGCCCTCTCCAAAGGAGAGGGAGGCTAAGCGGAAAAAAAAGAGTTTGTTTATTAAATAAATTTGTACAAGTTTGATAGCTAATAAAATTAGTTTTCGGCTGCGATTCTCGATACATTTTTATAAAAATGCTTTCGCTATTTTATAAAAAACTTCTCCAAGCGCTCGGTAGCTATCGGGATCAGACAGGAAATCGAAGATTAATTAATACCCAAAAAAACAATAGTAAAAACATGAATATTTTATTGTTATTCCAAGGGAATTTACTTCTTATTAGCTCGCAATCCTGTATTGTTTTTTTCAAGGCAAATCGAAAATTTGGCGAACCCGACTTAAATAAAAGTAATTGAGCTAAAAAAGTAAAATCGTATTATTATAACAAAAGCGCAATCGGTATTGAAAGTAGTTTAACTATTAATTCGGTAATTTGCGGTTAATACGGACATAGGCGAGTCAATTAGTTTCGCTAATAGATAAATTAGGGCCGATTTGGGTCATTCGTGGCTAAAAATAGTTAGCGAACAATAAATAGATATTTAAATAAAATAACGGAATAACAAGAAGATGTTATTTCAATACAAAGCAAATGATGAACTGGTACGTAGTGTATACAAAACCTAAATGGGAAAAAAAAGTAGCTGAGCAATTAACTAAGTTTGGTATTGAATGTTACTGTCCATTGATCACAGTAGTGCGTCAATGGTCAGACCGAAAGAAAAAAGTCGAATTACCTCTTTTTAATTCCTACGTATTTGTTCAGCTAGAAGAAAAAGATAGAAATTTAGTATTTCAATCTGCAGGCGTGGTTCGTTACCTATTCTGGTTAGGGAGCCATGCCATTGTTAAGGATTATGAGATTGATACTATCAAAAAGTGGCTAAGCAGTCCTGAGAAATGCGATGTTTCGTTAGCAGCCTTTAAAATTGGGGATAAAATCATCTTAGAATCTGGTCCCTTCGTCACACAAGAGGCTACTGTTCAAGAAATCAAAAATACACATTATGTTCTGGTGTTGGAATCATTGGGCTGTACCTTAAAAATGGATTTGAAGTAAATTTGCAATTATTTTTCATGTAGTTTTCACAGCAGTGGGTATTTAGCACGAAATTTCGGTGGATTAAAGTCTAAACGATAGACCCCGCTGCGATTGACATAAACATCTAAAAATTTAGTATTGTATACCATTGTTAATTTTCTAATTTTATAAAAAAAGATCTGCTAAACTCATGTTGCAATCGCTTGATTGAGTAGTGGAGTCAATTCGTGTTTAGTAGTGTAGTCTTTTTACTTTCTCTTATTTCTTTAGTGACCTTAGTTGCGTTAGAAGGGGACTTGAGTTTCGTAACAATGACCGATATCTAAGGATAGAGAAAGTAGGCGTGAAAAAATACACGATTAAAAAAAATGGTTTTTAGGGAATTTTAAGGCTCACCTAATTAGGTGATATTTCTATTTATTTAAATTTTTAAAGCTAATTTTAACATCTGTTAACCAACGGCCTACACTTTTTGTATGCTGTTAGTCATTTTTTTTAATTCTTTAACAAGAAAAGTCGTTTTGACATGACGATTTAAAGTTGTTATATTTGCAGACATAAATTTATAATATTTTCTACCATTTTTTTGTGGGTTGGGAATGCGGAGCTGTGGAAGATAGTTAACAAATGTGTCAATATTTTTAGATTATAGATGATTCAAAATTCAAAAATAGCAGTTATAGGTCTTGGTTACGTTGGTTTGCCTTTGGCCCGATTATTCGCCACAAAACATGCCGTAATTGGGTTTGACATCAATGAGTCGCGGGTGGTAGAATTAAAATCAGGCTATGATGCGACACTTGAAATTGATTCGATTTCTCTGTTTAAGGTATTGCTGGAAAAAACGAGCTCCAAAGCTGGACTTTATTGTACTTCAATTTTAGAAGAAGTAACGGATTGTAATTATTATGTGGTTACAGTTCCTACGCCAGTTGATAAAAACAATCGTCCTGATTTAACTCCTTTATATAAGTCATCTGAAACAGTCGGGAAATTATTGAAAAAGGGAGACATTGTCATTTATGAGTCGACGGTTTATCCAGGTGTAACGGAGGACGAGTGTGTGCCTGTGTTGGAAAGAGTATCCGGACTAAAATTCAATGTTGATTTTTTTGTGGGGTATTCACCCGAAAGAATTAATCCAGGAGATAAGGAGCACACGATAGATAAGATTTTAAAGGTCACTTCAGGTTCTACAGCTGAAACAGGCCAAAAAGTAAATAAATTGTACCAATCCGTAATTACGGCTGGTACCCATCTAGCGCCATCTATTAAAGTGGCCGAGGCGGCAAAGGTAATTGAGAATTCGCAACGAGATATTAATATTGCCTTTGTGAATGAATTGGCAAAAATATTTCAATTAATGGATATCGATACACAAGCGGTCTTAGAAGCTGCTGGAACCAAATGGAATTTCCTTCCTTTTAAGCCCGGACTCGTTGGTGGACATTGTATCGGAGTTGATCCTTATTATTTGGCACAAAAAGCACAAGAGATGGGTTATCATCCTGAAATCATTTTGGCGGGAAGACGTTTGAATGACAGTATGGGAGAATATGTCGCTTCACAAATTGTGAAATTAATGATTAAGAAAGGAATTTCGGTGAATGGAGCTACGCTCTTGATGCTTGGAATCACTTTCAAAGAAAATTGCCCAGATGTACGCAATACTAAAATTGTAGATGTGATTGCTGCTTTAACGGATTACGGAATTACCGTTACTATATATGACCCTCTGGCTAATCCTGAAGCGGTCAAAAAAGAACACGAATTAATCACCACAAATACGGTTCCAAATCAAAAGTTTGACGCAGTAGTTTTGGCTGTGGCACACACCGAATTTTTAGACTTAGATTTGTCGCAGTTACAAAATAGAAAGAGCGTTTTATATGATGTAAAGGGAGTTTTGGGAGATAATGTAGACGGAAGATTGTAAAAGTCGAATACCGTTCATCGTTGACCGTTTTTCGTCCAACGAACATCGGTCATCGAACAACGAAAATCGTGCATCGAACTAACGAACATCGAATAACATATGGAATCCAATTTAGAGGTGTGGAAAACAGCGCATCAGTTGACATTGGCCGTATATAAGCTTACTCAGAACTTCCCGAAGTCGGAGCAATTTGGTCTTACAAGTCAAGTGAGAAGAAGTGCCGCCAGCGTTCCTACTAATATAATTGAAGGCCAAGCCAGACAGTATAAAAAAGAATTCGTCCAGTTCTTGTACATTTCAAAAGGTTCTTTGGAAGAAACAAATCAGCATTTATTTTTATCTAAAGAGCTGGGATATATTTCAGAGGATGAGTACAAAATGCTATCTGAATTATGCACAAGGATAAAAATGATGTTGTATAAATTGATTAAAGTCCTTAAACGTCTAACGTTAACCGTTGATCGTCCATCGATAGGAGAAAAACGTTTCACGTTTTTCTAAGGAACATCGAACATCGAACATCGAACATCGAACATCGAACATCGAACATCGAACATCGAACATCGAACATCGAACATCGAACATC
>NZ_JBGQOE010000015.1:0-90880 GCF_052113685.1 Flavobacterium sp. W22_SRS_FP1
GAAAAAAGGAGCAAAAAACTATAGTTTTCTACTCCTTTTTATTAACAATTAATTCCTAAAAAGACTTTTTCAGTGCCTTCGTTTTAAACTGAAGCGGTTTTTTAGTCTAAATTGTCCTATCCTGAAATTCAAGAAAATTTTCTGAATTTTGCATACACATTTTTAAAACTTTAAAAATTTGAAATTTAGATTATAGTATCGCAATCATTGAGATTTCTACATTCACATTTTTTGGCAAACAGGCCACTTGAACCGTTTCACGTGCTGGAGCGGTTTTTTCGTTAAAATAAGATGCGTAAACGGTATTTATCTTGCCAAAATCATTCATGTTCATAATGAATATAGTCGTTTTTACTACATTTTCAAATGTCATTCCTGCAGCATCCAGTACCGCTTTCATGTTTTGCATTACCTGTTGTGTTTCGGCTTCGATGCTTTCTGTCACTAGTTCTCCCGTTTCTGGGTTTAGTGCTATCTGACCGGACGTGTATAGAGTGTTTCCTGTAAGTACCGCTTGGCTGTAAGGACCAATTGGAGCTGGAGCTTTTTCTGTAAAAATTATCTTTTTCATGCTATAAAAGGATTATTATTTGAGGGTAAAATTATGTTTAAACTTGAGCCGGCATAGAAAACCAAGAATTTATCGTGTTGTGTTTGTACTTCGTTTATCCCATTTGATGTCACTTAAGACACCTGATTTTATTCCAATAAAGAAGCCCCAATTTGCATTAGTTCCAAATGGAGTCCAATTAAAGTCCATTCTCCAACTCAGTAAGTCGCGCTCAAAACGCAGTTGGGTGAAGGTAACTCCATTTTGTACGAAGTCATAACCGGTCGATATTCCTGCTTTCCATTTGGGTGTCAAATCAGTATTGGCAGAAATCATTATGGAGTTTCCTATGATTTTTTTTTCTCTATTGTTGTTTCCATATGTTAGTGAGTAGGCGAATGTCATATCCCAAGGCAGTTTGGAATTAAAAAACTCCGATATTTTGTCTTCTCCTGTTTCTTCACTTCCGTCGAATTGGCTTTTGGTATTGTCGTTTAGCACAGTATTTTTCCCGAACAGATCATCCGCACGACCACCATTCCTTTGGCTTTGATTATTTTCATCTTTCTTTGCGTCGCCTTTATCCTTACTTGAGAGTGAGTAATTTAATGTCATGTTTGCGCTGGTCATCCTAAATAGGCTTCCCCCATTATTAATATTAAAAAGATTAATTCGGTTTCCAGAATTGTCTATAGCATAAGGGTCTAGGGTTGCTCCAAAATTTACATTCATTTTATTGTCTAACAACTGAGTTCCACCACTAACTCTGACTGGTGACCAGGCAAGGGCGGTTAGCCCGTCTGCATCCAAATT
The DNA here is from genome assembly GCF_052113685.1 of Flavobacterium sp. W22_SRS_FP1. Taxonomy (NCBI): domain Bacteria; kingdom Pseudomonadati; phylum Bacteroidota; class Flavobacteriia; order Flavobacteriales; family Flavobacteriaceae; genus Flavobacterium; species Flavobacterium sp. W22_SRS_FP1. Next base: position 1,364 of record NZ_JBGQOE010000015.1, read on the forward strand.
ATAGCTAGTTGATAAATTTAAATTATTAAGCAGCATAATTTTTTTAGCTTCTACTTTAGTGCTGTCTTTGTCTTTTACTTTAGCTTCAAAAGTATTGCTCAAGTCAAATCCCATTGTTTTAGAGTTGCTTAAGCCTGGGGCTCCAAATATTCCGCCTTCAAATCGGGAATACTGTTTACTTGTTGTTCCACTTGCGTCTAAAGCATAAGTGTCATAATACTTTTCGAAACTCGGAGTATAACCATAGGAAACTGATGGTCGCATTACGTGTCTAATGGATTGTATTTTTTTGTCTTCACCAAAATTGAAAGTCCCATAAATCGTGGTTCCTACACTAGATGAAAATGAATAGGTTCTAAAAGCATCAAAACCACTTACGGTTTTGTCGACTACTTTACTTTGATCGGCATCATAATTTCTTTCGATCGTTTTGGCGTACCAAACTTCTTCATAGTTTAAAGAAGTTGAAGCGCTAAAATATTTAAATATTTTAAAATTGGTGCTTAAAGGGATACTATGCTGCATTCCTAACTGTGCATCTCTAAACATTTGAGGTTTAAAGAACAACGAATCGGTTGTAGTAATTGTATTTCTACCGCTTAAATTGTACTGCAAATTTATATTCTTAATAAAACCTTTTTTAGTCCCATCCTTTCCTACGAAAGGATAGATGCGATCCAAGCTAAGCTGTAGTGTAGGCAACGTCATATTAATCACTTCCGTTTGTGTGTTTTGTGAATGTGTAGCAGATAGTGACATTCTAACTTGTGGCACGGTATTAAATGTTTTTGAATAAGAAATAGAGGAGTTTAACGTATTATTTAGATTAGAACCAATATTTGCTAGGTTTATCGATTGTTTAAAGTATTTACTACTTCCTAGGTTCACGGAGGCTGAGAATGTAGAGTTTGGATTTGCTTTTGAATCTCTGGAATGGGACCATTGTAGATTATAAATATTTTGTTTTAGATAATCAGGATAGCCTCTTTCACTAGTTATTAAATTTTCGAATCTGAAATTCAGATTGCCGCGGTAGTTGTATCTTTTTGCGTAATATGACTCAAAACGCATTCCGTAGCTTCCATTTGTATAATAATCTCCTGAAACTGTTAAGTCGTAATGATCGTTTAAAGCAAAATAATACCCTCCATTTTGTAACGAAAACCCCCTATTATTAGAATCGTTGTAACTGGGTAATATTAGTCCGGATATATTAGTCTCTTTACTCATTGGAAAATAAGCGAAAGGCAATGCTATCGGAGTAGGGACGTCTGCGATGACCATATTAGTTAATCCCGTTACCACTTTTTTGCCTGGAATAAATTTTACTTTATTGGTTTGAAAATAGTATTCTGGATTATCAATGTTTTTAGAAGTTGAGAATCGCGCTCCTTTTAAAAAGTAAACAGAATCGTTCTCTTTTTTTGTGATTTCAGCCTTAATTTTAAATTCCCCTTGATCTGATCTGGAATTCCAAATTAGAGCTTTTTGTGTCTTAAAATTAAAACGGATAGAATCCGGTTCCACCACATTATCACCTTGCTTAAAATTGGGGTATTGTGTGTATTTACCTGTAGAATCTTTAATTCTTCCGGCATACACTTCGTTTTTTTCGTAATTCAATACAATTATCCCTGCCTTTAACTCAATGTCTTGATAGTATAGTTCAGCTTTGTCGTAGAGTGTTATGAGTTTATTCTTTTGATCAATTCGGGCATATTGTTCCGACTTGTATTTCACTTTTCCGTCAAGAAATGCTTTAGCGGACTTGTTACTATCCTTTTTTTTGATAGAATCGGTTGCGGTTTTGGTGTCTGCAATCTTTTTCACTTCTTCATTAACAGTTGAATTAGAGTCTGTTGATTCTTTTTTAGGAGGTATTATGCTTGTTGCTTTTGAAATATCTTGCGCATATAAGTTTCCACATCCTATTGTTAGGAAAAATGATAGTAAAACGATATTAAATAAGTTTGTCTGCAAAGGTTTAAATGCTATTTTTGTATAACTGTGGCCTGTTTTTTGAAGTGTCAAACTTACAGATTATTTTTTGGCAAAAATAATCAAATAAAAGAATAAGTACCAGTGTGCCAATAAAATTAAATTTTACTTATGAAATTCAATTATTGTAGTTTTTGTTTGATAACAATTTTTATGTTTTTGACCAATACTTCCGCATTTTCTCAAAATGATGAAACCTTTACAATAGTGCTAGATGCTGGTCATGGTGGTAAAGATCCTGGAAATTCTTATCACGGATACACTGAAAAAGGTATTGCACTTAAGACAGTACTTAAAGTTGGTACTTTTTTGGAAAAAACTGATAATGTAAAGATTATTTATACTCGAACAAGTGATGTATTTATTGAACTTGCCAACAGGCCAAAAATAGCAAACAAAGCGAACGCTAATTTATTTGTGTCTATTCACTGTAATTCAGTCAAAAGTTTTCAGCCTAGTGGGACTGAAACTTTTGTAATGGGTTTATCACGAAGTGATCTCAATCTTGAGGTAGCAAAAAAGGAAAATTCTGTTATTTTATTAGAAGATAATTTTAAAGATACTTACCAAGGATTTGATCCAAATAAACCAGAATCTTTAATTGGGTTGACAATCTTACAGGAAGAGAATTTAAATAACAGTATTATATTAGCGACTGAAATTCAAGATAATTTCACAAATAATTTAAAGAGGAATTCGAGAGGTATAAAACAACAACCGCTATGGGTTTTAGATGCTGTATATATGCCCAGTGTTTTAATTGAGCTCGGTTTTTTATCAAACAAAGAGGAAGGTGAGTTTTTAAATTCAGAAGAGGGCCAAGATAAAATGGCTTTGCAAATAGCAAACGCAATTGTTGAATACAAGAAGAAATATTTTGGAACTGGACGGATTGTCGATAGAACGATTCAAAATACTAAATCAACTTTACCTACTGAAACGGCTTCGGATGGCAAAGAAAGCGTCTACAGGGTACAGCTTTTAGCGAGCTCTAAAAAGATTGCTTTAATACCTAGTAATTTTAGAGGATTAAATAATATAACGAGTACGTTTGACAGTGAAATATATAGATATATGTACGGTGAAACTTCTAGTCTTGACACAGCAAAAAAAATGCAGTTAGAAGCTAAGCTTACAGGATATCCAGATGCATTTGTAGTCTCATTTAAATAAAAGAGAATTTTTTTCTTGGGATAGCCATTGTTTTGGAATAATAATTAAATAAGTAAAAACAAATAAATTTTGAAATTGATAAATATTAATAATAACACTTTAAAAGTATTATTATTTCTGTCCTTTTGGACTAGCAGTCTTTCTTTTGGTCAAAACAGTAATTTTAAAGTAACCTTAGATGCGGGGCACGGCGCGCACGATTTTGGTGCGGTCTATAATGGGCATGTCGAAAAAAACATTGCTTTAGCAGTAGTATTAAAGGTAGGCAAATTATTAGAGGCTAATTCGAAAGTTGATGTGACTTATACTAGAAAAACTGATGTTTTTATCGACTTGGTTGAGAGAGCTAATATTGCAAATAGAGCCGATGCCAATATTTTTGTTTCTATTCATTGTAATGCAAATAGAAATACCGCCGCTGATGGGACAGAAACTTACGTAATGGGTATGAACAAGGTTGCTTCTAATTTGGAGGCTGCCAAAAAAGAGAATTCCGTTATAACATTAGAGAAGGATTACAAACGCAAATACGAAGGCTTCGACCCGAACTCTCCTGAAACAATGATTGGGTTGACTTTGATGCAGGAAGAGTACCTTGATAATAGTATATCATTAGCAAGTAAAATAGAAGATTCATTTGATGGACTTGGTAAACGAATAAGAGGTGGCGGTGTTAAGCAGGCTCCATTTATGGTGCTGCACAAGGCTTATATGCCAAGAGTCTTAGTGGAAATGGGCTTTATTTCAAACTATATAGAGGGAAATTTATTGGATTCTGAAGAGGGTCAAAATGAGATTGCCAAAGCGATTGCTGATGCAATCATCAGCTATAAAAATGAGTATTATGGTAATGGCGGAGTTGAAATTAACGAAACACGACCTTCGCAAAAAAATATAGAAAATAATAGCAAAGACAGTTCGATTCCGGTTGAACCTAAAAAAACAATACCTAAGCAAGTTAATTCTAATATTCTTTTTAAAGTTCAAATTTCAGCTAGCAGCAAAAAAAAGGAATTGAGACCTACTAACTTTAAAGGATTAAGCAATATCTCCATTGACTTTGATAGTACCATATATAGATACATGTACGGGGAAACTTCAGATTATAATGAAGCAATGAGGCTATTGGATCAAGCAAAAGAAAAAGGCTATGGTTCTGCTTTTCTGATTGCGTTTAAAAATGGGAAAAAGATTAGCCTGCAAGAAGCAATTAAATTATAACAAGTCCATTATTTTATATTAAATTTGTCAAAAACACTTACATTTTGAAATTAACGAGGGAAATAAAAACGTCAATCTTAGTTATTGCATCTATATTGTTATTTATTTGGGGATATAGCTTTTTAAAAGGAAGAGACCTGTTGACCAGTTACGTAACACTATTTGTAGAGTATGAAACGGTTGAAGGTTTAACTACATCTGCTCCAGTAACTTTAAATGGATTAGTTATCGGTAGAGTAAAAGATATCACAATACAGCCCAATACTGGGAAATTATTGGTAGAACTGCAAATCAAAACTGATTTTCCAATTTCTAAATCTAGCGTTGCAACTATTTATGAACCGGGCTTTATTTCAGGAAAACAGATTGCAATTGAGCCGAATTTTAAAGACAAATCTATTTCAGTAGATGGTCAAATAATAAAAGGTAATATAAGGTTGAGCCTTACTGAAACTGTTGGGGATAAATTAGTTCCAATAGAAGAAGAGTTAGAAAAAATTATGGCGAATGCGGATATTTTAATTACGGGGATCAATAATACCTTAGATAAGAAAGCTCAAGATGATTTAGGCAAAAGCCTGAGTGAATTGAGTGCAACTATGGTGCAATTCCATAAAGCTTCACTGAGCATGAATACAATTTTAGACGAAAATAAAGCTCAAATAAAAGGAGTTGTCAGAAACTTCAACAATATTTCTAACGACTTTTCAAAAATATCGGATTCATTAAATAAAGCTGACTTAGGCAAAACGGTTAAAGAGCTAAACAAAACGCTAGCCAAAGTTGACGGTATAATGAATGGTCTAAAATCTGGAAATGGGACAATGGGTAAATTGTTGAATGACGAAGCCTTGTATAACAATTTAAACAAAACTTCTCAAGAGTTGGAGCTATTGCTGCAAGATGTTCGACTACACCCTACAAGATATGTGAATGTTTCTCTTTTTGGAAAAAAGGACAAACCTTATAAAGCGCCAATTAAAGACACGATCTCACAAAATAAAAACTAATTTTAATGAGCTATCTAGACAATATATTATTTGCTGTATTATTGATTATTGGTTTTGGTTATTTTTTTATTAGCATAAAAAAAATCAAACGAAATATAAATCTAGGTATAGAAGTAGACAGGAATGATAATCCAGGTGCGCGTTGGAAAAACATGGCTATGATTGCCATGGGACAGTCCAAAATGGTAAAACGGCCGATAGCTGGAGCGCTTCATGTTGTTGTTTATTTAGGATTTATAATTATTAACATTGAGTTACTAGAAATAATCATTGATGGTTTATTTGGTACACATAGAGTTTTCGCTTTTCTAGGTTCAACATACGATTTTTTAATTGGCTCTTTTGAAATATTGGCGGTATTGGTTCTAGTTGCCGTAGTTATTTTTTGGATAAGAAGAAATGTAATAAAGTTGAGACGTTTCGTAATGGGAGACTTAAAAGGATTTCCTAAAAATGACGCCAATTATATACTCTACTTTGAAGTTGTTTTAATGACATTGTTTTTATTGATGGATGCTTCTGATCTACATTTACAAAACGTGTCAGGTGGTTTTTCCCATTTTATAAAAGCAGGTTCTTTTCCAATAAGTCAGTTTATTGAACCTATATTTAATGGAATGTCAAATGAATTGGTGATGCTTCTTTTTGAAGTCTTCTGGTGGTTGCATATTGCAGGGATTCTAGTTTTTATGAACTATTTGTATTTTTCGAAACACCTACACATACTTTTAGCTTTTCCAAACACATATTTTGCCGACCTAAACCCTTTAGGACGATTTGATAATTTAGAAGCAGTAACTAAAGAAGTTAAAATGATGATGGATCCTAATGCTGATCCTTTCGCTGCTGCTCCTGCCCCTGAAGACGATGTTCCAAGTAAATTTGGTGCAAGTGATATTCAGGATTTAAATTGGGTACAACTGTTAAACGCATATACCTGCACAGAATGTGGCCGATGTACATCCGCTTGTCCAGCCAATATAACTGGTAAAAAACTGTCGCCCAGAAAGATCATGATGGATACTAGGGATCGAATGGAAGAAGTGGGTAAAAATATTGATGCTAACAAGGGTGTTTTTATTCCAGATAACAAAACCTTGTTGAATGATTACATTACAGCTGAAGAACTTTGGGCCTGTACCTCATGTAATGCCTGTGTAGAGGAATGTCCGGTGAATATAAGTCCTCTCTCTATTATTATGGACATGCGACGTTATTTGGTCATGGAACAAAGTGCTGCTCCAATGCCTTTAAACGCGATGATGACAAATATTGAGAATAATGGAGCTCCATGGCAATACAGCCAGCAGGATAGGTTAAATTGGAAAAACGAAAACTAATACCATTCAAAAGTGGTTCTATTAAGGGGTTTATAGTTGTTTTTTAATAATTAGGTTAGAAACAAACTATTATAATTCTAGATAATTAAGTTAGCACTCAAGTTTATGATTACAGCAGACACCAATAAATATTAGATTTCAGATAGTTAAAAATTTGAAATTTGATTTTTAAACTTTAAATAATATATATATGTCAGAGAATTTAATAGTGCCTACCATGGCAGAAATGCTAGCCGAAGGGAAACAACCAGAGGTTTTATTTTGGGTAGGTTGCGCAGGAAGTTTTGATGATAGAGCAAAAAAAATAACCAAAGCATTCGTACGAATTTTAAACCGCACAAATGTCTCTTTTGCAGTGCTCGGCACGGAAGAAAGTTGTACTGGAGACCCAGCTAAAAGGGCTGGAAATGAATTTTTGTTTCAAATGCAGGCTATGATGAACATTGAAGTTCTGAATGCGTATGAGGCAAAAAAAATTATCACAGCCTGCCCGCATTGTTTTAATACTATAAAAAACGAATATCCAGAATTGGGAGGAAAATACGAAGTATTGCATCATACTGAGTTTTTGAAATCTCTTTTAGATGACGGAAGATTGACAATCGAGGGAGGACAATTTAAAGGAAAGAAAATAACATTTCATGATCCATGTTACTTGGGAAGGGCTAATAAAGTCTATGAAGCTCCAAGAGATTTAATTCGTAAACTCGATGTGGAATTAGTTGAGATGAAACGTTCTAAGGCTAATGGATTATGTTGTGGAGCTGGTGGAGCACAAATGTTTAAAGATGCAGAAGCTGGAAACAAGGAAGTCAATATAGAAAGAACGGAAGAGGCATTAGAAACCAAACCTGATATTATAGCTGCGGGTTGTCCGTTTTGTAATACAATGATGACTGACGGTGTGAAAAACAAAGAGAAAGAGGGAGATGTAAAAGTAATGGACATTGCCGAGTTAATTGCTAATGCGGAAGATTTGTAGTTAAGAAAGCATAGATATAAAAGAGGTTAAAACGTTAGTCGTTTTAACCTCTTTTTGTTTTTAGTGTCGATTGTAGTTGATCGAGATGCTTTTTTCAATGCTTTTCACAATAGAATGAATTTTTTATCGACCTAGGTTTAGTTATCTAAATTGAAAGCCTTATTTTTGTATTATAAATTTTTATTATGCTAGTAGATTTTAATACACTTCCTGAAGAATCCAGAATATGGATCTATCAATGCAATCGCAAATTTTCGGACGCTGAATTTTCAGAAATCGAAATAGGCTTAAAATCTTTTCTTGAAAATTGGGCCGCGCATGGCACTGGCCTTTCCTCGTCGTACCAACTTAGATACAATCGTTTTATAATTATTGCTGTTGATCAAGAGGTTCAGGCGGCAACTGGATGTTCGATAGATTCGTCTGTGGAGTTCATACAAGGTTTAGAAAAGAAATACAATGTTGATTTATTGGATAAAATGAATGTGACTTTCAAATTGGGTGAACACATAGCTCATAAGCCGTTAATTGACTTCAAAAAAATGGTAAAGGACAAAGCTGTTACTGAAAACACTGTTGTTTTCAATAACTTAATCAATAATATACAAGAGTACAATGAATCTTGGGAAGTTGCCGCAATTGATAGTTGGCATAGTCGTTTTTTCTAAAATAAAGATACCTTAATGAAAAATCTAGACATCAGAATTTATATTCTCTATGTCTTGTTTTTTTTTATAGCCAGTTGTAGTGGCATAAAACAAAATAAGCCAAAGGTAGTCTTTTCCCCTATTCCTACCGAGGTCGTTACCGCGGACATTGAACAAGTACAGAATAAAGCAACTCATTTTGATCTATCGGATAACGGAAAAAAATGGGTAGACAGTGTTTATTCTTCAATGAGCTTGGAGGAGAAAATTGGGCAATTGTTTATGGTCGCTGCTTATTCAGACAAGGACGATGCGCACGGTAACATCATTGAAAAACTCATAACAGAAAATAAAATTGGAGGTTTGATTTTCTTTCAAGGCGGACCAGTGCGTCAAGCTAAATTGACCAATCGTTTCCAAGAGAAATCAAAAGTACCGCTGTTTATTGGGAATGACGCTGAGTGGGGACTAGGTATGAGACTGGATTCAACTTATAGTTATCCTTATAATATGACACTTGGAGCGGTTCAAGACCTTAAACTCATTGAAAAAATGGGGGTTCAAATTGGTGAGCAAAGTAAAAGGCTTGGATTGCAGTTTAATTTTGCCCCGGTGATCGATATTAATACCAATCCCAAAAACCCTATTATTGGTTTTCGTTCCTTTGGTGAAGACAAATATAAAGTGACCGAAAGAGCAACCGCAATAATGAAAGGGCTGCAGCGTGAAGGTGTTTTTGCGACCGGAAAACATTTTCCAGGCCATGGTGATACCGAAACGGATTCTCACAAAGGCCTACCTACAGTAAACTTTTCGAAGGAAAGATTACAAGTCATGGAGTTTTACCCATACAAGAAAATGTTTGAGCAGGGACTTTCTTCCGTTATGGTGGCACACTTGAATGTTCCGAGTTTGGAATCAAGAAGGAATTACCCGTCTTCGATTTCCTATAACGTGGTTACTAATACCCTTCAAAAAGAACTAGGTTTCAATGGCCTTATTTTTACCGATGCACTTAACATGAAAGCAGTTAGCGACTTTAATAAAGAAGAAATAGTAGATCTAAAAGCTTTTATGGCGGGTAATGACGTATTATTATTTCCCAAAGATGTACGGGTAGCAATTGAAGTTTTTAGACAGGCCTACCAAGACTCCTTGTTGACGGAAGAACGAGTGGCTTTCTCCGTAAAAAAAATCCTGAAATTTAAATATTTGGCGGGTTTAAATTCTTATAAACCTATAGAAACAGCGAATGTGCATCAAGATCTTAATTCTTCAAAAAATGATGCCTTGCAATATGAATTGTACGAGGATGCCGTCACTGTTCTAAAAAACACAAATTCTATTTTGCCAATCAAGGAATTGGAAAATCAAAAAATAGCGTATGTGAAAATGGGTGACGCTACAAACAGTACTTTCATTTCAACCCTTAAAAAATATGCGGAAGTTACAGAGATATCGGAAGCTAATTTGGACAGCTTGCAATCAAAGTTAAAATATTTCACTACCGTAATTATTGGATACCATAAATCTGATGTAGCATTCAAGAATTACGATTTTACATCTGAAGAATTAGCTACTTTGGCTTTTTTATCCAAAAATAACAATGTAATACTAGATATTTTTGCATCCCCTTATTCATTACTTCCCATTACTAATTTTGCGGACATAAGAGGTTTGGTAGTTTCTTATCAAAATAGTGCAATCGCACAGGAAGTTTCTGCTGAACTAATTTTTGGTGCGATAAGTTCCAAAGGAAAGTTACCGGTTACAATCAATACTGATTTTGTTGCTGACTTTGGCCTTTCCACTGAAAAACTAAATGTATTAGGTTTTACTGCTGCCGAAAATGTAGGTATGAACCCTGCGATATTATCGAAGATTGACGGTATTGCCCAAAAGGCAATAAGCGGAAGAATGGCTCCCGGTATGCAGATCCTTGTGGCGAGAAAAGGAAAAGTTGTTTTCCAGAAATCGTATGGTTCTTTTACTTATGATGGTGATGTTAAAGTTTCAAACACCGATTTATATGATGTCGCTTCTCTGACAAAAATTTTATCTACTTTGCCCAATGCCATGTTGCAATATGATGCCCAGAAAATAAATATGGAAACGAGATTAGATTCTATGTTGCCTATTTTTAAGAATTCAAATAAAAAGGACATCCGCTTTAAGGAGTTATTATCTCATTATGCTCGATTACAGCCTTGGATTCCATTTTATAAAGCCACCATAGATAAAAACGGTAATCCTTTGGATGCATATTATAGAAAAGTTAGTGGAGTTCCGTTTTCAACGAAAGTAGCGGACAGCCTTTTTTTAAGGAATGATTACCATGATACCATTATGGAAATCATTGCGGACACTAAGTTGTTGCCTCAAAAAGGATACAAATACAGTGACTTCACTTTTATAATCTTAAAAGAATATTTGGAAAAGTTAACGGGAGAAAAACTGGATGTCTTAAGTCACGAAAATTTCTATAGTCGCCTTGGTGCTAATAATACCATGTATAATCCGTTGCAAAAAGTAAACAGGAATAGAATCGCACCTACAGAAATTGACACTTATTTTCGGCACCAAACTATACAAGGCTATGTTCATGATATGGGAGCTGCCATGGAAGGGGGAGTGGGAGGCCATGCTGGCATCTTTTCTAATAGTATGGATGTTGCCAAAATAATGCAACTTTATTTGCAGAAAGGAAATTATGGTAACCAGCAGTATTTCTCTAAAAAGACTTTCGATGATTTCAACACCTGTTATTTTTGCGCTGAAGGTAATCGTAGGGGTGTTGGGTTTGATAAACCACAGTTGGGAAACAGTGGTCCCACTTGTGGTTGTGCATCAATGACTAGTTTTGGTCATACCGGATTTACAGGAACTATGGCTTGGGCAGATCCCGAAGCCGAAATTGTCTATATCTTTTTATCTAATCGAACTTATCCAAATGATTCTGTAAATAAATTGTCAAAAGAAAATATTAGGGAGGACATACAAGAGATAATATATGATTCGATTGAGGATTAATATATTTCTCAAATGCCCAACTATAATTAGAATTTAAGATTTATAATTTTTCTGTTTTAAAAGAAATGGCATTCCTATTTTTCATAAATTCGTTACTTTAAAATTCATCCATGAAAATTGCAATAGTTTGTTATCCCACGTTCGGTGGAAGTGGCGTTGTCGCTACAGAGTTAGGTCTTGAATTAGCGCGTCAAGGTCATGAAGTTCATTTTATTACCTACAGTCAACCTGTGCGTTTGGCATTACTAAATCCAAATGTTCATTATCATGAGGTAAATGTTCCAGAATATCCTTTGTTTCAATATCAGCCTTATGAATTGGCTTTGTCCAGCAAGTTGGTGGATATGGTCAAGCTTTATAAAATAGAAATACTACATGTTCATTATGCTATTCCTCATGCCTATGCTGGATATATGGCTAAACAGATGCTAAAAGATGAAGGGATTGAAATCCCCATGGTCACTACACTTCACGGTACAGATATAACCTTGGTTGGGAATCACCCTTTCTATAAACCGGCTGTGAGTTTTAGTATCAATAAATCGGATGTCGTGACTTCTGTTTCCCAAAGTTTAAAAGATGACACTTATAAATTATTCAATATTAAAAAAGATATACATGTGATACCTAATTTTATTGAGTTAGACAAGAATAACAATGATCCTGATATTGCCTGCCACCGCTCAGTTATGGCAAAACCAAGTGAGCGTATTATTACTCACATAAGTAATTTTAGAGAAGTAAAAAGGATTCCTGACGTGATCGAAATATTTTACAAAGTCCAAAAGGAAATCCCCGCCAAATTAATGATGGTAGGTGACGGACCTGAAAAAGAAAAAGCAGAGTATTTGTGTCAAGAGCTAGGTATACTTGATAAAGTAATCTTTTTTGGCAATAGTAATGAGATTGATAAAATATTGAGCTACACAGATCTATTTTTGTTACCGTCAAAAACAGAAAGTTTCGGTCTCGCGGCACTAGAGGCTATGGCTTGGAGTGTCCCTGTAATTTCAAGTAATTCAGGAGGTTTGTCTGAGGTGAATTTTGAGGGGATTTCGGGCTATTTAAGCAATGTTGGCGATACGGACCAGATGGCAGAGAACGCCTTGAAGATTTTAAGGGATGATAAAATACTTTTAAAATTTAAAGAAAATGCATTGTCGGTGGCCAAAAAATTTGATATTAAAAACATTTTGCCGCTTTATGTGGATTTATATGAAAAAGCGATAAAGAAATATTCGAAAAAGAAGAAGTTATTGAACGCACCAAAATAAGTATGAGTTTTGAAACTATCCGTAAAAAAAATAAAGAAAATCAGTTTGTCATTACTCATACTACTGCTTGTTTCTTGCGGAACTAGTGCTCCTGTAAATTCAGAAAGAGAAGCTTTGTATGAAGTTTTGACGCAACAAACTGATGGTGGTGCAAACATTCGTTTTTTTGAAATCCTGACGGAACCAAACGAGATCAGAATGTTACAGAATGACAAAAAGTTAAAAAATAAAATTAGTCCAGCCGATGTCCAAAAATCAAACTTTGTTATTTTGAATATGGGGGAGAAAAACACAGGTGGTTATTCTATTGCAATTGAAAGTGCAGTAGAAACAGAAAAAAACATAATAATCACAGTAAAAGAGAGTAGTCCTGAGCCTGAGGCAATGGTAAGCCAAGGTTTCACTTACCCTTTTTGTGTAGTGAAGATAAATTCAAAAAAAGAGATTATCATTAAATAAAAAACGCCACTATTTCTAGTGGCGTTTTTTGTAATATATTTAATGTTAGAATTGGTACCTAAGTGCTAAAGCCACATCAGAACCATAATTGTTTTTGTAATATCCATTTCCACCAATTTCCGGTCTGAAATCTAATGAAATTAACAACGGGATATCAAAATTATATTCAACACCTATATCCCCAGCTGCAAAAACAAATGTGTCATTATAGGAATTCCCATTATTGTCATAACTGTAACTACCTACACCCCCACCTACACCAGCGTACCAGTTGAAACCACCGTCAATGTTCCAAACCCATTGGTATAAACCAGTTAATTTGATAGCATCATCATCATAACCATTATTGTTAAAATCACTTCTGTTTCTCCAACCTAAGTCAAATTCTAAACGATTATTACTAGACAAGGCTCTTTGATAAGAAAGTTCTCCTCCAAATCCACCATTGTCTCCGAAACGAAGTCCTAATGCATTCTTTGATATGTCTTGTGCCTGTGCGCTAAATGCTAATCCAATTAGCATAAAAGCAGATAAAATAATTTTTTTCATAAATAATTTTTTGTTAAAGCAAAAGTATAACGAAAGCATAGTAAAATAATTATAAAATAATTGTTAATTGTTTCAAAATTCACATATTAGTAGCGGTCTTTATTTTGCAATAATGAATGAATTGATCATTTGGTTACTTATGATATCTTCCATTTCAAACAGGTTTTCTTCAACTGCATAATTAGAATCTTCGTATCGGTGTAATTTCCATCGTTTTTTGTTATATTCTAATGCTGTGAGATTCTCCACCCAGTCTCCAGAATTTAAATATATGGTTGAACCATTCTTGGTTTCTTTTTTTGTGATTTTGGGCTCGTGAATGTGTCCGCAGATGACATAATCATATTTTTTTTCAATGGCAATATCGGTAGCGGTTTCTTCAAAATCCGAGATGTGTTTTACCGCTTTTTTAACGCTTGCCTTTATTTTTTTTGAAAAAGAATAAGGCTCTTTGCCCATTTTTTTTAGGCACCAATTAACAAAACGATTTGCCATTATTAAATAGTCATATCCCCAGCCTCCCATCTTAGCAATCCATTTAGCATGATGAACCGAGGCGTCGAATACGTCGCCATGAAATATCCAGGCCCTTTTGTCATCAAGTTCCAATACTAATTTATCAACTAAAGCAAAATTACCCATATTTATGTCGCTAAACTTGCGGAGCATTTCGTCATGATTACCAGTAATATAGTAGACTTTAGTGCCTTTAGTGGCGAGGCTTATTATTTTTTGTATTACTTTTAAATGGGTTTTTGGAAAATAGGATTTTCTGAATTGCCAGATGTCGATAATATCGCCGTTTAAAACTAAAGTTTTTGGTTTAATAGAGCATAAATACCTATTGAGTTCAATGGCATGACTACCAAACGTTCCAAGATGTACGTCAGAAATGACAACTAACTCAACTTTTCTTTTTTTCAATTAAATAAAATTTAAAGTTTTACAAATAAAGCAATGTTCAACTAGAGTTGTTTTAATATAATGTTATCAATTTGTTTTTAGTATTAACAAAAGCGAATGCTATCAGGTTAGCATTTTGTTTATTAATGCTATTTTAAAATTTTTTATTTTAGGGCATAAAACATATATTTGTGCAAAACTATTTACAATGGCAGGAAACAGCTACGGCACACTATTTAGGCTAACAACTTTTGGAGAATCACATGGAGAGGCCTTAGGAGGAATAATAGATGGTTGTCCATCAGGAATAGAGATAGACCTAGAGGCAATTCAACTTGAAATGTCTAGAAGGAAACCAGGCCAGTCTGCAATTGTGACCCAAAGAAAAGAGCCAGATGACGTTCAGTTTTTGTCAGGAATCTTCGAAGGTAAAACTACAGGAACCCCGATAGGATTTATTATTCCAAATACCAATCAAAAATCAGATGATTATTCTCATATAAAAGACAATTATAGACCTAGTCATGCGGACTATGTTTATGATAAAAAATATGGGGTACGTGATTATAGAGGAGGCGGAAGAAGTTCCGCTCGTGAAACTGCCAGTAGAGTAGTGGCAGGAGCAGTTGCAAAACAAATGTTGTCTGAGATCAAGATCAATGCTTATGTTTCTTCTGTGGGACCTATTTTTTTGGAAAAACCCTACCAAGAGCTTGATTTTTCTAAAATTGAAAATAATCCTGTAAGATGCCCTGATGAAGAATCGGCGATCATCATGGAGCAATATATTCGTGAAATACGCAAACAAGGAGATACGGTTGGAGGAACGGTAAGCTGTGTAATACAAAACGTGCCAATCGGATTGGGCGAACCCGTTTTCGACAAGCTTCATGCAGAACTTGGTAAAGCAATGCTGTCCATAAATGCCGTAAAAGGTTTTGAGTTTGGGAGCGGATTCGCTGGCGCCAAAATGAAAGGCAGCGAGCACAACGACTTATACAATGCTGACGGTACTACAAAAACAAATCTCTCTGGAGGTATTCAAGGAGGAATCAGTAATGGTATGGATATTTATTTTACAGTCGCGTTTAAACCAGTCGCGACTATTATGCAAAAACAAGAGTCTTTAGATAATAAAGGAAAGATAACCGAAATGACAGGTAAAGGACGTCATGATCCTTGTGTGGTGCCTCGTGCAGTTCCTATTGTCGAAGCAATGGCAGCAATAGTTCTCGCCGATTTTTATTTGATAAACAAAACTTACAGTAAATAATAGTTATCATAAACCACTAACCAAATAAATGACCACAACCCCAGAAACTAAGAAAAAATCAATTTTCGCTAACTTAACTAGCCAAATACTTATAGCCATGGTATTAGGGGGTATTTTAGGTATCATAATTCATAATACAATCTCAGAGGAAGCCGCTTTAGGATTTAGCAACAAAATTAAAATACTTGCCACTGTTTTCATTAGACTAGTGCAAATGATTATATCACCTTTGGTATTCACTACTTTAGTTGTAGGAATAGCTAAACTAGGAAACGTTAGTGCTGTTGGTAGAATTGGCGGGAAGGCTTTGGGTTGGTTTTTCACTGCTTCTTTTATTTCACTTTTATTAGGGATGTTTTTTGTAAACCTATTGGAGCCTGGAGTTGGACTTAATTTATCGAATGTTGATTTGACATCAGCCACAGAAGTTGCAGCTAAGACACAAAGTATTTCCTTCGAAAATTTTATAGAGCACATCGTACCAAAAAGTATTTTTGAAGCGATGGCAACCAATGAAATTCTGCAAATTGTAGTATTTTCAATTTTCTTTGGTTTGGCCGCTGCTGCTATAGGAGACTACGTAAAACCGGTTGTTAATGGTTTAGATAAAATGTCTCACATTATTCTAAAAATGGTAAACTATGTAATGAACTTTGCGCCAATTGGTGTTTTTGGAGCAATTGCGGGTGTTTTTGCCGTTAGGGATTTTCAAGAATTAGCGATTACATATTTTAAGTTTTTCGGTTCTTTCTTAATCGGAATTTCTTCACTTTGGGTTATACTGATTCTTGTAGGTTATATTTTTCTTAAAAGTAGAATGACCGTTTTGTTGAAACGAATTGTAAGCCCATTAATTATCGCTTTCGGTACAACGAGTAGTGAAGCGGTTTTCCCAAAATTGACCGAGGAATTAGAACGATTTGGAGTTAAGGATAAGATTGTTTCATTCATGTTGCCTTTAGGATATTCTTTTAATCTTGATGGTAGTATGATGTACATGACTTTTGCCAGTATATTCATTGCACAAGCTTATGGTGTGCATTTGGACTTGGGAACACAAATGACTATGTTATTAGTACTGATGCTGACAAGTAAAGGAATTGCTGGAGTGCCAAGAGCGAGTTTAGTTGTCGTTGCGGCTATTTGTGGCATGTTTGACATTCCAATCGAAGGGATAGCATTAATATTACCAATTGATCATTTTTGCGATATGTTTCGAAGTGCAACTAATGTTCTAGGGAATGCATTAGCTACGTCGGTGGTCGGGCAATGGGAAGAAAAAAATGAAACGGATATGATTGCAATAGATTAGATTGATTAGAAAACCCCTGATTTCAGGGGTTTTTTATTGATAATAAGTTAGGTTTCTTTAATATAATAAAAATTAAAACATGAAAAAGCTCGCAATGCACTGGAAAATTCTAATAGGAATGGTATTAGGGTTGCTTTTCGGATTGTTGATGAAAAATTTGGAACAAAATGGATTAGTAATTGATTGGATTAAACCTTTTGGCACCATTTTTATCAACCTGCTTAAAATGATAGCCGTTCCATTAATAGTAGTTTCTCTAATAGTAGGATTAGCAGATTTGAAGGATATTTCTAAACTTTCTAAACTGGGGAGTAGAACTGTTTTGTTTTATTTATGTTCAACAGTAGTAGCAGTTACTATTGGTTTGGTTTTGGCAAACACAATAAAACCAGGAAGTTATGTAAATGAAGAATCTAGAATAACTTTGCTCGAGAATTTTTCAGGCGACGCATCACAGAAAATAGAATTAGCTGTAAAAGCTAAGAATAGTGGACCTCTTCAGCCTTTAATAGATATTGTTCCAGACAATTTCTTTAAAGCCTTAAGTGATAACGGAAGTATGTTACAGGTAATCTTATTTGTCATACTAATCGGTATTGGACTCATATTAATTGAAGAAAAAAAATCAAAACCGGTTATAGAATTTTTTAAAGGACTGAATGAGGTAATTATGAAAATAATTGACATTATTATGTTGTTTTCGCCTTACGGTGTTTTCGCTCTTATGGCGGCTTTAATGGTTGAAATACCAGATTTTTCTACCTTAGGTGCGCTAGGAATTTACGGTTTAACCGTTTTGTTAGGCTTGTTTGTTATGGCTTTTGTTTTCTATCCGACATTATTGATGATTTTTGCAAAAGTAAATCCTATTAAATTTTTCAAAGCGATTGCTCCAGCTCAACTTCTTGCTTTTTCTACCAGCTCTAGTGCTGCTACACTTCCTATTACTATGGAATGTGTGACCGAGAACCTTGGCGTTGACGAGGAAGTGTCTAGTTTTGTATTACCTCTAGGTGCTACTGTGAATATGGACGGAACTAGTTTGTATCAAGCGGTGGCTGCCATCTTTATTGCCCAAGCAATGCTTCCTGAGGCATTAGATCTTCAGACACAGTTGATGATTGTTGTTACGGCGACTTTAGCTTCCATAGGTTCTGCAGCTGTTCCCAGTGCCGGTATGGTGATGCTTGTTATCGTACTTGGTCAAGCCGGTATTCCGGAGGCTGGATTAGCACTTATTTTTGCGATTGATAGGCCTTTAGATATGTGTAGAACTGTTGTCAATGTCACAAGTGATTCTACAATAGCAACGATTGTTGCAAAATCCGTAGGAAAATTAAAAACACCTAAGGGATTTTAAGTGCATTTTTTATTACGGCGATAGATGATTGTAATGGTTATTAAAAGTCTAGTTTAAGTTAGTCGATTAGATTTATTGATTATTTGAAGTGGCACCATAGTTAAGTGTTAGTTACATCTAATGCCTCATTTTAATTTTTTAAATGAGTGTGAAACAGTTCGTTTATTTCTTACGACTTTGCTTTAAAATGTATTAAAAACCAAGTGATTAAACAATTCGCACCTGTACTATTAGTTAAGACTATTAATCAATTAATATTTATAGAGAAATAGAATTTTCTTTAGAATAGTATTATTATTATTATTATTATTTAAAATAAAAAATCGCAAAATCATATGATTTTGCGATTTTTTTTGACTCCAAAGCTTGTTTTCTATTTTATAGCTATGGTTTTTGCTATTCTTTGTTGTGCTCCTTCTTTTTTATCAATTGCTACGTGAAGGATTCCATCTTTATAATCGGCAGTAATTTTATTTTCATCTGCATAGTCTGGCAAACTAAAGGATCTGCGGAATGATTGGTAATTAAATTCTTTTTTATAATAATTATCTTTTTTTCTTGTTTCCTCTTTCTCTTCCTCTTTTTCTGAAGAAATAGAAAGCATGTTATTGTCGATTTCTACTTTAAAATCTTGTTTTTTCAAACCAGGCGCTGCTAGTTCAATTTCAATTTTTTTATCTGTTTCTTTTAAATTTACTGATGGTAGATTACTTCCCAGTGTAGCCAGACTTTGATTAGTCCAGTCTATGAGATCTCTTGATCCGAAATCATCAAAAAAGGCATCTACAGATGGTAAAAACGGATTTGTCACTAAAGGCGCGAAGGCGTTTCTTTTTACTAAATTTTTCATAATTAAAAATTTTAAAGGGTTATTTGTTATACAATTAAAATTACAAAAAAATAATATTGTTAAAGATAATAATAACACTTAATTAACTATATATGAAGTATTTACCTAATAAAAAATGCCCCTTACCAAAATGGTAAAAGGCATTTCTTACAGCTTAAAGATTATCTTTTGAATCTAATTAGTACCAACGTTTTTTATTTTGTTTTGAAGCATCTGATTTTCTAGATTTATGAGCACCACCACTTCTATTTGAATTCTTAGGTTTGGTTGATCCTTCTGGAGCAGTCTCAGGGCTTCCAGAATGCCAGGGATAAGGATGGTCACTAACGGTTTTAACGTCTACTTTTATTAATTTTTGAATATCCTTCCAATAACCGTGCTCATCTTTACTACAAAAAGAAATTGCGACTCCACCGTTACCAGCGCGGCCGGTCCTTCCGATGCGATGTACATAGGTTTCGGGTATATTGGGCAAATCAAAATTAATAACAAATGGTAGTTGGTCAATGTCGATTCCACGAGCGGCTATATCTGTAGCTACAAGAACACCAATCTCTTTATTTTTGAATGCTTCTAGAACACGTTGTCTTGCATTTTGTGATTTATCGCCATGAATGGCTTCCGCTGCGATGTTGTTTTTGCGCAAAGCCTTAACAACATTGTCTGCACCATGTTTTGTTCTTGAAAAAACTAGTACATCTGACAAATCTTGATTCTTGATCAAGTGATACAGCAAGTTTCTTTTCTCTGTTTTTTCAACAAAGTAAACATGTTGCTCAACATTCTCTGCTGTGGATGAAACCGGCGATACGGTTACAGTTTCGGGATTAGTTAGAAACATTTCAGCTAATTCCCTTATAGCGATTGGCATAGTTGCCGAGAAAAACAGTGTCTGTCTGTTTTTAGGTGTAAGTTTTACTATTTTTTTGACATCGTTCACAAATCCCATATCAAGCATTTGATCAGCCTCATCAAGGACAAGAGCGTGCAAGTGATCAAGATCAATAAATCCTTGCTTATGAAGGTCTAACAACCTTCCTGGGGTTGCAACTAAAATATCGACACCATTTCTTAGTGCGTCTACTTGCGGGTTCTGAGAAACACCTCCAAAAATAGTAAGTTGCGTCAAATTGGTGTATTTGCCGTAAGTGTCAAAACTTTGGCCTATTTGAACCGCTAATTCTCGAGTAGGAGTTACAACAAGGGCTCGAATTTGTTTGGCTTTTTTTGACGACCCTACAATACGGTGCAACTGGTGTATAATAGGAATGGCAAACGCTGCCGTTTTCCCAGTTCCTGTTTGTGCACATCCTATTAAATCCTTTCCCGCTAAAACTAGTGGGATTGATTGTTCCTGGATGGGAGTTGGGTTAGTGTAGCCTTGCTCATATACGGCTCTTTGTATACTTTTTGAAAGTGATAGATCTTCGAATAACATGTTATTGAAATTAAATATCCTGTATTAAGTACATGGATAGTTTTTGCAAATATAGGATTATTATTTTTGCTGTCGGTTTCTTATGTATATGCTAATGAAGTTATACTTAGGTGTGCTATATGATACTGCATGTTTTTATTAGGCAATGGCGTTGTTTGACTTAATAAAGTCAGTGACCAGATAACCTATCAATTTACCTATCAGGTGATTATTTTTTCCATCGTCTAAATCAGGAGCCCCCTCACATATATGTATGTAAGTGGCGTTTTTATTTTTGGCAAAAAATGAAATAAACTGCCTTAGTTCTTCCACAGAAAAACCACTCAGGGTCATGGCACTACTTGCTATATTGGGAAGTGCATCCAAATCAATTTCGATTCCGAAGCCATCTGTTTCGACAAATGCTAATGCGGTATTCATTTCCAGATAAAAATCCTTTTCTTTTCTAATCTTTATGCTATCATACGTATTATAACGTACGCGATCTTCAGTTTTTTTAATGATGTCTAGTACACTTTTAGAAGTGTGATTCTCATGCAAACCAAAAACAAAATACTTTTTCAAAAAGCCTTCTTCAAAAGCATAGGAAAAACCATTTCCGCTATGTCGTCCTTCCAAGATTCTAAAATCAGAATGTGCGTCAAAATTTATGGCATTTACCGGTTTACCTTTAGCCAGAGCAGCACCTTTTATGTTACCATACGAATTATTGTGCCCGCCGCCAATAATTATAGGAATTTTGCCCGCTTTTATAATATTAAAAATTATGTGAGAAACATCTTTGTCGATTCGCTCTACTAACTGACTTAATTTGGAACGATCATCCACATCATTGAAGTCTAAATGTTCGACTTCCTTCATCTCTTCACAAACATCAACTTGTCCCAAAACAATCAGCTGACTTCCTTTAGAAAAACGATTGTGTTGAATATTGGCAATGTTTTTTATGGCGCTATCCCACGCGGATGCTGCACCTGGCCTGCCGTAATTGGCTCTTATCCCTATGTCTTCCGGAATTCCTAACAGCACATACTTTGCTTCACAAGTTTTTAAAAATGAGATTACATCAGTATCTTTAGGAAGAGTAATCATCTTTTCTCCAAATTTAATTTCCCCACTTCTGTGGTTAGTAATTTTGGCGAGATCATTCATTGTAAAAGGCAAAAGCTTTTCCATAAAAAACATAATTTTTCCAAAAATACTATAATTGTGTTAACAATTGTTTCATCTTTAATTTATTTTCTTAAATTTGGAAAAAAAAAATTAAAATGGAAAATCAAAAAAGTAGTTCGAGTCTAAAAGCAATAATTGCAGTATTAGCAGTTTTACTAGTTGGGAGTTTAGTCTATATTTTTAAAATCACATCTGATGTGACCGCGGTACAAACTGAATTGAAAACGACAATGACTGAAAAAGAATCAGTTATGATGGATTTGGAAAATTTAAAAACAACATATGATGCAGCCATTGCTGAGAATACATCTATGTCTGATGAATTGATTCAAGAAAGAGACAAGGTTGTGAATTTAATCGCAGATCTAAAGAAATCTAATGGAAATGTTGCTAAATACAGAACTCAATTTATTGCTCTTCAAAGTAATATGAAAGCTTTAATGGCAGAGAATGAAGTTTTGAAAGAGAAAAATATTACTTTAACTACTCAACGTGATAGTACTGTAGTTGTATTGGGTGAAACCAAGAAAAATGTCGAAGCATTAGCAGGACAAAACGAAGAATTGGCAAAAGTGGTAAAAAAAGGTTCAAAACTGACTGTGTTGAACACAGCAGGAATTGCTTTAAAAGTTAGAAATTCTGGAAAAGAAATAGAAACTGAGAAAGCAAGAAGAGCTGACGTTCTTAGAGTTAGTTTTACTATAGCTGAGAATCAAATTGCTCAATCAGGTGATAAAACATACCAAGTTCAGGTGATTGATGGTAAGAACAATGTGTTAGGTGATAAAAAAACAGAAACTTTTGGAGAGAATACTTTAACGTATAGTTTTTCTACTAAAGTGGCTTATGAAAACAAAACGGTTAATGTTTCACAAGATTTAAAAGGAGATGATTTTGCTGAAGGGACTTATTATATTAATATTTATAATAAAGGTGAACTAGTTTCTAAAACAAGTTTTGTTTTAAGATAACAACAGTAGTTAGTAGATAAAAAAAAGAGGAGCCTAATAGCTCCTCTTTTTTTTATGTAAGATATTTTCCTTCGAGCATTACGGCATCAATTAAGTTGCTTGCAAATGCATATGGTAATTGATAGTAAGACTCAATTGGTTTTGTAATGATTAAGTTTGCTTTTTTCCCGATTGTGATGCTTCCATGAGTATCTGAGACTCCCATGGCATAAGCACCGTTTATGGTAGCGGCATTTATCGCTTCCTCGGGAGTCATTTTCATTTTTATACAGGCAGTAGCAACAACAAAATTCATGTTCCCCGACGGGGTTGATCCGGGGTTGTAATCTGTTGCCAAGGCAATTGGAAGACCTGCGGAAATCATTGCGCGAGCGGGTGTGTAGGGAATACTTAGAAAGTACGAGCAGGATGGAAGTGCCACCGGCATAGTTTCTGTGTTTTTTAAATCCATGATATCTTTTGGTTTCATAACTTCAAGATGATCTACAGACAACGCATTGTATTTTATGGCTGCTTGAATTCCTCCAATTGAATTGAATTGATTCACATGAATTTTTGGCTTTAAGCCAAAACGGACTCCTGCTTCCATAATTTGTTCTGTTTCTGCAACAGTGAAATAGCCAGTTTCGCAAAAAACATCTATGTACTCTGCTAGGCGGTTCTCAGCGATTTTAGGAAGCATCTCATTTATTATCAAATCAATATAGGCTTTTCTGTTTTCTTTGTATTGCAATGGAATGGCGTGGGCTCCCAGAAAAGTAGCTTTTATGGTTATGGGATAATGCTTAGATAGCCGTTTGATAACACGAAGTATTTTTACTTCCCCTTCTAAGCTAAGTCCATATCCAGACTTAATTTCTACCGCTCCAGTTCCCAAACGCATTACCTCCTCTAATCGTTCTTTTGATTGCTGGTAGATTTCTTCTTCTGATGTTTCATTCAGTTTTTTAGCCGAATTTAATATACCGCCGCCACGATTGGCTATTTCTTCATAGGTCATTCCGTTGATGCGATCTACAAATTCTTGTTCTCGGTTCCCAGCATATACAATATGAGTATGGCTGTCACACCAAGCTGGTAAAATCATTTTTCCAGTTGCATCAATGACATTATCCGTTTTTAGTCCAGACATATTTTCCATTGAACCAAAATCGGTAATCAAATCGTTTTCGATTAGTAAGTAGGCGTTTTTGATGGTTGGAAGAATAGCCATTTCAGCACCAGAAATTTTTACAATTCCAGCTTCTCGCACTTGCAGCAATTCCTTGATATTGGTAATTAGAGTTGTCATTTAAATTTATTCAGAAACTTTAATTTCAAAGAGTTTGTCCCAGTTTTTACCAGTTACAAAAATGGTTTTGGTCTTTGGGTTATAGGCGATACCATTTAATACGTCATCAGGAGTAGCATTAATCAACTTTCTTAAGCCAGACAAATCCAAGATCCCTTCAACGGCACCATTTGTTGGGTTTACAACTGCAATGGCGTCTTTTTGCCACACATTGGTATAGATTTTTCCTTCAATCCATTCCAATTCATTGATAGATTTTATTTTTGAATCTCCCGAATAGACATTTATATAGTCAATCATCTTTTGAGTTTCGGGATCCATTTTCCATATTTTTTCAGTTTTATCAGTTTGATAAATGTATTTTCCGTCATTTGTCATTCCCCAACCTTCGATATCTTTGTCGTAAGCGAATGTTTTTTCCAGCTTTAATGTGTTTGCATTATAGATAAAGCCTGTTTTTTCCTGCCAGGTCAATTGGTACATCTTACCGTTTACAAAAGTGATTCCTTCTCCAAAATATTTTGAATCAAGATCAACTTGTTTGTATACTTTACCCGTTTTGTAATCGTATTTTCTAAAAAAAGAGGAGCCTTTTTGACCGGTGCTCTCATACAACGTATCCTTATAGAACTCTAAACCCTCTGTGAAAGCGGCCGTATCATGGGGATATGTGTTTACAATCGTGTACTTAAGTAATTTTGGTTTCACATTGGAAACTAGTTCCACTCTTGCAGTTGCTACTGAGTTTTCTCCCTCATAGTATACTAAAGCTTTTAGGTTTTGGTAGCCTAATTTTTGCTCTTTTAATTCAAAGATTATATTGTTTGCGTCTTTTTTAGACGCTATCTTTTCATCATTTACATAGTATATAATGCTATCGACTTTCTTGGAATTCGGATTCAAAATCGCTAGGTTAAGTGCTTCTTGTGGCTGGTATTTAGCAGCAAATTTCGAACTATCGAAATTAAATATACTGTTTTCTCCCTTTTTTTTACCTCCACAACTAGAAACCGCAATTCCTAATAAAATGATAGATAGTAAGTTATATTTTTTCATTGTTTAAATTTTGAATACGCCAATATACAATGTTATTTTAACAGCACAAAGCACTTGCAAAAATATAAAAAGATTGTATATTTGCACCGGCAAGTCCTACACGACCAGCTCCTGCAGACTCCCCCAGGATGGGAACATAGCAAGGGTACGTGGTTGAGCGGTGCGATGTAGGTCGCTTGCCATTTTTTAATCTGAACTTGGTTCAGATTTTTTTTTAATATTTTCACAAAAGTAGTCTTCCATATGGAGGATTTTTTTATTTTTGGATCTTTCATATATAATCAATCACACATTATGAATAAAGTTGTTCTAATAACTGGAGGTTCCTCTGGAATAGGGAAGTCTATAGGGGAGTTTTTATATAATAAGGGTTTTATTGTGTATGGAACTAGTAGGAAGCCGGAAAGTATACTTGATTCTGTTTTTCCGTTAGTGGCCCTAGATGTGCGGGACACGGCTTCGATCCAATCAGCTGTCGCAAAAGTAATAAGCATTTCTGGAAGATTAGATATTGTGATTAATAATTCAGGTGTTGGGATTACAGGGCCTCTTGAAGAAATTCCAAGCGATGAAATTAAGAATAATTTTGAGATTAATCTCTTTGGTCCTATAGAAGTGATGAAAGCGGTTTTGCCTCAAATGCGAACGCAAAATTCGGGTTTGATTATCAATATAACTTCAATCGCGGGCTACATGGGATTACCTTATCGCGGGGTGTACTCTGCTTCAAAGGGAGCGCTAGAGCTGATTACTGAAGCATTACGTATGGAGGTAAAGTCATTTGGAGTTCATATTACAAATGTCGCACCTGGCGATTTTGCAACTAATATTGCCGCGGGACGCTATCATGCGCCAATAATTGAAGGTTCTGCTTATGAAATTCCTTACGGGAATACGTTAAAAACGATGGATGAGCATGTGGATGGAGGCAGTAATCCGAATGAAATGGCCGAGGCGGTTTATAGGGTTATCCAGGCCAAAGAACCAAGGGTACACTACAAAGTTGGGGTTTTTATGCAGAAGTTTTCGATTGTGCTAAAGCGCATTCTTCCTGATAAAGTGTATGAAAAAATGCTAATGAACCATTATAAGTTGTAATTTTGCATCAAATTAGCGTGAGGGATAGCAGCGAAAAGCCCGCAGTATTGTGTAGCGAAAGCGTAACGATGCGCGGACTTGTAGCGAATAGCCCGACCTGAGGTTTTTTGCGAAGGTCACGCCCAAGAAAATAAACACATAAATAAATAGACATAATTATGAAATTTTTTATAGACACAGCTAATTTAGCTCAAATTAAGGAAGCACAAGCTCTAGGAGTTTTGGATGGAGTTACTACAAATCCGTCATTGATGGCTAAAGAAGGAATTACAGGGAAAAACAGTATTTTGAAGCATTATGTAGACATATGTAATTTGGTTGAAGGTGATGTAAGTGCTGAAGTGAATTCTTTAGATTACGATGGTATGATCAAGGAAGGTGAAGAATTAGCTGACTTACACGATCAAATCGTGGTTAAATTACCTATGACCAAAGAGGGAGTTATGGCTGCCAAATATTTCTCTGATAAAGGAATTAAAACAAATGTAACATTAGTTTTCTCTGTAGGTCAAGCGCTATTGGCTGCTAAAGCTGGTGCAACTTATGTTTCTCCATTTATTGGTCGTTTAGATGATATCTCTACTGATGGATTGGCTTTGATCGAAGAAATCAGATTGATTTATGACAACTACGGTTATGAAACACAAATTCTTGCTGCTTCTGTTCGTCACACAATGCATATTGTAAACTGTGCTAAAATTGGTGCTGATGTAATGACTGGACCACTTTCTGTTATTTACGGATTGTTGAAACACCCTTTAACTGATATTGGATTGGCTCAGTTTGTTGCTGATTTTGAGAAAGGAAACAAGTAAAAAGGAGTATATAGTGGTTCATTTTTTAACGATGACTAATTGAAATAAAAAAAGTCCCTTACGTTAAGTATGGGACTTTTTTATATTTATGATTTGGCTAAAATTATTTTCGTACAAAAGGTGGCAATAGTTTTGAAGAAACTTCTCCAAATCCTATTCTTACTTGTCCATTTTTGCAAAATCCTTTCATAATAACGGTGTCATTATCATTGATGAATTTCCGTTCCGTTCCATCGTTCAGTACAATTGGATTTTTTCCTCCCCATGTCAATTCTAACATCGAACCGTAACTATCAGGTGTTGGTCCCGAAATTGTCCCAGAACCCATCATATCGCCCGAATTTACACGACAACCGTTAGAAGTATGATGTGTTAATTGTTGGCTCATCGTCCAATACATATATTTAAAATTGGTTTTACTTATTACGGTAGGCTCCACATTCTCGGGCTTTATGGCAACTTCCAAATTAATATCAAAGGAATGTTTTCCTTTTTGTTGTAAGTACGGTAATGGACTTGGGTTTTGTTTTGGACTTAGAACTCTAAACGGTTCTAAAGCATCCATGGTCACAATCCAAGGTGATATAGACGTAGCAAAGTTTTTTGCTAAGAACGGTCCTAGTGGCACATATTCCCATTTTTGAATATCGCGAGCACTCCAATCATTTAATAAAACCATTCCGAAGATATACTCTTCGACTTCATTGATTGGAATCATTTCCCCCATCACATTAGCATCAGTGGTGATAAAAGCAGTTTCCAGTTCGAAGTCAATTAGACGTGAGGAACCAAAAACAGGAGTGGTGTCACCAGCAGGTAACGTTTGACCTATTGGTCTGTGAACAGGAATTCCTGAAGGGACGATGGTAGAGCTTCTACCGTGATATCCCACAGGGATGTGTAGCCAGTTTGGTAATAGTGCATTTTCGGGGTCTCTAAACATCTTTCCTACGTTAGTAGCATGTTCTTTACTGGAGTAAAAATCAGTGTAATCACCTATTAATACAGGCAACTGCATTTCGACATCGTCTATTTCGAAAATAACGATGTTACGGTGTTTTATGTTATCTCTTAATTTTGAATTGGTTTCATCAAAAATTTCTGCAATCCGGTTTCTTACTAATCGCCATGTTTTTTGTCCGTCAGAAATAAAGTCATTAAGAGTATCTTGCATGAACATATCGTCTGTCAATTCAATACCTGCAAAGTAATTCATTTGCTGTAAGGCCCCTAAATCAATGGCAGAGTTGCCAATCCTAGTTCCTACAGTTACCACATTTTCTTTTGTTAAGAATACGCCGAAAGGAATATTTTGAATTGGGAAATCACTATTTTCATGTACTTCTATCCATGATTTTCTGCTTGTATCGTTGGCTGCTATTGGCATAATATGTTAATTGTTTTGTTGAAAAATTATAATTCAAATATATCATTATCTAGCAATTTGACAAACGTTTTTTCGTATTTTTGCATCAAATTAACTAAAATCAAAGAAATGCAACGCGACAAACAAATTTTTGACCTTATTCTTGAAGAACAAGAAAGACAAGTACACGGATTAGAACTTATTGCATCGGAGAACTTTGTCAGTGACGAGGTGTTAGAAGCAGCAGGTTCTGTTTTAACTAATAAATATGCAGAGGGATATCCTGGAAAGAGATATTATGGTGGTTGCGAAGTAGTTGATATTGTTGAACAAATTGCTATTGATAGAGCTAAGGAATTGTTTGGTGCTGCTTATGCAAATGTGCAGCCGCATTCAGGTTCGCAGGCCAATACTGCCGTATATCATGCTTGTTTAAAACCGGGAGATAAAATTCTTGGATTTGATTTGTCTCATGGGGGACATTTAACACATGGTTCACCAGTAAATTTCTCAGGTCGCTTATACACTCCGTCTTTTTATGGTGTTGATAAAGAAACAGGACGTTTAGATTATGATAAAATTCAAGAAATAGCTACAAAAGAGCAACCAAAATTAATTATCGCAGGAGCTTCGGCTTATTCCCGTGATATGGATTTTGAGCGTTTTAGAGTGATCGCAGATAGCGTAGGAGCGATTTTATTAGCTGATATTTCTCACCCTTCAGGTTTAATTGCCAAAGGATTATTGAATGATCCACTACCACATTGTCATATCGTTACTACTACAACACACAAAACATTGCGTGGACCTAGAGGTGGATTGATTATGATGGGAAAAGATTTTGAAAACCCATTTGGATTGACGACTCCAAAAGGAGACATCAGAATGATGTCTTCTTTGCTTGACTTAGCTGTTTTTCCAGGAAATCAAGGTGGTCCCTTAATGCACATTATTGCTGCTAAGGCGGTTGCTTTTGGTGAGGCATTGAAAGACGAATTCTTCACTTACGCTTTGCAATTACAAAAGAATGCGAATGCAATGGCAGAGGCTTTTGTAAAAAGAGATTACCATCTTATCTCTGGTGGAACGGATAATCATATGATGTTAATTGATTTAAGAAACAAAGGAATTTCTGGTAAAGACGCTGAAAATGCATTAGTTAAAGCTGAAATTACGGTTAATAAAAACATGGTTCCATTTGATGATAAATCACCATTTGTAACTTCTGGAATACGCGTTGGAACGCCAGCTATTACTACTCGTGGTTTAGTTGAAGCTGACATGGACGCTGTCGTAGCTTTGATTGATAAGGTTTTAATGAATCACACAAACGAAGATATTATTGAAGAAGTGGCTAATGAAGTTAATGAAATGATGAGCGAAAGAGCAATCTTCGTTTTCTAAATGACTCTAGTTTAAAAAGGTTAAAGTTTAAAAGTTTAAGGTTTCGTCTTTGCCGGAAGGTATCGCGAAACTTTAAACTTTTTTAGTTCGTGGGTACACTTTATACTTTAAACTTTTTTTTAAAATTTCAAAAAAATAATATGGGAGTGTTACGATTAAAATTGCCAACCGATCCAAGATGGGTAAATATTGTAGAAAAAAATATCGAGGAAATCCTGACGGATCATGCGTGGTGTGAGCAAAAAGCAGCGACTAACGCGATTACAATAATTACTAATAATTCAGAACACCAGGATTTGGTCAAGGATTTATTGGCTTTAGCCAAAGAAGAAATAGATCATTTTGAACAGGTACATAACATTATCATCAAACGAGGGCTGAAGTTAGGACGTGAACGCAAAGACGATTACGTAAACGAATTGTATTTGTACATGAAGAAAAGTGGTACTGGGACTAGAGTTTCAAGTTTGGTCGAAAGGTTGCTTTTCTCGGCAATGATTGAAGCCAGAAGTTGTGAACGTTTTAAAGTCCTTTCAGAGAACATTCAAGATGAAGAGCTATCTGTATTTTATAGGGACTTGATGGAAAGCGAAGCCGGTCATTACACCACTTTTATTACATATGCTAGAAAATATGGAACCGGAATTGATGTAGAAAAGCGCTGGAGGGA
The DNA here is from genome assembly GCF_052113685.1 of Flavobacterium sp. W22_SRS_FP1. Classification (NCBI taxonomy): domain Bacteria; kingdom Pseudomonadati; phylum Bacteroidota; class Flavobacteriia; order Flavobacteriales; family Flavobacteriaceae; genus Flavobacterium; species Flavobacterium sp. W22_SRS_FP1. Next base: position 32,027 of record NZ_JBGQOE010000015.1, read on the forward strand.
ATGGATTGAATATGAGGCTTCCATTATTGCAAATTATGGCAATGGTGAGACTATTCATGGATAATTTCGTGTTTTAATTAATTTCAATGGTTTCAAAATCAATTGTTTGTAATTATTAAACTAGCAATGCCTTTTTATTTTTTGTTTAAGGCTCGATTTTTGTTCTCGAATTATTATATTTAACTGCTGACTATTCAGCAAATATAAACGCTAACATAAATGAAGCTCTATTTAAAATATGATGGAATAGTTGCTTGTCGAGTAATTTTACAGGAGCAGCTCGAACGATTAAATATAAAACACCAGCTCCTTGACTTAGGAGAAATTGAAATTAGTGACAGTGTATCTGACGAGAGTTTTACTGAACTCCAAACTTGTTTAAATAGATATTCTATTTTTATTGTTGATAATGAAAAAAGTCAGCTTATTCAGAAAATTAAAGATTCTATTGTAGAAATGATTTATGGGAATGATAAATTGCCAGCTGTAACTATTTCTCATTATCTATCAGAAAAATTAAATTTCAGTTATGGATATTTGACTAATATTTTTTCAGAAAACACCTATTCTTCAATAGAAAACTTTGTCATTATTCAAAAAATTGAAAGGGCTAAAAAACTAATTGTTGAAGATCAATTGACATTAACGGAGGTATCCTATAAATTGAATTACAGCAGTGTGGCCTATTTATCAAGCCAGTTTAAAAAAGTTACAGGTTTGACGCCGTCCGCTTTTAAAAGAATAGTAGATAAAAGACGAAATTTATCTAATTTAAAAACATAAAATAATACCCAATAGTATGATTTCACATAAAGATCCAATGCGTATTTTAATTGCTGATGATGATGAAGATGATCGCACATTTTTCAGTGATGCAATGATGGACCTTAAAATGGATAATAAATTGACTTTGTTTAATGATGGCAAAGAACTCATGGATTATTTGGCAAACCCAGATCTTGTTTTACCACATTTACTTTTTTTAGATTTAAATATGCCGCGTAAATCAGGATTTGAATGTCTAAAAGAAATTAGAGCTGATTTAAGATTTAAGGAACTTTCAATTGCTATATATTCTACGTCTTCATCTGAAAAAGATATCGAGGAAACTTTTGTTGAAGGTGCAAATATTTATATAAAAAAACCAAATGACTTCAATAAGCTCAAAAAAGTAGTCAAAGAAGTGGTAAATGTAAATTGGCAATTTCATTCATCTGGTTTAAATAAAGAAACTTTTTTCTTTAGTATATAAAAGCAAAGATATGAAGCTACTTAAATTATACAAAAATTCTCAAGTCTTCAAACTAGCTTTAGGGATTGCTATAATTGTAGTGGGTTACATTGCATCTGTTTTTTATACTCAGATGCGTAGCTTGGATTCCTCGGTCGATTTAATAAATAATGCGACTGAAACACAGCTGGAATTAGAAAAGGTATTGTCAATTATTAGTATCTATGAAACAAACCTTAGAAGCTATATTATCACTAAAGATGAGTCTTATTTAGCAGATAGATTCATGAGAAGAGGGGAAATAGAGTCTAACTTTAAGCGGATTAATAAATTAGTAGCGAATAATCCAGCTAGAGTTAAGGATGTCAAAAGACTTAGAGAACTTATCGATTATCGATTCGCACTTTTTAGAGAAACACTTCTATTATCAAAAAGTACTTTACCTAATAGTGTCGCATTAAAGGATAAACTTCGCGAAAGTAACGAGTTTACAGAGTCGATGAAAAATTTCGTATATAAAACGATAAATGCGGAGGGGGACAAAGTCAAAATCCACAATGACAATCATCAATTTGAGTTGCAATATTCTATAATAAGTGCTTTTTTACTAGTTATACTTTCATTATTGATTTTGTTTTTGTCTTTTAATAAAATGAATGTTGACATCGATGAACTTAAGAAAACGAATGATGAATTAAAGTTCTTAAATCATTCTTTTAATGAAGCCGAGAAGATTGCAGGATTTGGCCATTGGAAAATTAATTTAGAGACTAATAAATATACTTTTTCAAATAATTTCTATCGTCTTTTGGGAGTAGAACCACAATCATTTGTCCCTAGCTTAGAAAACATATTAAAGTACATTCATCCAGATGATGTTGAATATGTAAAGCAAATGCATCTTGATTCATTAAGTACTTATATACCTACTTCATTAATGTATCGCTTCGTTTTACCAAATGGTGATTTAAAATACGTAATGTCTGTTGGAAGTTTCACTACCAATGGCAAAGGCGAAATGGTAAAAACAGGTTTGAATTATGACATGACCGATCAGTTCAAAAAGACAGTTGAATTAGAAGAAAGCAATAAAGAATTAATAAGTATTAATGAGGAATTAGAGTCTTTTAATAATATCGTAAGTCATGATTTACAGGAGCCACTTCGTAAAATTCAAATGTTTGTTTCAAGAATCGAATCTGAAGATATAGATTCGATTTCGGCCCAAGGCAAAGTTTATTTTGCTAAAATAAGAACTTCTGCAAACAAAATGCAAACCTTACTTATTGATTTGGTAAACTATTCCAGAACAATAAAAGGAGATAAAGTTTTTGAAGAAACAAATTTAAGAGAATTAATTGATCATGTAATCGACGAATTATCACCCGATATTGAAGATAAAGGGGCTAAAATAAATATAGGCACTTTACCTACTGTTAAGGTAATTTCTTTTCAAATTGAGCAATTATTTATTAATTTAATCTCTAATTCTCTTAAATACAGTAAAGAAGGTTTAGCGCCAGAAATATCAATTTTATCTAAAAAAATTGAAGAAAACGAGGTGTTTAATAATGAGATAATTTCTGACGAAGACTATTATAAAATAGTAGTTAAAGATAACGGAATTGGATTTAAACAGGAGTATGCTGAAAAAATATTTGTTTTATTTCAGCGACTTGAAACGGGCTCAAAGTATTCTGGTACGGGTCTTGGTTTAGCAATTTGTAAGCGGATAGTTGACAATCATGATGGCTTCATAAAGGTAGTCTCAGAAATTAATGTAGGATCTGAGTTTTCTATTTTTCTATCTAAGAAAGTTTAATTTTGGACGCAAGGTTCAAATTGATAAGTATAACTTATTTTGACTCCCAATAGATGTTATTTAACTACATATAATTAGCTAATTAAGGGGCTTTATTATAATTATCAGCTGTTTTTCTGTTTGTGGATTTAGTATCTATATTGGTGTGAAGGAATAATGAAATTTGATTTTTTAAATGAATTATTTTATCCTTTTTAAATATATATTATCACAACTATTTCCGAGCCTACTTCCGGGAATTATAAAACACGACAAGAAATTACACAGCAAACTTGGTTAGAGAAAACTATTCAATGGTACTTTTGTTAAACCAAAACAGGTTTAACAAAGCTTTTATATTTTATCATGAAAGGGGTTTTTAAGTCATTGAAGAAGTGGACATTGAAAATATTCGCGGCTATTTGATGGGGTATTACGTGATGGAATAACGCTTGTAGTTTAATTATAATTAAACAGCCTTACTTAAACCTGTAATAGAAAAATGCGATATTCTAGACTAAAAAACAGTGTATAACAACTTTAACTTTATTAAAATTATTTTGTTAACTGTCTGTGGTACAGAAAAAAGCGGTAAATTTAATTGTTTGATTACCATTATTTTCTTAAAATTATCAAGATGAAATTTGGAAATATTTTTGTAATAGCTATTATATTTTTGACGCAATCTTGTTCCAAAGCACGGGACAGTATAAAACCTAAGATCGGCACCGTGACGGAAAGCGTTTATGCTTCAGGAATCATAAAAGCGGATTATCAGTACACCGTGTTTTCGACAGTAAGTGGTGTTTTACAAAAGATAAGTGTCGTTGCAGGACAGTATATTAAGGTAGGACAATTGTTGTTTGATATTGAAAGCGAAAAAGCAGCATTAAATACAGAAAATGCGCGGTTAGCTTATCAATTAAGTGAGGAAAGCAGCCGCTACATCAAGGATAAAATCGCTGAAATGGAATTAAAAGTCCAGTCGGCTAGGGACAGAATGACCCTCGATGAGTCCATATTCAACAGGAATAAAAAGATAAGAACTCTTGAGGGCATCTCGGAAATTGATTTTGAGGTGATTGAACTAGCATACAAAAGTTCCAGACTCAATTACGAAACTACCAAAAAACAATTGGCGCAACTCCGAGCTCAATTGGACAATGAGCAAAGACGCAATAATGTCAACCTTAAATTAAATCAAAAGTTCCAAAATGATTATAGTGTAAAAAGTGCTTTTGCAGGCCAATTGTTTGATGTTTTGGTCAAAGAAGGGAGCTTAGTAACAACTCAGACTCCACTTGCGATTATTGGGAAATCAAATGCTTTTGTTTTAGAACTTGAAGTGGATGAAAATGATATGGTGCAGGTGGCTCTGGGCCAAAAAGTACTCGTGACAATGGATAGCTATAAAGCCGAAGTCTTCGATGCGACAGTGGATAAAATTTACCCTATAATGGACGAGCGTTCCCGAACATTTAAAATTGAGGCACATTTTAAAAATCCGCCAAAAAAACTATATCCTAATCTCACTGCAGAAGCTAATATCATCATTCGTACAAAAGATAATGCGATCACAATTCCCAAAAGTTATTTGATAGACAACGAATATGTTTTGGTCCATAAAAACGAGCGGAGGAAGGTAAAAATTGGCCTGACCGATTACCAAAAAGTCGAAATTTTGGAAGGTTTGAAGAAAGATGAAACCATTTACAAACCCAAATAATGAACTTTAAACTTATTTTAAACGTTGCTTTCCATTTACTTAGAGCCAGACTAAAACAGACCGTGGTTGCTGCAGTAGGGGTAACTTTTAGTATTGCTATGTTTATCGCTTTGGTCAGTTTTATGAACGGCTTAAATGAATTATTGGATGGACTAATGCTTAATAGAACGCCTCATATCCTCTTGTATAACGAAGTAAAACCCTCTGAAAATCAGCCACTGGATCTATCTAAAGACTATAAAAACGGGACGAATTTTATCAATTCAATTAAGCCAAAAGATAGAGGGAAATCGATATATAATGGCAAGGCCATAATCAAAGTGTTAAAGGAGGACCCTCGTGTCATAGACGTTGCGCCCAAAGTCACCTCGTCCGTTTTGTTCAATTCGGGCACTATCGAAATTGCGGGCTTTGTTAATGGTATTGATATTATTGCAGAGGACAAACTCTTTAAGATTAGCGATTACATTAAAGATGGGAAAGTTATTGATTTACAGCAGAACAACAGTATTATAATTGGTAAAGGATTAGCGGACAAAATGCTGCTTACAGTAGGTGATATTATAAAGATATCAACTTCCAACGGGAATTTGGTATCGTTGAAAATTGTTGGTTTGTCTGAAATCGGAATTGCTGAGATCGACAATGTGATTAGTTATACCTCTTTGGCAACAGCCCAAAAGATATTGGGACAACCAACGAATTATATTACAGACATTCAGCTGAATTTGTATGATCAGGAATCAGCAGCAGCCGTAGCGAAAGAATTTCATAAAGCATTTAATTTAGATACTATAGATTATCAAACTGCAAATTCCCAGTTTGAAACAGGTAGTACGGTAAGGAGCATTATATCCTATTCAGTTGGAATTGTGTTGCTGATTGTAGCTGGGTTTGGAATTTATAATATTTTAAACATGATGATCTATGAAAAAATGGATAGTATTGCCATTCTTAAAGCCACTGGATTTTCAGGAAATGATGTAAAAGGGATCTTTATCTCATTGTCATTAATCATAGGGTTGACGGGAGGTGTTTTTGGATTATTATTTGGATACATCTTTTCTTTTATTATCGACATGATCCCTTTTGAAACGACTTCTTTGCCCACGGTAAAAACATATCCCATCGATTACAATGTACTTTATTATATAATAGGGATAAGCTTTGCACTATTTACAACAGTTATAGCAGGTCTTTTTCCAGCTTTGAAAGCGAGCAAAGTAGACCCAGTAGAAATTATTAGAGGAAAATAAATATGGATAATAATACAGTTATACAAACCATTGGTTTAACCAAATATTTTTATGATCCTGTGAAATTTAAGGTGATTAAAGAAATAGATTTAAGTATTAATCATGGTGAATTTGTTTCTATTGTGGGCAGATCTGGTTGCGGTAAATCCACTTTACTGTATTTACTTTCTACAATGGATACAGACTATGAAGGGGAATTGTATATCCATAATGAACTCGTAACTGGGCAAATGGATTCTAAATTAGCAAAGATTCGAAACGAGAAAATTGGTTTTGTGTTTCAATTTCATTACTTGCTAACGGAGTATAATGTTTTGAAGAATGTAATGCTTCCTGGCCTAAAATTAGGAAGGTATTCTAGTGAGGAATTAGAAACTCGTGCCATGGGTCATTTAAAAACCTTGGAAATGGAAAAGCATGCGCTTAAAATGACAAATCAGTTGAGCGGTGGGGAGAAGCAGCGCGTGGCGATAGCTCGAGCATTAATCAATGATCCTTTAATTATTATGGGAGACGAACCTACTGGCAATTTGGATAGCAAAAATGGGGAACTCGTGTTTGATATCTTTAAAAAATTGGCGGTAGAGTTTAACCAAACGATACTAATTGTTACCCACGACACTGATTTTGCCGATAAAACAGATAGAATAATTACAATGGAAGATGGCAGGATTCTTTCATAACAACACCTACTGTACTATAATGTCATGCTTTGCCAGTAATCCTTTTAAACCAGCGAGAGAAAACTGTGCTTTTTTGAGTTTTGTTCTTGCAGGGTCGATCGTGTAATTATAACTACTTCTAAAATCGGCTTTGTTGGCAATTGCTTTTTCAAATTCAGCGCGATACAAATCACAATTATCAAAAATAGCGTCAGTTAAATCAGCACTCATAAAATCCACAGCCAGCAGACTACAATCCATAAACGTGGTGCCTTTCAGCTTCAAGGTGTAAAATTTGGAGAAATCCAAATTGCATTCTTTAAAATGGATTTCAAAAATAAGTTTGTCGCACATGGAAAAATTGATTTCCGTCATTTTGCAATTATTAAAAAAAACAGTTCTTAATGCAACATGATTTATTTTTGAAGCATTGAAATTGCAATCGTTAAAGCTGCAATCAATGAAGGTTACTGCGACAAAACTGCAAAGGGAGAAATCGCAGCGATTAAAAGTGCAGGATTCAAATTCCTTGAAATTGACTTCGTCTTCAGCATAAGTGATGTCATTGTATTCTACGTCAAGGTTATATTCAGGCATTGTATGGGTTGGAATTGCTTAGGCAAAAAGAGATTTTTACGAGGGCTAAATTATTGTTTAATTGTGTAAAGGGCACTATCTATTGGCTCCTGTTTTCAGTTTTATTTAGGGTTAATTAAAAACTGGAATTTGTTTTTAAATGGATTCGGTCCAGATATTTGTCCAATAACTCACCTTGTTTGAACATCTTTTTGTAAAGGAGTTCAGTAGTGTTGCGTTCATAATAAATTTCAACATAAAAAGTGTTTATTGCATACAGTTCGATAGCAATATTATCTTTTAAATACAGATCTACATAGGCACCTTTTTTCCAGGTTGCAATGTATTGTTCTTCTTCTGAAAGTTTTAAAAAATCAAAAAGTTTCATGTATAGCAATTTTTAAAGTTTTATCCCAGCTTATACTTTTCAGTTTACGACAGTACTAATGCTAAAAGTAACATTATAGTTGTTATCAAAAAAAAATAGAACACAACAGTTTTCAAATTTGTCCCGCTTCAAATATAGTGAAAAGCAGTAATTGATTTATTTGAAATGTGTGGAAACTTCTGTTAGAAATATCACTTTCTCTTAAGTCGATAAGCTTTGCTGGCTTGTAATCTCTTTTTAATAATACAATCTAAAATCGAGTAGTTTACAAAGAGCATACTGTTTTTGATGCAACTCTTCTACAATTGCGATGATGTTATCTTCATCCTGACATAAACTGAAGAAAGTTTTATCTAAATTCATGCTGGTTAGTCTATTGAATACCGTTCCGTAACCCGAAATGGCCCGCGCGCCTGTAACATCTATAAAATATTGCGCTTCTTCCTCGCTTAATTCTAGTGCTTTGGTGTTTGCAAAATGTAAAATTTTACCAGTTAATTTCCCTTCAAAAAGCTCGGCTATTTCATCTATGCTATAGTAATAGTCATTCAGGCAAATGTTATTTTCTTCCCCCTCCATGACTAAATAGATTATTTCATAATCTTTAAAATTATGGTCGTCGTAACGCAAAGCGTTTAAACTTTCTTCTAAACCTTCAGTTGTATCGCAGGTTTTGTAAATACTGTTTATGCCATATTCAATTGCTATTTGCTCTAAGTTCTCAACAACGTCTCGACTACTGCCAATTTCAATATCCGTAACAGCTTCTAGGCAGAAAACAAATTTATCATGATCCAAGTAATTCTGTGGGTCTAAGCTTTGTAATTTCATATTACAAAGCTACTAAAGATTGAATTTTCTTGTTAGTATTTATTGTTAAATAGTTATTAAGGGATTGGGTTTAACTTCGCATTTTATGAAATTATAAAACTCATAATTAATGGAGTTCTGATATTTTTTATTTTGGTCTAGGAATATGTCGAGGAATTTGAGTAATCTCTCTAAAATAACAACAATATCTGCTAGACTTTTTTGGCCCTAATTTCAGGATACCAAATATTCGAATAGATTTGATAGCTATGCTGAAGATTGATTAATATTAAAAAGAAAATGAATTTAAGCTAGTCTATTATGACAGAGCGAGTAAATAAAGAATTAGAATACCTGTTAGTTTCCTTTTAATCGCTTGGCTATTTTTAAAAGTAGACGCTTTCCGTCTCTTTTGCTTTTTGGAACTTCAACTGCTTTTAATCCGGATTCAGTTGCAATAAATTTATAGCTAAAAGCAAATTGAGGGTTTTCTGGATTGTCATTTAACAGTCCAAATCGTAAATCATTGAAATATAAAGATTTGTTTTTTTGAGAGATAATATACCACCCTTCACTTGCTTTTTTTAGTTTTTCAAAATCTGAATTTCCATTTAACTGCGATTCTAAAGCTTTGTTCTTTTTGTAGTTTGTAAAAGTGATAGCTTGGCTGTCTAATAATGAATAGTCAGATAATAAATAACTAGCTTCGGTCGCTACATTAGCATTCCATAAAATGATATTGAAAGCTGTGGGTTTTACAATAATTTCAGAATAATGGATTCCCTGTTTATCCAATGCTTTTTCAAATTGGTGCAAAGCATATAGTTTTATAGAACAAGATAAAAGCAGATAAAAACTACTAATGAATAGGCCTTTAGTTATGTGTTTTTTGCGAACTATAGCATCTTTTGTTTTCCAAACCATAATCAATGCAATGATAAGCGGAATAGTGTAGAGCGGATCTACTACAAAGATTATTTTTAGTGCAAATCTATAGTTTAAAGGCCATAAAATTTGTGTTCCCCAAGAGGTAAACATATCTAATAATACATGGGTAAACAAGCACCAGAAAACCATATTGGATGCGTGAAGGAAGTAAATTCTGTTTTTTTCTGTTTTTGCAACAATCCAACCTCGAAAAGACTTACAACCCCTTTTTTGTTTTTAATTTCTTTCATAAATGGTTTTCAACTGCGTACCATTAAACGATTTTGCAACAAGGCAAACGAAAAAAGGCAGAATAATAAAAGTACTAAATTCAAAATAATAAAAGTAGAAAGCACGCCTTTAAAAAAGCTTGCTCTGATTAGCTTATCAACAAGTAAACGTATCCTCGAAAGAGTATTAAGATGGCTAGAGTCTAAAACTTCAAGTGAAAAAAGTAAGCTGAATACCTATGAATTGGGTGCGGAGGGACAAGTGGTTAGTATACTTAAATTGATTAACCTAGCTATTATAAATCTACGAGTATTTCCAAATATAGGAATGATGCGGATATAAAAGCGAAGCGGATATGCAAATAAAACCCGCAGTATTAGTTAAGCAACATTTTTAAAAATATCTTTCTGTTTCCAGAATTCTTCAATTGTTTTATAATCTAAATTAGAGTGCCTTCTTTTTCTGTTGTGCCAAATTTCAATAAATTCAAATATATCAAGTTCCATTTGTTCTTTTGATATAAGCTTATTACCATAAATTTGTTCCGTTTTCAAAGTCTTAAAAAAACTTTCAACCACTGCATTATCCCAACAATTCCCTTTTCTGCTCATGCTCCTTGTAATCATTTTATATGAATCGATCATATTGGTAAACTTCTTTCTGGCATATTGAATTCCTCTGTCCGAATGAAATACCAATCCTTTTTCAACACATCGATTTTTGATTACCATTCTCCAAGCAGCCAAGAAAGTCTCTTCTACACTCATTCCATTGCTTAAAATCCAACCTATAATTTTTAGATCATAGAGGTCTAAAACACTTTTTAATTATAAAAACCCTTCTTTTACTCGGATATAAGTGATGTCTGACACCCAAACTTTTGACGATTCTGTAACTGAAAATTCTCTATTTAAAATATTCGGTACAATTAAGTACTTGTGCTTAGAATTAGTTCTAACCTTGAATTTCTTACTTAATTTACTTCTTAGTCCTAGTTCTTGCATGTATTTGGCAACTGGAATTGCTTCGCCTGTTCGAGCAGAGCTCTCGGGTCTTGGTAATTTAGTGCCTAGAGAAGCTAATTCTGCTGTTATTGGTGGACTTCCATATCGCTGTTTTGAATCAAAATAAATGGAAATTATCTTTCCTTTCACAAGTAAGACTCTTTGTTTTCGCTCTGAAACGCACTGGCTTTTCCAATGATTATAACTTCTTTCTCCCACTTGCAATATTTTGCACATCTTTTCAATCGGAAATATCTTTTCATGGTTTCTAATGAAAGTCTATATCATCGACCGTTTTTGGAAAAGATGCCTATTGCTTTTTTTAATATATCACGTTCTAGTTCTGCATCTTTAAGTTTTCTTTCAAGCTCTGAAATCCGTTCCTGTTCGGGCATTTGCTTTAAATTGCCGTTACCTGGAAAACTTCCTTGTCCGAACCCTTCATACTCTTTTCGCCATTTATACAATTGTGTAGCAGAAATACATAATTCTCTGGATAGTTCTAAGATATTGGCTCTCTCCTAACTCAATTGAACTGCTTTCTCTTCGAAAACGCGGTCATAAATTTTTCGATTCTTTTTCATAATTTAAAATTAGTGTTTTTATTCTTAACTTTTTATGCGGGTAAAGTTAGCACGCCCACTAGACACAATTAAATATTTTTTTAGTTGAATGTGTAGCTATTTATAAAAAATATTCACGTAAAAAATTAATTTCAAGATGGTTAAAAACATTTGGAGTTCGTTATAACCTATATGTGGTGATAAAAGTTTAGTTAATTGTGAATTGAAAACATTAATTAAATGTGTGTTCAGTCAGTTTTTTTTAACATTATACTTTATTATCAGAGGGTTTATAAATGATTAGTGCGGTGGAATGCTAATTATTATTTTCACGGGTAATGATTTTTTTATGATGCATAATTGTTGCTTTTATTTTAACATATATTTATATCAGTTTGTATAATTAGAAATAATTGCTACTTCAACTCTATTTAAAATGAATCGAAAATATTTTTTTATCTAATATAAAAACCTTCAAAATGAATAGATCAAAACTTATTGGATTTTGGGTAGGGATTTTAGTCCTTTTAATTTCAATATTAATAACTCCACCAGAAGGAATGAGACCTGAGGCTTCCAGGGCATTGGGTGTTGCTTTACTGATGGCCATTTGGTGGGTAACTGAATGCATACCAATTTATGCTACAGCTTTTGTTCCAATTGCATTATTTCCATTGTTAGGAATTCTTGAAGCTGGGAAAACATCAGAAAATTATGGGCACAATTATGTAATAATGTTGTTGGGCGGTTTTTTTCTTGCTAAGTCTATCGAGATTAGTGGTCTTCACAAAAGAGTAGCTTTATACATTATAAAAAAAATTGGATCCAGTAGAAGAAGAATTATGTTAAGTTTCATGATTTCAACCGCATTTTTATCCTTTTGGATTGCAAATGTAGCTGTGGCCTTGCTTATGTTACCTATTGCACTTTCGATTATTGAAAAAGAAGAACAAAACACACAAAAAAAATCTCAATTTGGGATGGCTTTAATGTTATCGATTGCATATGCAGCAAGTATTGGAGGCACAGGGAGTTTAATAGGAACTCCAACTAATCTTGTGTTTGCAGGAGTATTTTCCAAAATGTTCCCTGAATTACCTGAAATTGATTTTCTTGAATGGATGAAAATAGGAACTCCAATAGTAATAATAATGTTACCCATAACTTGGTTTTATCTAATAAAATACTTTAAAATAAGGGGAAACTTTGTAGGTAGTAAGGGAATTATTAATGAAGAAATCAGATTATTAGGTGAAATTTCTACTATGGAAAAAAGAGTTTTTGGAATTTTTATTTTTACAGCGATGGGGTGGATCTTCCGAAGAGATATAGAGTTAAATAGTTTTGTAATTCCGGGATGGACCTCTCTCGTAGGATTTGAAGATTATATCCAGGACTCAACAGTCGCTATCATCTCCGCATTATTATTGTTTTCGATACCCTCAGGGGATAAAATTTGTAAGTCAAAAAGACTTTTAGATTGGAATGCTGCTTCAACTGTTCCTTGGGGTGTTGTTATGATTGTCGGTGGGGGTTATGCACTTGCGGAATCATTTAAACAAACTGGCTTAGCGGCATACTTGGGCACGACTTTAATCTTTATTAGTAACTATCCTTCTATCTTGGTATTGATTATCGTAATAACACTAATGATTTTTATAACAGAAATAAACAGCAATACTGCAACCGCAAATATATTTCTTCCAGTACTAGCTTCAATGGCAATTGCGGCTCACATCAACCCACTATTACTCATGATACCTGCAACATTTGCTTGCTCATTTTCATTTATGCTTCCGTCAGGCTCAGGAACAAACGCTGTTATTTTTGGTAGTAATAGAGTTAGTATTTCCGAAATGGCTAAATGTGGATTTGGGCTCAATTTTTTATGCATAATATTATTAACAATATTGATGTACGGTTATGTATTACCAATTTTAAATCTGTGACAAATTTATAAGTTTAAATTATAAACACGATTAGACTTAGCTCCTCTTAGTCATAAAATATTTAACAAAATTTAATATTAATTAAATAGCTAAAAAAATGAATTTTTTTAAAATAATAATTGTCAGCATTTTGTTTTACACTCCATTACTAATTACTGCACAAGAGACAATTCCTATTATCAAAAATTTATCAGTGCTAAATAGGGATAAGATCGGAGTGAGTAAGTATTGGTTGGAAATGGGTACAAATACCTATAATCAACCACTCTTAGTTCCAGTTGTTGTAATTCAAGGCAGCTCAGACGGCCCAACATTGGGATTGACTGCCGCTATACATGGTGATGAATTAAACGGGATACCTATTATTTTTAGTATTGTAGAATCTATTAATGCAAACCTGTTGAAAGGTAGAATCATCGCAATTCCCGGTCTAAACGCAGTTTCTGTTCAATTAGATGAAAGGAGATTTATAGATGGCGAAGATTTAAATAGAATCTTCCCTGGTAAAAAAAATGGAAGCAATAGCGAGCAATATGTTTATAAAATTAGTCAAAGCATACTCCCTTTTTTTGATATTCATATAGATATGCATACAGCCAGTTTTGGCAGAGTCAACACCATGTATGCAAGAGCTGATTTATCAAATGATACACTAAGAACACTTGCAAAACTCCAAAAACCTGATATTATTTTGGATAGTAAAGAGTCTTCAGTGGGGTCTGCATCTGCTAGAACAATGAGAGCCGAAACAGTTTTGAGAAAAATCCCAAGTATTACAGTTGAATATGGAAACCCTCAGGTGTTCCAAGATGAAATGACAGATAGAGGGCTGAAAGGGATATTGAACACACTGGGTTGGATGGATATGTATGGAAAAATTAAATTACAAGATGTCGAAGATGAAGCGACTTACTGTAAGAAGTCATATTGGATTTACATGGAAGAAGGTGGGATGCTTGAAATTAAGGTAGGATTAAATCAACAATTAATTAAAGGCGAAAAAATCGCAGTTGTCAGAAATGCTTTCGGTTCAATAATAAGGGAATATTTAGCTCCTGAGGATGGGGTAGTTATAGGAAAGAGTACAAATCCAGTAAACATGAGTGGAGGAAGAATTATTCACCTTGGTATTATAAATAAATAATCATTTGGTAACTATTTTGCTTAAGACGAGCTATGGTTTTTATAAGCCCTGTCTCATCTTAAAACAAGTTTTTTTTCTTTTACGTTTATTTTACTCTGTCGCAAATATTCAAGACCATTATTATATAAACTGATTATCTTTTAAAACTAGATTTGCTCTCAGTTTACCAGATACTGAAGAAACAGTGAAATCGTAATCCATTATTAATTTTATAATTCGGAGCTGAGAGTATATGCTTCATTAATGCTTTTAGCTAAAGTATTTTAACAAAAATTTAGGATATTATAGAAAATTGTATATTTTTGTTTTTGTATGCTTACTCAACTAAAAGTAAATAATAACGTTATATTTTGGTTAATAATAAAGACAAATTTTTATTAGTAGATTTTAGAAATGGCGACGAAAAGGCTATGAGAAAACTTTACACGCTTTATTATCTACCATTGTGTTATTTCAATCAAAAAATAATTAACTATTCTCAAGAAGCGGAAGATATTTCAACTGAATCATTTTTGAAATTACTACAAAAAAGAAAAGATTTTGAAAGTCTTGCTGAAATAAAATCTTTTTTATTTACCGTATCTAAAAATGCTTGTTTGGACTTCTTAAGAAAGGAAAAACGACACAATAAATTCAATCAGGAAATTTCTCTATTATCTCCGTTGGAAGAATTATTTATAGATCAGGAAATGATTTCGGCAAAAGTGTTGCAGTCCGTCTACGCCGAAATAGAAAATCTACCCAATAAATGCCAGCAAGTTTTTAAATCCATTTACATAGAGGGCAGCAGTACTTCAGAAATAGCTAAAGAAATGGGAATAAGTGTTCAAACTGTTTTAAATCAAAAGGGAAAAGCACTGCGGAAAATCAGATTGGCTTTGAGTTATGAAAACCTGTTTTCTATTGCTATTCTTTTAAAGACTTTGTCCTTAATCGCTTTAGATTCGAAAAAATAAGCACTAGAAGTCAAATATTAGTTGCTATTTTTTCAAGGTAGGAAGAGAAGGACTCCAGTTAATCCTCTTCCGTCAACAAAGTTACCTTGATTAACTATAAACAATCATAGAGTACTGAATTTGATCAGTAATCTATGATTTTTTTGTTTTACTCTCAATGTAAAACTTTTTTTGATAAAAAGTTGCTTTAGGATGGTTAAAAACATTTTGAGTTCGTTTTAGTTTAAATATAATAATACAACGTTAGGTTTATGTCAAATATACAGCCCCAAATGGATGAGTTAATTATCAAGTTTCTTAACGGAACACTTGATAGCAATGAGCGCACTATACTTGACGCGTGGGTTAAGGCCTCAGATACTAATACAAAAGTATTTGAAAATTTGACAAATAAAAAATGGGTCACAACGGAGATTGGAAAAATTTATTCATTTAGTAAAAATGCAGGATGGAGTGACATAGTCAAAACATTACATTTTGAAGCTGAGAATTCGTCCAAAAAATATTTACGGTATAAATGGGCTGCAGCTGTACTACTTTTTGTAGCATTAGGCTCTGGATATTTGAGCTATCTAAGTAGTAGTTCAGATTTATATGAAATGAAAGAAGAACAAATGGTTATGGATGTACTAGCTCCAGAATCTAGTAAAGCCCTACTGACACTTGCTGATGGAACAAAAATTATTTTAGAAGAAGCTTCAAATGGTAAATTAGTTGCAGAAGGTGATGTTCAAGTGACAAAAACTGAGGAAGGCAAAATAATCTATGAAGATACTAAAAACAATGGTAGTACTGTTGCAAACGAAAATACTTTATTTGTTCCAATGGGAAGTAAACCGGTACAATTGGTCCTGTCTGATGGCACAGAAGTATGGTTAAATTCAGGATCTTCCTTGACTTACCCATCTAAGTTTGTTGGTTTCGATAGAAAGGTGAAAATGGCAGGAGAAGTTTTCTTTGACGTGGCCAAAATTCCCGCAATGCCATTTAAGGTTGTATCAAATGGAATTGAAACGCGGGCTTTGGGAACGCAGTTCAATATTAATGCTTATTCAGACCAACCTATGACCAAAATAACCTTGATTGAAGGAAGTATTAAGGTAGAGCTCAAGAAAAACAACAATGTAAATGAACAATTAATTATTAAGCCAGGTCAACAGGTAATAGGGGTAGATGAGTTGAAGTTAATAGATCGCCCAAACCTAGACGAAGTTATGGCTTGGAAAAATGGAAAGTTTCATTTTGAAGGAGCCAATATTAGGACAATTATGGGACAAATATCCAAATATTACAATGTTAATGTTGAATATAGAGATGATATAAATTATTCTTTTGTTATGAAATCATCTAGATCGGTACCAGTTTCAGAATTGCTCAAAGTAATGGAGTTAACTGATTTAGTACGTTTTAAAATTGAAGGAAATAAGATTATTGTATTGGGAAACAAAAAATAGGAAGGACAATTATTCCCTCTCTTAGTCTCTTTCTGTAAAATGGGATACTTTGATTTTAAATAAAACCAAAGTTATGAAGTTACATTCAAATTGCAGCTTTCGTCTGGAAGATGGAAGCAAAAATTTTAAATAGCGTTAAAGATGAAAATTACTTTAGTCCTACTATTTATAGCTACAATGCAAGTTTGCGCCATAGGAAAAGAACAAAAGGTTAGCCTGAAGTTTAAGAACGTCGACATACTGACCGTTTTTAGAGCAATCGAAAAGCAAACCAATTTTAGTTTCGTTTATGGAGAGGAGCAATTGGCGCGAACAAAAAAAATTGACCTTTCACTACGTAATGAAAAATTAGAAATTGCTCTAATACTTATTTTTAAAGAGCAGCCTCTTACTTATACTATAATGGGGAGTCATATTGTGTTAAAGGAAAAAACAACTACAATAATCGGAAACGGAAGATTGATTTTTCCAATTACAAAGCAAGTAAATGGTAAGGTTACCAATGAAATGGGAGAGCCGCTGCCTGGAGTCAATATCCTTGAAAAAGGAACTACAAATGGTATGCAATCTAATATTGATGGGAAATTTTTCATCAGTGTGTTAAATAATAAAGCTGTGTTGCAAATGAGCTTTATAGGTTACAAAACTATAGAAGTCCCTGTGAAAGAAAAGGACACACTAGAGGTCATATTGACAGCGGAGGAACAAACTTTAGATGAGATAGTCGTAAATGTCTCTGGTTTTAAAGAAAAACGCGATAACATGGCTTCCTCTTATTCAGTAATCGGTGTAGAAAGTATATCGGCTGCCAAAGAGCCAACCTTAATTAATAGTTTGGCAGGTAAGGCTGCAGGACTATCAATTACAGGTAGTAGTGCTGATCCAGGAGCGGGGTCTAACATTCAGATAAGAGGTGTTAGTTCTATCAATGGAAGTTCTCCGTTAATAGTAGTTGATGGTATTCCACTTAATAATAGCAATCTTGAAGGGTTAGCAAGTGCTGCTGACGGTGGAGTTTCTCAACAGTCGCGATTAAATGACATCAACCCGGATGATATCGAAACCATTCAAGTTTTCAAAGGTGCTTCTGCAGGATCTTTATATGGATCTCAAGCTTTAGGTGGGGTGATCGTAATCACTACTAAAAGAGGAAAAGCAGGTAAATTGAAGGCGTCATTAAGCTCTACTGTTTCTATTGATCAAATTAACAGAAGACATTCTTTACAAAGTAATTATGGTCAGGGTGCAGCGGGAAAATATAGTGCTACAGCTGCGAATTCATGGGGAGATAAAATATCAGATAGAGTTGGAGGAGATGATGTAGTGAATACTTCTGGAAGGTATTTTGAAGCAGCAGATGGTACACTATATTATCCGTTAATCACTAAGAATTCTAAGGACGTATATCATGATAGTAATTTTGATCAAGTCTTTCAAGATGGAATGGCACAAGATATTAAATTAAGTTTATCGGGAGGGAATGAGAAAGGAACGTTCTATTTCAGTGCTTCACATCTAGATCAAGAAGGTATAATGAAGCAAAGTAATTATTTTAAAAACACAATTACTTTTGGTAATACTTACAAATTTAACGACTGGTTAAATACTTCAGCTAAAGTTTCTTATATCAATAGTTCTTCAAATAGAATACAACAAGGGTCAAATACGGCAGGGATTTATTTGGGTTTGTTACGCAATCCTGCTGATTTTGATATTAGTGATTACATTGGCACTTATTATGACAATGTAGGTACTCCGACACCTTTAAGGCACAGAAGTTATAGAAGGTATTTGGGAGATACTGCAAACCCGACTTATAATAATCCACTGTGGACTATTAATGAGCAGACTAGTGAAACAACAGTAGATAGATTTTTTGGGTCGATAGATTTTAATATTAAGGCTACGCCGTGGTTAAATTTCGTACTAAGATCAGGGCTTGATACTTATAATGATGACAGAGTGTATTTTTTTCCAATGTTCTCAGGAGACGGAGCTAATAGCGGAAGGTACCAGAACGAAATTTATAAAAATACAGAGTTTTCAGCTGATTTAATCTCTTTGATGAATTTTAATTTGACTGAAAAGCTGTCTGCAAAAGTAACGCTAGGAAGTGCTATTAATGATAGAAAAAGAAAACAAATCTATGTCGAGGCTATTGATTACCTTTTTAACAGCAGACTTAAAAACCCATCAATTGCGTCTCTTAGAGATGCGCAAGAGCAAAATAGAAGGATTAGAAACGTCCGGTTTTATGGTCAATCCAGTTTTGACTACAATGATCTATTGAATCTAAATTTGGGACTTACCTATGAAGATGCGTCATCTAGTGTAAAGTCAATAGTTTACCCTAGTGTTGAAGTTGGTTTTAAATGGAGTGAATTACTTCAATTAGATAACGATAGTCCACTTTCATTTGCAAAGCTTCGTTTAGCTTACGGAGAGGTTGGTTTGGCTCCTGATCCACATGGTTGGGAAACTGGATATGAGAGTGCAAGCTATTCTGGGTATTCAGACGCCATTTCTTTAACTGCTTTTGGCGGAGGTTTTAGATTGAATGATGATCAAGGAAATCCCTATTTAGAATTTGAAAAAAAGAAAGAATATGAGGCTGGATTAGATTTCAGATTCTTTAGAAATAAGCTGAAGCTGTCTGGGACTTACTATTTTAATAAAACAGAGGATATGTTACTCCCGATTTCTTTAAATCCCTCTTCTGGATTTGATAGTTTGTTAGGTAATGTGGCTTCACTTCAAAATAATGGTTTTGAATTTGAGTTTGACTATAATTTTCTAAAGAAAAAGGACTTCTCATTAAACTTATATGGTAATATTTCAACCAATAAAAGTGAAGTTACAGATTTGGCAGGTGTAGCATCAGTTGATTTTACACCAGGTTCTTCGATAAAATCAGCTGCAGTTGTAGGCCAGCCAGTGGGTGTTTTATTAGGAAGTGCTGCATTGCGCAACAGTGATGGTTCGTTTGACTTAGATGCTAACGGATTTCCACAATTAGACACAACGGGAGATAAAGTCCTTGGAGATCCAAATCCGGACTGGAGAGGTGCTGCAGGAATAAGAGCTAATTATAAAAACTTTTCATTAAACGTATTGTTTGATACTAGTCAAGGCAATGATATTGGAGAACGTACAAGATATGTATTGTATGGTTTTGGTACACATGCTGATGTTGGTAATGAAGTAACACTGACTCAAGATCTAAAAAACTTCAGAGGTACTGTTATTCCCGCCGGATCTACAGTAAGGGGAAATGTTAAAGATTATGGCAGCGGTCCTGTATTGTTAGATGAAAGTTGGTACACTTCACTTGGAGGTGGTTTTGGAGGGTCTGTGATTAATGAATTTGCGATAGCAGATGCAAGTTGGACTCGGTTAAGAGAAATTAGTTTAAGTTATAGTTTAAGAGGTACACTAATAAAAAAGACAGGTATGGAGTCTATTGATTTATCAGTAACTGGGCGGAATTTAGCGTTATGGACTAAGATTAAGGGAATTGACCCAGATGTTAATCAATTTCGAACAGGTGTAGCCAAAGGATTAGATTATTTTACGAATCCAAGTTCAAAGTCTGTAGTTTTTGGAATGAATATTAACTTTTAGAGTAAATAATCTAACTGACGTATTAAATAATTAAGCCAAAGAATTATATAAATATGAAAATTAAGTATAGCCAATTATTTTGTTTTGTATTATCACTAGTTTTAGTTGCTTGTACAACAGTAAAGGAAGTTGTGTTTAAGACACCAGTAGATACAACGTCAAAACATATAGAAATACAAAAGAAGCAAACTTATCAGTTACAGGATATGGGTGTTTTTGCGAGTAATGATTTCGATGGGGCGCGTTTAAACGGTTTTATTAAAGAAAACGATAGTACTGCAGTAGTTGTAATAAATCCTGAAAATGTACCAATAAATAATAGTGCCTATTATGCTTTTAGCACTTGGTCAACTGATCCGAAAACCTTTTATTTTAAATTCAAATATCCAGAAGGCTATAGTCATCGATACATCCCTAAGTTAAAGATCGAAAATAACTGGGCCATCCTTGACTCCTCTTTTATCTTTAAAAAAGATAGTATTGTAACTATTCAATTAAACTTGAGTAAAGATCCAATTCTAGTTGCCTCGCAAGAAATCGAATCCTCGTCAGACGTCAAAAAATGGTACACAGATTTAATAAAAGGAAAAGAGGATTTAGTTAAACTAAAAAGTGTTGGAAAATCTAAACAGGGTAGAGAATTACCAGTATTAGACATATATAAAGGAGCGAAAAAAGAGAAAGAAATTATAATATTATTGACGCGTCAACATCCTCCAGAGGTTACGGGGTATTATGCGTTTCAAAGTTTCCTGCAAACAATTTTAAATGAATCAAAAATTTCAAAAGAGTTTTTAGATCGATACAGAATTTTAGCTTTTCCGATTATAAATCCAGATGGAGTTGATATGGGACACTGGCGGCATAATGCAGGAGGAGTCGATTTGAATAGAGACTGGTCTAAATACAAGCAGCGTGAAATAAAAAATATTGTTGCATTTGTAGATGAAATTATAAGAAAGGATTCTGGTAAAATAATACTTGGACTTGACTTTCATTCTACTTGGCACGATGTTTTTTACACAAATAAAACTAGAAAGGGAACTTCACTTCCTCATTTTATTGAACATTGGTTTGCAGCTCTGGAAGAAAAAATACCCAACTATAAAGTTAATGAAGAAGCCGCAAATAGTAAAAAGCCCGTCTCTAAAGGCTGGTTTTTATATGGTCACAAAGCAGTTGGAATTACCTATGAAATTGGAGACGCAACACCTAAAGAATCTATTGAACTTTTCGGCAGGGTATCCGCCGAACAAATGATGAGTATTATACTAACCAAATAAATATTAACTAAACTAAAATTAACATGATTAAAAAACTTATTTTATGTACGTTAACCGTATTTTTATCAAGCGGTTTTCTGTTTGCGCAGCGCGCAGTGAAGGGGTCTGTAAGTGACAATGCGGGGCCATTGCCAGGAGCGACAGTATCTGTAAAAGGGGGGTCAATTGCTACCACAACTGATTTTGACGGAAAATTTTCCCTTAATGTTTTAAACAATAATACGGTATTGCAAGTGAGCTATATTGGCTACAAAACTATTGAAGTAGCTGTTGGAGAAAGAACCACCTTAAATATCACTTTGTCTGGTGATGCACAAACTTTAGATGAGATAGTCGTAAATGTCTCTGGTTTTAAAGAAAAACGCGATAACATGGCTTCCTCTTATTCAGTAATCGGTGTAGAAAGTATATCGGCTGCCAAAGAGCCAACCTTAATTAATAGTTTGGCAGGTAAGGCTGCAGGACTATCAATTACAGGTAGTAGTGCTGATCCAGGAGCGGGGTCTAACATTCAGATAAGAGGTGTTAGTTCTATCAATGGAAGTTCTCCGTTAATAGTAGTTGATGGTATTCCACTTAATAATAGCAATCTTGAAGGGTTAGCAAGTGCTGCTGACGGTGGAGTTTCTCAACAGTCGCGATTAAATGACATCAACCCGGATGATATCGAAACCATTCAAGTTTTCAAAGGTGCTTCTGCAGGATCTTTATATGGATCTCAAGCTTTAGGTGGGGTGATCGTAATCACTACTAAAAGAGGAAAAGCAGGTAAATTGAAGGCGTCATTAAGCTCTACTGTTTCTATTGATCAAATTAACAGAAGACATTCTTTACAAAGTAATTATGGTCAGGGTGCAGCGGGAAAATATAGTGCTACAGCTGCGAATTCATGGGGAGATAAAATATCAGATAGAGTTGGAGGAGATGATGTAGTGAATACTTCTGGAAGGTATTTTGAAGCAGCAGATGGTACACTATATTATCCGTTAATCACTAAGAATTCTAAGGACGTATATCATGATAGTAATTTTGATCAAGTCTTTCAAGATGGAATGGCACAAGATATTAAATTAAGTTTATCGGGAGGGAATGAGAAAGGAACGTTCTATTTCAGTGCTTCACATCTAGATCAAGAAGGTATAATGAAGCAAAGTAATTATTTTAAAAACACAATTACTTTTGGTAATACTTACAAATTTAACGACTGGTTAAATACTTCAGCTAAAGTTTCTTATATCAATAGTTCTTCAAATAGAATACAACAAGGGTCAAATACGGCAGGGATTTATTTGGGTTTGTTACGCAATCCTGCTGATTTTGATATTAGTGATTACATTGGCACTTATTATGACAATGTAGGTACTCCGACACCTTTAAGGCACAGAAGTTATAGAAGGTATTTGGGAGATACTGCAAACCCGACTTATAATAATCCACTGTGGACTATTAATGAGCAGACTAGTGAAACAACAGTAGATAGATTTTTTGGGTCGATAGATTTTAATATTAAGGCTACGCCGTGGTTAAATTTCGTACTAAGATCAGGGCTTGATACTTATAATGATGACAGAGTGTATTTTTTTCCAATGTTCTCAGGAGACGGAGCTAATAGCGGAAGGTACCAGAACGAAATTTATAAAAATACAGAGTTTTCAGCTGATTTAATCTCTTTGATGAATTTTAATTTGACTGAAAAGCTGTCTGCAAAAGTAACGCTAGGAAGTGCTATTAATGATAGAAAAAGAAAACAAATCTATGTCGAGGCTATTGATTACCTTTTTAACAGCAGACTTAAAAACCCATCAATTGCGTCTCTTAGAGATGCGCAAGAGCAAAATAGAAGGATTAGAAACGTCCGGTTTTATGGTCAATCCAGTTTTGACTACAATGATCTATTGAATCTAAATTTGGGACTTACCTATGAAGATGCGTCATCTAGTGTAAAGTCAATAGTTTACCCTAGTGTTGAAGTTGGTTTTAAATGGAGTGAATTACTTCAATTAGATAACGATAGTCCACTTTCATTTGCAAAGCTTCGTTTAGCTTACGGAGAGGTTGGTTTGGCTCCTGATCCACATGGTTGGGAAACTGGATATGAGAGTGCAAGCTATTCTGGGTATTCAGACGCCATTTCTTTAACTGCTTTTGGCGGAGGTTTTAGATTGAATGATGATCAAGGAAATCCCTATTTAGAATTTGAAAAAAAGAAAGAATATGAGGCTGGATTAGATTTCAGATTCTTTAGAAATAAGCTGAAGCTGTCTGGGACTTACTATTTTAATAAAACAGAGGATATGTTACTCCCGATTTCTTTAAATCCCTCTTCTGGATTTGATAGTTTGTTAGGTAATGTGGCTTCACTTCAAAATAATGGTTTTGAATTTGAGTTTGACTATAATTTTCTAAAGAAAAAGGACTTCTCATTAAACTTATATGGTAATATTTCAACCAATAAAAGTGAAGTTACAGATTTGGCAGGTGTAGCATCAGTTGATTTTACACCAGGTTCTTCGATAAAATCAGCTGCAGTTGTAGGCCAGCCAGTGGGTGTTTTATTAGGAAGTGCTGCATTGCGCAACAGTGATGGTTCGTTTGACTTAGATGCTAACGGATTTCCACAATTAGACACAACGGGAGATAAAGTCCTTGGAGATCCAAATCCGGACTGGAGAGGTGCTGCAGGAATAAGAGCTAATTATAAAAACTTTTCATTAAACGTATTGTTTGATACTAGTCAAGGCAATGATATTGGAGAACGTACAAGATATGTATTGTATGGTTTTGGTACACATGCTGATGTTGGTAATGAAGTAACACTGACTCAAGATCTAAAAAACTTCAGAGGTACTGTTATTCCCGCCGGATCTACAGTAAGGGGAAATGTTAAAGATTATGGCAGCGGTCCTGTATTGTTAGATGAAAGTTGGTACACTTCACTTGGAGGTGGTTTTGGAGGGTCTGTGATTAATGAATTTGCGATAGCAGATGCAAGTTGGACTCGGTTAAGAGAAATTAGTTTAAG
Organism: Flavobacterium sp. W22_SRS_FP1; assembly: GCF_052113685.1. Classification (NCBI taxonomy): domain Bacteria; kingdom Pseudomonadati; phylum Bacteroidota; class Flavobacteriia; order Flavobacteriales; family Flavobacteriaceae; genus Flavobacterium; species Flavobacterium sp. W22_SRS_FP1. The sequence continues at coordinate 56,631 of NZ_JBGQOE010000015.1, forward strand.
TTATAGTTTAAGAGGTACACTAATAAAAAAGACAGGTATGGAGTCTATTGATTTATCAGTAACTGGGCGGAATTTAGCGTTATGGACTAAGATTAAGGGAATTGACCCAGATGTCAATCAATTTGGATCAGGTGTAGGCAAAGGATTAGATTATTTTACGAATCCAAGTTCAAAGTCTTTAGTTTTTGGAATGAATATTAACTTTTAAAATAAATCAAGATGAAAATATATATTAAAAAAATTATATGCTTGACGTTACTATTATCTTTATTTGGTTGCGATCAGTATCTAGATATTAACGAAGATCCAAATGTATCTACGGATGTTCCTGCAGAATTGTTATTAAAAGGGATGGAATTGGCTGATGTTCAAATACAATCAGGACACCTAATGCGTATTTCCCAATTTTGGACAGGACAAATGCGGGGCGTCGATAATTTGTATGGACGAATTAATAATTATATTATATCACCTGAAGACTCTAATGATGTTTGGGCTTTTATGTACCATGGAATTATGACTCAGAACGATGTTATTCAAAAAAACTCAGAAGATGAGTTGGTTAAGGGCATTGCAAATATAGTTGAAGCACACGGAATTGGAACTATGGCTTCTATGTTTGGAGATATTCCATATTCTAAAGTTGGTGTTGAAACAAAGGCCGCATTTGACAGTCAGATTGAAGTTTTTCAAGCTGCTCAGGTATTGCTTACTTCAGCAATCACCCAATTAAGTAGCGTTTCACCTTCTCGAAAATTAAGTAATGATGTTTTATTAGGAGGTAATCCTGTTGCTTGGATACAAGTTGCTAATACTTTAAAAGCACGATACTATTTAATGACAAGACAATATCCTGAGGCTTATCAAAGCGCTCTTTTAGGAGTCACTTCAAAAGTGAATTCACTTAGATACGCAGCCGCATTTACTGGTTATGGATCTACAATGGAGAATAGTAATCTATATAATTTAATTTTAACGGGAAGTAGATCGGGCGACCTTACATCAACAGGTTCTTTCACTCAAGATTTATTGGATGTTTCAAAAGTCTCATCAAGAAATAATAATAAAACCAATGAGAGTAGAAGGCGAGATTTTTTAATACTTGATCAAGCAGGAATTAAGAGTAATAGATTTAGTGCAGCTAATGCTCTAATGCCTTTAGTCTCTTATGAAGAAAATTTATTAATTTTAGCGGAAACAGGTTTTAGAACTGTCGGATTCAACGAAGGGGTTTTACGTTTAAATGCCTTAAGAAGTTATTTAGTTTCAGGAAATGTTTTTGCCGGAGATCCTACTCTTTCTCTAAAATATGACGCTTACGTATCTACTGATTTTGATGCTGGTGGAATTGAAAATAAAGATAATATAAGCTCTAATAAAGCGCTATTAAGAGAAATCATGGAAGAAAAATATGTTTCTTGTTTTGGTACATTAGTTCCTTTCGATGATTTTAGGAGAATTCGTTCAACAGATAATGATATAGCTATGCCTATTCCTATCAATTCTGGTAGTTCTTATCCTGAGCGATTTTTAATTTCTCAAGATGAAATAAATGGAAATGAATTTGCTCCGTCACCAATTCCTGGATTATTCGTCAAAACACCGGTAAACGAGTAAAATTACAATTTATTTAGATTAGAGGTTGTTATGCAACCTCTTTTTTAAATTTAGATCTAAAACAAAGGAGTTATTAAGGTAGAGACTTTACTGTTTTAATAATAAAAATCTAATTTATAATTAAATGAAAAACATTTTAAAAGTGATCATTGTTTTTTTTAGCATTATAATGAGTACAAGTAATTATGCCCAAGAAAACAATGCTATTCAAAATAAGTATAGAGACCAATTATCTAAGTTAATAAAAAATAAAAAGGTTAAAACGGCATTTGAAATTATTGAACACAATGATGAACAGACCATCAAAGATATGATTCAATTAACAGAAGTATTAGCTCCTCCTTTTAGAGAATCAGAGAAAGGGTTATTATTTAAAAAAATGATTGAAGAAGCTGGGGCTGATAAAGTTTGGATTGATGAAGAAGGTAATGTTTTAGCTTTACGTAAAGGCAAAACAAGTGAAAAATTAGTGGGTTTAGATGCTCATTTAGATGTTGTGTTTCCCGAAGGAACTAATGTGAAAGTAACTAAGGTGGGGGACACGTTAAAAGCGCCTGGCATTGGTGATGATACAAGAGGGTTATCAATGATTATTAGTGTTTTAAAAGCATTAAATCAGTCTAAAATTGAAACTCAAAATGACATTCTCTTTGTAGGGTCCGTTGGTGAAGAAGGTTTGGGCGACCTTAGAGGTATGAAATATTTATTTAACAAGTCTAATTTAAAAATAGATTCTTGGATTTCAATCGATGGAGGTGATATAGGCCGTATAAATAATGCGGCATTAGGATCAAAAAGATATAAAGTTACCTTTAGAGGAAAAGGAGGTCATTCTTGGGGAAGTTTCGGATTAGCAAACCCTAATCACGCTCTTGGAAAGGCGATTGATTATTTTAGTCAAGAAGCAGCTAAATATACCAGTAATGGCGAAAAAACAAGTTTTAATATTGGTAGGATTGGTGGGGGAACATCTATCAATTCAATTCCTTTTGAATCATGGATGGAAGTAGATATGCGGTCTGTTTCTTCTTTGAGACTTGAGGAAATTGAGAATATCTTTAAGGAATCGATAACTAGAGCGGTAAAGGATTACAATGCTTCAAATATAAAAGATGAAGTCACTTTAGAATTAGATAAAATAGGTGAACGACCTTCTGGGGAGTTGTCAAAAGACCTTCCTTTAATTCAAAGGGCTATGGCCGCGACACTTTTGTTTGGTGAAAAACCTGAATTAACAATTGGCTCCACTAATGCAAGCATCCCTATATCTAAAAACATACCTGCTATTTGTATAGGAAGGGGTGGTGAAAGCGGAGGTGCGCATTCCTTGCATGAGTGGTACCTGAATAAAAAAGGAGCAGAGGCTATTAAACTAGCATTATTAATTACTTTATCTGAGGCTGAATTAATTAACTAAATCAACAAAACAATTCTTATGAAAAATCTAAAATTTATTTCCCTCTTTTTGATGATTATAATATCCGTTAATCTTCATGCGCAAAAATTAACGCCAATTGAAAAAAAGGTTATTAATCTAATTGAGGAAAGCAACAATGAAGCAATTAATTTACTTGAAAAGGTTGTGAATATTAACAGCGGTTCTTTAAATATAGCAGGTGTAAAAAAAGTAGGGGGTATCTTTGCTGATGAATTTAAAGCAATCGGATTTGCTCCAACTTGGTTTGAGATGCCGGATACTATGGATCGAGCTGGTCATTTATTTTGTGAACTTAATTCGGGTTCTGTACAGGGAAAAAAAATATTACTAATTGGACATTTAGATACTGTTTTTGAGGAAAACAGTTCGTTTCAAACTTTTACTAGAGACTCTACAGTGGTTTACGGACCTGGTGTAACAGATATGAAAGGAGGAAATGTCATTATATTATATGCCTTAAAAGCGTTACACGATGCTGGGGTTTTAAAAAACACTCAAATTATCGTTGCCTATAGTGGTGATGAAGAAAAAGCAGGTAATCCTGTAGAAATTTCTAGAAAAGATTTAATTGATGCAGCCAAACGAAGTGATATTGCGCTTGGATTCGAAGGAGCTAGTGGTCTTAATTACGCTACTGTGGCCAGAAGAAGTTCGGGAAGTTGGACTGTAGAAACTTCTGGCACAAGAGCACATTCAGCAGGTATTTTTACAGATGCTGTTGGTGCTGGCGCTATATATGAAATGGCAAGAATTTTGAATTCATTTTATACAGATCTGCCAGAACAGAATCTAACCTTTAATGCGGCGACTTTAGTAGGAGGTACTTTAGTAGATTTTAACGAAACACAATCAAAAGGTTCCACTTTTGGAAAAACCAATATTGTTGCGCAAAAATCTATTGCGAATGGTGATATCCGTTGTTTGACGGATGAGCAAATTAGTACAACCGTTGAGAAAATGAAAGCGATAGTTGCTAATAACTTACCAAAAACTACAGCTAAAATATCGTTTGATTTAAAATATCCTCCTATGGCACCGACGGAAGGTAATTATGCTGTTTTAAAGGTACTTGATGGAGTTAGTCAAGCGATGGGGCAAGGAAGAGTTGAGGCATACGATCCAGCCAAACGAGGCGCAGGTGACATTTCGTTTGTAGCGAAATATGTTGACGGTCTCGATGGGTTAGGCACGATGGGTAGCGGTTCGCATACCCCCCAGGAAAGTATGGATATAGCTCATTTTAAAGATTTAACAAAAAGAGCGGCACTATTAATTTATAGATTGATTAACACCAAGTCATAAACGCGGATCGAAAGGTGAGTATAAAACAAATTCAAAATGAAAAAATCAATATTATTATCATTATTATTATCTACTTTCTTTTTATTTTCTTGTAAAAGTATTTTATCGACAAAGGCGAATCCAGAGCAGCGTGAGCCCAATTCATTTGCGCTTGTTATTCATGGTGGTGCTGGTGGAGTTAACAGAAAAAATCATTCCCCTGAGCAACAGCAAGCGTATTCGCAAAAACTCCAAGAAGCACTTAACGCTGGGTATGCTGTTTTAGAAAAAGGTGGGATTTCTTTAGATGCAGTACAAGCAGCAATCAATGTAATGGAAGACTCTCCCTTGTTTAATGCTGGCAAAGGAGCTGTATATAACAGTGAAGGAAAGCAAGAAATGGATGCCGCAATTATGGATGGAGAAAATTTAAATTGTGGTGCCGTTGCAGGTGTCAACCATATAAAAAATCCGATTTTAGCTGCGCGTGTAGTTATGGATAGTACGAAGCATGTGTTGCTATCTGGTACAAGAGCTGAAATAATGGCAAAAAACAATGGCGTTGAAATGGTTGATGAATCGTATTTCTTTACTGAAAAAAGATTAAATCAGTTGCGAAAAGTGCAAGGAACAGAAGAGACACTCCTAGATCATAGTGGATTAATTGACGATCATAAATTTGGAACTGTAGGAGCAGTTGCAATTGATAAAAAAGGAAATATTGCTGCAGGAACTTCAACCGGAGGCATGACTAATAAGAAATATGGAAGAATAGGTGATTCGCCCATTATTGGTGCAGGAACTTATGCAAATAATCAAACTTGTGGAATTTCAGCTACTGGCGCTGGTGAATATTTTATGCGAACAGTCGCCGCTCATGAAGTTTCAAGTTTAATACAATATAAGGGATTGAGTCCTAAAGAAGCTTTACACGAAGTCTTGTTTAATCAAATAGGTGGTCTTGGTGGTGAAGGAGGTATGATTTTATTAGACAAGAACGGGAATGTTTCATGGGATTTTAACTCCGATGGCATGTTTAGGGGATATAAAAAATCAAGTGGAGAAAATATCGTAGAAATGTTTGAGCAAAATTAATAACTATCTAAAGCCATGTTCTAGTGCGGATTTAAATTAATTATTGAATTTTTGATTTACTTTTGGTTCTACCAATTGCTTTGATGTAAGTTTAAAAAAAAGCATAAAAAATTTTCAAGTCATTTGTATTCAAAAGAGCTGGGATTTTTTCATGCAATGACTTGATGAATGGGTTTTTGAACTAAAAAATATAATAAAAACTAAATTCATGCGTAAATTTATTTTCCTTGTTTTTAGGGGCTTTACTTTTTATTGTTTTATAGTTTTTTGGTAGTCCGAAAGGTATTTCAGAAAAAGACTATGATATGCTTTGCATTACACTTTGGATGGCAATTTGTTCTAAAAGCGGTTTAAAGTATGAATTTTTAAAGCCAATAAAAGATTATAGAATTATTGTATTTCCGGATAAAGGCGAGTATTCAGATTGGTTCCATATGGCTAAGAAATTAAATAAGTTAAGGTTTAAAATATCGTTAACGATTGGCTTGAAAATTCTGATTACGAAACAGGAACAGATATTGCCGATCTGTACTTAAAGGAATACAAAGAACAACCAAGCAGTTAAACAAATCAGGATTTAATAATCAAAATAATAACAAAAATGGAGCTTAACTAGATGTGCAGTTTTTATTTGCATATCCAGTTCATTGTTTTTATTAAAATGGGTTCTTAAATGCGTTAAAGTCCCAAAGAAATGGCAGTACAAAATAGACCATTATCATAACGATTATAATAGATATGACATTCATCACTATTCCAACCCTTACCATATCAGAAATTTTTAAGTAATTTGACCCAAAAACCACTGCGTTAGGAGGTGTAGCGACAGGCAACATAAAGGCGCATGAGGCTGCTAAAGTAGCACCAACCATGAGTAAAAAAGGATGTACATCGAGCACAACGGCAGTGGGAGCTAGTATAGGTAACAACATCGCTATTGTAGCTAAGTTAGAGGTGATTTCTGTTAAGAAATTAACAGCTGTTATTACAACTAAAAGAATGATGAAAATTGAATACCCATTAAGATGGACCATCTTTTCAGCAATAAAAGTAGCCAATCCGCTAGCTTGAAAGCCTGAAGCAATAGCCAAACCACTTCCGAAAAGCAATAAAATACCCCAAGGTAACTTTACAGCATCTTCCCAATGCATTATTTTTTCGGTACCGTCAGGTGAATTAGAATTGAATAAAAACAAGCAGACCCCGGCTATAAGTGCAATTATGGAATCATCAAGGTCAGGTATAAATATATTTAAGAAAAAGGATCTTGATATCCAGGCAAATCCGGTTAGAACAAAAACAGATAAAACTATTTTTTCTTCATAACTCATTTTCCCTAAGCCGCTAAGTTGTCGTTTGATTTCGACTTGACCTTCTTCAAACTCAATATGTTTAAACTTAAATGCCACGCGAGTTAAATATAGCCATGAAATGGCAAGAAGGACAACTGAAATGGGTAGTCCAAACATAAACCACTGCAAAAAACTAATCTCTATCCCATATAATTCTTGAACTATACCTGCAAAAACAAGATTTGGAGGTGTTCCAATCAAAGTAGCTACGCCACCAATGGAGGCACTAAATGCAATTGCTAACATCAAGGCTTTTCCAAATATTGCATTTTCATCTTCAGCCGTACTTTTTAAGTCTTTCATTTGTTTGACAATGGCAATACCTATAGGTAGCATCATAACTGCCGTAGCAGTGTTTGATATCCACATGGATAGAAAAGCCGTGGCAATCATAAAACCTAAAATTATTTTACGCACATTAGTGCCTATCAAATTAATGATGTTTAAAGCAATCCGTTTGTGCAAATTCCATTTTTCAATGGAAAGCGCTAATATAAATCCTCCCAAGTAAAGAAAAATATATCGATGACCAAATGAGGACGAGGTATCATCCAAAGGCAATGCCCCTGAAAGCGGAAAAAGAATAATGGGTAATAGCGACGTGGCAGCAATTGGCATAGCCTCAGTAACCCACCATGTCGCAACCCATAGAGTACATGCTAACACTGCATTTCCTTGATCTGACAGTCCATCTAAATGTAATGCATATCGGGTTAATATGAATAATGCGGGCCCTAAAAGAAGCCCTATTTTTTTTGTATTCAAAATTTGTTTTGTTTTTATGTTTGAATCATTAATTATTCAACAATTGAGCTAATAATGCTTTAAACTCAGGTGAGGTATAAATCGCTGAACCGTTATGCGAAATACCTTGTGCAATTGTTTTTTTGTGGTTGTGGTTGGGATATTTTAAGTCCATATATAGATACATATTTTCCCCTCTTTGATAGCGTGATGAACCAGAAAGAACTGCTTCGCAGTCAGTCGTATTAAGCTCACTATCACTTCCAGAACCATTTCCCAGCAAATAAGTGATGCTTCGACTCACAAAACGATCATTAAAGGTTGCTTTGTCCAAAGCACTCACGTAATCCGGTGCAAGCTCATATCCAAATGGCCAAAACTGTAGCCCATTACAGTTAGTAGGTACATACAAATTATTAGTCTGTTCATCAATCCGCTCGTTTGTGGGATAATAAAAATACTGGCTTTCACTTACTATATACTCGAAATGAATTTCCGGATATAGAGATTCAGAGCGATTTCCTGCAGCATACGTGTGAACAAAACGTCCGCCCGATGATTGCCCAGTGATTACTATCTCATTTAATACGGGGAAAAAGTTTTTATCCGCTAAACGACTAATAAGAATATCTAAAACCTCAAAAGAACTTATTTTAATCGCACCACTAGATTCTTTCCCGTCTCTGTAACCTAGCGAACTCCAGTAAAGATCACCACTTGATACCTCACTCGATTTGAAGTCTGGTGCAATTAACACTGTGCTTTCAGAAACGCCCAAAGCCTCTAGGGTTGTACTCATGTAACTGTAGTAATCATCTGGGTTTATCGAAGCTCCATGTACTACAATAACTGCTTTCTCAAGATTTTGCCAGTTAGCGTTTTCTTCGTAGATAGGATAATTGGCATAGAAATCAAAATTTCCTTGTCCGGTATTATGAGAAATAAGTTTAGACTGCAAACAATCAGCTGTATTTAAACAGGGAGGTTTAGAATAAATGGTATCGTCCACTTGTGTTTTGAAACTAAAATTAATAGTTTCACTGAGCATTTCTCCATTTACCCCAATAGCACCTTCGATAATAAATTCATATGTACTTCCATAATCAAGATTAAGCGATACTTCAACTGCTGATGAATTATTCGTGTAATTGATTGCTGCTATTGTTCCGTTGGATAACGGATTAATTTTTAAAGCCTTTTCAAACAACGCAGGATCAATACTCCTTGAAAAAACAAATCTTATTGTTGGATTGATACTTATATTATCCATTGCAGAAGTAACTTTACCACCTTCAACTGTTAGCGAAAAAATATTTATTTGCCCAGTTTCTTGTATACCAGAGTCATTAGAACAATTGGTAAACAAGAGCAAAAGCATAACTGAAATAATTAATTTATGTGTATACATATAATATGATTTTAATTAGTTACAAAATGGATAAGGGCAGCTAGAACTGCTATTGTTTGTTGCTGTTGCAGCACAATCTAATGCGCCATTTGTCCATCCTCTTGCGGTTTTGTAGGCCCATGAACCGGTATATTCCCATGACTGGCCGGTTCCATCAACATTGGCGTCACCAAAAGTTTCAATAACATTGCCTTGATAGAAAAGTTCGACAGCATCGTCACCATTTTGAGATACAAAATCATCTTGAAAAACTTGATCAAACTTATTGTAACAGTTGCCATAATACGTCGCAATGGCTCCTGGAACTCTAGCAACTAATATTTGATCGCCTTCTGAAACATACACTGCCGGGAATGTATATTCAACACCGTCAGTTCCACCTCCATTATTAGCGATACCTAAACCATATATACTTAAGTCAGAAATATCTCTATTTGCCCTAACATGAATGGCTTTTCCATCATTGGTTCCAGAACCGCTCCATAAAAGAGCCGTTACTCCTTGCAATTGTAGTGGGCTACAGAAAGGGTAAGCTGCCCTTGAGATTGCGTTAGTGGCTCCTGCATTGACTGCCGCGCCAGCACCAGCATAAATCCATTCCCCATCTAATTTATAGGCCCAAGAATCAGTATATTCCCAAAGCTCGCCCGTTCCATCAACACCTGGTTCTCCAAAGTATTCAATTGCATTTCCATTTTTATAAAGCACAAATACATCATCACCATTTGCTGACATTTTCGTAGTTTCATATATTGTAAATGAGTCAAGACAAGATTCAAAATAAGCCCTTGCATTTGCTAAATCTAAATCACGTACAATAAACAGTTGATCGCCTGCAGAGGCTGAAGACCCGGCGGGAAACGTAAATTCAATATCAGCTGGGTTTGGTACCGCGCCATTACTGGCAATTTCAACTCCATAAATGCTCAAATCGGCGATGTCTGCAAGTACAGATAAATGAACAGCTCTGATTTGACTCGTTGTCCCGTCGTATTTTTGAAGTTCCATCACCCCTTTAAACTCTAGTAAAGGAGCCTCGTCAATTAAGTTTAAGGTTAAATCTCCTGAAGATGAAGGCACACAATTGACTAAATTATCAACATTAACGATTATTGTTTCCGGGCTTTCAGTGTCAATATCTACCAAGCTTGAAATCAATACAGTAGCAGAGGTTTCTCCAGCAGGAATAATCAAACTAGTATTATCAATGCTATAATCTGCACCTAGTTGTGCAGTTCCAGATAAAACGATATCAAAGCTAACGTCTTTTAGTATACTTTCACTTAAAGAAGCGGTAAGTATTACTTGTTCTCCTTCATAAATGTCATTACTTTCAACTGAGATCGATAAAGTGGGAGGTACAAATGCCTTTGTAGAAAACAGTAGCTTATAATCCGCATTAGAGGATTGACCTTCGACCCCATAAGTTCCTTTTGGCAAAGAAAGGGTATAATCCGTTTCATAATCTAATGGGCTGTTAAAACCAATAACAATAAGAGAGTTGGTCTCGTCATAAGAAAGGGAATAATCAGCAGTAGGTGAAACGGATAATGCTGCTTCAAAAACAGTTTTATTTACTCCGTGAGAAAAAATTAATTGCATTTGACCCAAAGGATCAAATTTAGCAATCGGTCCTGTTACAGATTGACCATCATAATTTACTTGAAGGACCCGAAAGGCATTAGTTATTGGGTAGTTGTCATTATCATCCATGTTTTCACAAGAAATAGAAGTGAATATGCCAGCCCATATGATAAATGCTAGTAGAATATTTTTAATTTGTTTTTTCATTTTATATTTAATTTAAACGAGTTTTAAAATCATATTCGTCAACCAACTGTTGCAAAAAAGCGGCATTTTCTTGGCTTAAAAACAACAGCCATAATTTTTGTCCGTTTTTGTCAACAGAAGTTATACGTTCAGGTATATCAGTTGTTTTTTCATTGGTGAAATATTTAAAAAATGCCAAACCATTTAGATAGGTTCCATGTTTGGAAGGATGTTTGTCATCATCGTCAAACATGTTCAAATCCGGACGCCATTTGCGTACTTCGGTAAATAGATTCCCGCAAGGCACAACATCAACGCCTAACCTTTTTGCCATGTCATCATATGTAGCAGCTATGGTTTTAATCATTAATGGATTAGAATCATACGCCCAAGTCATCATAAATACAGGAATTGCATTCTTGCTTCTTACGAGCTCTACCATTTTTTTGCTATCTTCAAAGAAGCTATCTGCATCATCAATAGTTGCCAAACTGTGATGGTTTATGACCACATAGTCGAAAGTTTGATTATTTAAAATTTCAACCGTTTGAGTACCTTTTTCTTGATTAAGGTGTTGCGATATGCTTGAACCGCCTACCAGAGAAGTTCGAGTTTCAATATGTACCTTTTTACTGGACGCAGACATGGCGTTAACAACCTGTGGAAGGTTATAGAAATACGTAAAACTGTTTCCTACAAAGAGTACACGTAGGCTGTCTTTCTTTACTTGGGCGAAACTGCTTTGCCCATAGATACATATAAAAAGGACTATTAAAATATTTCTTAATTTCATAATCAATTTATTTATTTACTTGAGTGGGTTCAAAAAAATCAGGAATTGGATTGGGTGTGTTTTTATTATTGTCAATCTCTGAATTTCCAATAAGGAATCTTTGTGGTAAAAAAGATCCTGTATTAGGCACAACAGGCACTCTTACTGTACTCTCGTTCTGTGTTCTTCTAGTATCATTAAAAACCTCTATCTGCCCAAATAATGTAATATATCTTTCTTCTAAAATTTCTCTAAGTAATGCGTTACCGCTTGAAATACCGCTTGTGTTTTCGATTCCTAGATTATCGAAATCAGCTGCTACATAGGGATCATATTGAAGATTAGCCATTATTGGGTTGGTTATATAACCTCCTGACGCCATATATGTACGAAACGAATTTAAATGTCCAAGTCCAGTATTAAAATTAGCCCTTGCTCCTGCCTCGGCAAGAATTAAAAGGTTCTCAGCATAAGTTACTATTTGAGCTGGAGCATCAATCTGAGCAAAACCGTTTGTATTAAAGTTTGGCTGAAGACCAACAACCGTAGTTTGCAATAAGTAATTATACCTAGCAGTCTCGTTGGTTTTTGAATTCCCTCGATAATTAGCAGGAATTGGATTAGTTGCAGTATTAGAATCAATAAAACTTGCGAAAAAGTTGGATGCAACCATATCGTTTTTTCTAGATGCAAGCGCAAAAAATTGATAATACAAATTGGCATCATCTGTTGCAGTTCCATGTGGAGACTTCATGTTATTGGTATGAGAACTTCCATTTGAACCAATACCTTTTTGAGCTGCTGTATATGCCTCTGGATATTCCTTTGTGTGCATAAAAAAACGTGCTTTTAGGGTATAAGCCACTTGCGTCCATGCTACTGCGTTACCATCGAAATAAATTTCGGTATTAGCTGGAGGTCTTCCAGTGCCAGCTGCCAAATTAACTATGGCATCATTTAGTAAAGCTTGAATTTTCCCGTACACTGCAATTTGGGATTCAAACTCCGGATTTTCAAATTCTAAACTTCCAGCTTGGTCATAAGGAATATCTCCAAAAAGAGATGTAGCGGTCCCTAAATCCAATGCTTTTAATACTTGTAAAACCCCCAAAGAGATTCCATCAATTCCGCTGGATTTTGCAGACTCCTCAGCTACAAGAATATTTCTTAAAATATCTCTAAATATAATTCGCCAAGTGGTGTCAAAAGATGCTGACGTTACTAGATAGTTATTATAGGCCAAATGTTGTCTATCAAATCCAGTAAATTGACCAGACATAATACCCGATTGTCTTGCTGGTGCTCCTGTTTGAAACACTATAGTTGCTACCTCAGCACCTGTTAAGGTATATTGATAAGGGGCTGATGTAGGATTATTAGGGTTTTGATTTAAATCTTCTACCATATCCGCACAACTAAAGATAAAAAGAGATAAAACACCTATTGTATATATTTTTTTCATAATTTCTTAAGTTTTTTTATTAAAATGTCACTGATAAGGATAAGACGTACGATTTTGTACTTGGATTATTATAGTAATCAATTCCACGTGAAGAACTTACACCAGAAACATTAGTGTCAGGATCATTCCCCTCAAATTCCGTCCATAGAATAAGGTTTCTACCAGTTGCAGATAATGTAAGGTTGTCAATACCTATCGCCTTGGTTACCTCTTTGTTTAATTTGTAACTTATAGTTAACTCCCTTAAGCGGGTCCATGAACCATCTTCAACAAACAATTCGGAATTTCCACCGAAAAATCCTCCAGGGCCATTATACCAATCTTGAGTAAGAGCAACTGGTCCTGCCCCAAAATCACGAATTTCACCACGAAAATTAGTGCCGGCTAGTAATACATTACCTTTAAAATTTAGCAAATTTTGTGTAGCGGTAACCTCGTTAGCCGTTGATCCCCATCGACCATAATCTACAAGTGTCGACTTGGTACCTGCAAAAATATCATTGCCTTGGCTGGTTTCAAACAGAAACGATAACGAGAAGTTTTTGTATGAGATGGATCCGATAGCTGACCCCTGCCAATCCGGATTGGGGTCTCCAATCATGCCTTGTACAGGATCCGTAATAGGAAAACCATTAGCGTCATGTTGTATTTGCCCGTTTTCATCTCTCAAAGATCTAGTCCCCCAAAGTATACCATGTTGCTGACCAATCATGGCACGATTATGAACACCACTTAAACCCGTATCGAGCTGCACGGAATCTGTACCTTCAACAAGGCTAGTAACCTCGTTTTTATTTTTAGAATACAAGAAACTCATGTTCAGGTTCCAATCAGAGCTTTTATATATATTATAACCTAATTCTAATTCTATTCCATAATTTTTCATCGAAGCTGCATTGGAATATAATTGGGAATACCCTCGAGAATAGGCGATAGGAAAATTAAGTAATATATCATTAATCTCATTTGAGTAATAAGTAGCATTAAGTTTTACTTTATTCTTAAAAAACCGAAGGTCTGTACCAATTTCATATTCCTTTTTCCTTTCAGGCTTGAGTGAAGGATTACCTAAAGAGGAACTTGGAACAAAAGCTCCACTACCATAAAGCCCCGTTGCTAAACCTCCTCCTAATTGATCACTATAGGTAGGTGAAACGTACTCTGCGAAGGTATTGTATCGAGCCGGTTGAACACCAACCTCTGCGTATGACATTCTTAACTTTCCAAATGAAAGAAACTTTTTCGGTATTAAATTCAGTTCACTAAACTGCCACGCAATTGAAGTTGAAGGAAAATAAAATGGTTTATTAGAATTTAATCCGAATGTAGAAGCATATTCAGATCTTAGCGTTGCATTAATAAAAACCTGGTCGTAAGCTGAAAAATTAGCAGCAGTATAGCCAGCTACAGTTCTTTCACTTCCAAATGACGACGTAACTGATCTGTTTTCTGGTAAAGCATTGTCTACATCTAAAATATGATCTGCCACATTAGTGTAGAGAATAAAGTTATTAATCTCGTTACCCTCCACAACCCTTTCTTTTTGGTTATAGTTAAAACCTATCAAAATGTCACCATTAAAATCACCATTAAAAGTTTTACTAGCTTTAGCTATGTAATCCATATTGAATATGCTATTAGTGGCAAGTTCTTTAATTTGTGTTCCATTAACAAAAGTAGCAGCCGCTCCTGGAGTATAAAATTCATGGCCTCTTTCTATAAATTTGTCAATACCTGCTCTAGCAATCAGCTCTAACCATTCTACGGGTCTTAAGTTGTAATTTACGTTCGCAATGAAACGATCAACAGTTGATATGTTTTCTTGCTCATTAATGGTCCACAATGGATTGTTAGCCACTGCACTTGAACTCTCTCCCAAATATCGCCTATATGTTCTTTGCCGACCAGAAATTGGAGCCGAGATACTGGAATCATAATAATCCCCCTTGTACCCGGAGATATCAAAATCAGCTGGAGTTCTTGTTAACCCAAGATATAAACCATTATTACTTACCCCACGGCGAATACGATTGGAATTGGTCTTCATGTACTTAAAAGAAGCATTCAGATCTGATTTTTTATTTAATTTATGTTTAACATTAACTGATGCCGTGGTTCTTCTATAATCGGAATTTTTGATAATCCCTTCTTGATTAAAATCACTTACACTAAAGTAAATTGAGCTATCTTGGTTCCCTGCTGAAATGCTGACATTATTCTCCAGAAAGTGGCCAGTTTGGAAAACTTTATCAAAATTACTTTCGTCATAAGTTTCCCTAGAGTTTTTATTAACTATCGGATAATAAAAAGCCCCATCCTGATCAATATAATAAGCTCCTAAAGTATTAAAATCATCTGGAGCTCCTGATCTTTCAGAAATCTTATCACCCCAGGAATAGGTGTTGTTTGGCGTAAAAACACCTTTTGTTCCCTGTCCAAACTTATCCTGCAGTGGGTACTTCACATTAATTACATCAGATGAGTATGTTGTATTATAAGTCACTTTCATCTTTTGATTGAACTTGCCACTTTTGGTAGTAATCATAATGACCCCTCCCAATGCTTGTGTGCCCCACAATGCGGCAGCAGATGCTCCTTTTAAAACAGTTAAACTTTCAATGTCGTTCGGATTTATATCATTTAATCGTGATTGTTGAGCAAAATCATTAGAATCTCCACGGACATCATTACTCATAGGGACTCCGTCAATTACAATGAGCGGTTGTGAACTGCGCTCGATTGATGAAATTCCTCTAACTTGGATATAGGCTCCAGCACCTGGATCACTCGAGTTTCTAGAAATTCTTACTCCTGAAGCTTGACCAGATAAAGAATTAACTACGGAAGTTTCTTTAGCACCCGTTAAGGACTCACTAGAAACTACTGAAGTTGCATATCCTAATTCATCTGAAGATTCTTTAAAACCAAGTGCGGTAATAACTACCTCACCAAGTTGTTCTAAACTTTCTTCCAGAGTAATATTGATTGTGTTTTTATTACCAACAATAATTATTTGTTGCCTAAATCCTATCGAAGTATAAGTTAGAATTGCTTTAGCGTTTAAAACAGAAATGGAGTAATTACCATCAAAATCTGTAATTTGTCCGTTTGTGGTGCCTTGTTCCAGTATATTTACTCCTGGTAATGGTATTCCTCCTTGATCGGTAATAGTTCCTTTAATTGTTTGTTGCGCAAACGTTTGTTGAACTATTACTAAACAAAACACAATTAAAACTTTAATTAATTTTTGTTTTTCCATTTTTAGTGTAATTTGGTTTTTGATTAGATATGTAATACATTACTCTCGCAAACCTAATGTTAAAATTAACAACAAAATTGTGTAAATTTCAATATTCACTATATTTTACACTATTTTACACTATTATAGATAAATTTTTATGGAAGAAAATAAAGATAATATTAATTTATTCATTAATCTCCTTGAGAAAAAATACGGCAGTTGGGACCGTAACAAGGCACTTTTTGGCACTACAGCATATGGTAAGGTTGCAAGTGATTTAAGTATAAGCAGTAGCCAGTTTACAAAACTTCTTTATGGCACTGCGACAGATGGTATGTATGAGCGTGCTTCAGATAATATCAATCGATTGATTGGACGTCAATCGGTTGAGAAGGCGAACGAGGAAAAAGGACTTATTATAAAAAAATTAAAGGAAACATACAGAATAAAAATCTTTATTGTTTCACTATTTTTTTTAGGGATTGGGCTAACCATAAGTTATTTACTCGATTTCAATCATTCTGATTCTAAAAAATCAGATTACGAAAACCATCCCCTAGAGAATTATTTCTATCCTGAATCTTCAATGTTTTTTGATTCGCCTTATCTTGGTAATTCAGCTATTTCAGAAAATTGCCCTGCTAGCGGATTTGAGGGCAGATGGATATTATCTGAACCATTCAAACTTCCACTTCCTGGAATGAAAAAGCCAGGGCTATATTACCAAGCAAAATCGGCCGACATGATGATTAGAGGTACAAATCTTTTTGATTCTTATATAGAGAAAGGACACGCCATGATGGGTTATGAGTACTTAAAAAGTGAAATTTGGATTGATACGAAACAGGAGACTTTAGTACCGCGATATTTCAATCCATCCAGCAAAGAATTTACGGAAAGCTTCAAAGAACTTACTTTCGAATCAGATCCTAGATTTAAAAAAATTGCTGATTTGGCTGCATTTAATGTAAATATGTTCTATGTTCATGGAGATTCAATTACTAGAAATGCAGAGCTTACTGGTAGGATAGCTATTAATGTCAATAAAAGTTTAGCTAAAAAATATAACGTTGACGTAGACTATATTGTCAAAAATATACTTGGTGATTTAATTAAATCAAGTTGCAATACAGCTTTCAACCCATTTTGCAATCCAAACGATTTATCTGAAGGTAGGAGTATGATTACTTTCGATTGTATTTATACTTTTAATAAAGGAAACTTAGGATTAGGTAAAGGTTATCCTTATACAAAATCATATTTGTTTAAAGATCAAGTTTTTTCAGACTATCTTCCTTGTGCATGTGATGGTAAAGTAAATCAAGACTAATCCTTATTTAGACCTAACTACCTTACTCAAATCTTATGCATAAAAGGGTTTTAAGACTATTTATCTTGAAACCCTTTTACACTATCTCGTAAAGTTTGTATGTTAAAATTAAGGTTTTTATTCTTAACTTTTTATGATGGTAAAGTTAGCAAGTCCAGTTTCGGGCGCTATCGAATTATCAAAAAACTAAACAAAACCTCAGTCTCTTTTTATTGAGGCCAAATTTTTGAAATAATTCTTTACAATTGTGCCATTATTCCAATAACCGCTTTATCGCCTTGTAGCGTAGATGGTAATAAAAGATGAAACAACCTATAATTCCAAGAATTTTCATCAATTTATTTATTGTTTAGTTTTTCATTTTAAAACCATTCATTTTTGTTTAATTCATACACATAATTTTGTTTTGGTTGTTCGCCAAAATAAGTGACCTCTTGTTCCCCAATTTTTATTGCTTTTAGGCGACTAATCGCTATTTGAGAACGAATATTATCTTCTCCAATGTGAAAATATACTTTAGAAACGAATTGGAAAATATAGTTTAACATTATAGTTTTTACAGAATTATTGATCCCCTTTCCCCAAGATTGTGTGGAGTAAAAAGTATATCCAATTAGTATGCTGCTTTCCTGTTTGTTATAGTCATAGAAACGCGTGCTTCCTAATAACTTACCATTTGTTTTGTCAATAATTTTAAAAGCTCCTTTGCTTTTTATTGCACCTTCAAAGAAATTTTTGAATTCTTCCTTTTTCCAACGGTCTTTGTTAGGGTGCTGTTCCCATATTTTAGGGTCAGCTGCAACTTCATATAAGTCCTCAAAATCCTTCTCAAGTAAAGGAAAAAGAGATATTTTGTCGTTTTCCAATATGGATTGAATATCAAAATTCATTTTAGTTAATTTTAGTTTAATAGTACTCGTTTGTGTGCTTGCCAACAACCTTTATATTCTCTTAAGTAAATCTTTTATACACGCACTATTTGGGGTAGACTGCTGCTATTTATTGCTCGTATTCCTGCACTTATTTTTAAGCCAAATATAAAGTAGTTTTAGTAGATTGCTTCAATTGGTTGGAGATAATTTCCCTAGATTTTAGTCTTTCCTATCGTTGACCTGGCAAAATTTACTGTTTGCACAAACGGTTATTCTCTATTTTTAAAAGCAGGGTAGGAATTCTGAAGCTTAAGTCAGTAGGCTTTATGAACCACACGAAAGGATTCGTGCGGCAATGGAGGGAGCAGGTCAATAAGTAAGACAACTGTTTATGCCTCATATTATTTTGAATCAACATTACAGATCGTAAGATTATCTGTGATATTGATTACTATTATTACAATTCTCCTTAGTAGCCTGTGATTCAGGATATATCACTAATCTATTTCAAAATTATTTTGGTAGATAAGTAATGTTTCTTTCTTTCTGAAAAGTAGTTTTTGATTGCAGTAGGTAGGTTGTTGCAAAAGCAGTCTGTTATTAAATTGCAGCACGTTAAATTGTAAATTTAGCAAATCTAAAGACTCGATATTTAGTTCGTAGCCGCCAACAAAACCTATTACTTGCTTTTCTATATAAATGCCTGGACTGTACTCTTTTCTAATTTCAATTTTATTCTTGTTGTATATGGGAAATAGCAACAAATCCTAATCTATATAGGCTATGGATAGTTTTCTGATTTTTCTGCCGTCGTACCAGATCTCGATTTGATTTTTGGGCGAGTTTAATAAACCAGACCATTTTGTACCTGGCAGGTGTTTTGTTGAAGCAATTGCGGGTATTTTTAGGTAGCTCATATTTTAACATATTTTAGTAAGCAAGTGCGACTGCATTAAACAATATTTTTAATTCCCGATCATTAATAGCGTCGCACCTCATTTTATTCGGGTTTTATAATTTAATGTTATGAAAAAAATAATTAAAATTACTACAAAAGAACAAGGTTTGAGTGTAGTTAGTACATGAGAATTGCACGATTATTTAGAGGTAGAAACTCCTTTGACTATGTGGATGCCGAGAATGTTAGAGTATGGTTTTGAAAAAGGAAAGGACTTTACGCCAATTTTGGAGAAAAGTACAGGTTGCAGACCATTAACGGTTTATGCTTTTACATTAGATAAGACTTTGGAAATTTCAATGATCCAACCCACTAAAAAAGGATCAAGTCTAAATGTTGTGGGGAAATATTAAAAAGAAGACACAATGGTAATGTCGCCAGCCGAGCAACTTTTGGCAAATGCTAAACTTCTAGTAGATACTGAACGCAAACAAAAGAGTCCAAGAGCCGTATTTTAAAAACCGAGCAAGCCGTTTTAATGCTGGAAGAAAAAAGCCCAAAAAGCATCTGCACTATGCAATCAGAGAAATATAACCACAGAATCAATCCCTGATCCAAGATTTGGAATTATCAAAACGTATTCCGTAACTATTTTGAAAGATGTTTTTAGTATTAATATAGTTTAAAATTTTTTACTAGACTTGTCGGGAATATATTGGGAATAATCCATAAAAAAACCGCTAAATAGCTGATATTCAGCGGTTTATATTTTTAATCAGTGACCTTGACTGGATTCAAACCAGTAACCTCTTGAGCCGTAATCAAGTGCGCTATTCAGTTGCGCCACAAGGCCTAATTACTTTGCAAATCGTTATTTACATAAACCTTATGTCAACGTGTTTGCGGGTGCAAATATAAGTATAAATGTGTAAATTGCAAGTCTAATTAAACATAAAAATCAAAAAAAATGGCTTTAGTAAATTATATACGTGATATTCAGGGATTTCCAAGAGAAGGAATTTTATTTAAAGATATTACACCCTTATTAATTGACCCAAAAGCCAGAAAAGAGTGCTTAGATATTCTGGTTTCTTCGTTAAAAGATAAAAAGATAGATAAAGTCATCGGGGTGGAGAGTCGCGGTTTTTTCTTCGGGATGTTGATTGCGCAGGAATTGAACTTAGGTTTCGTGCCTGTCAGAAAACCCAACAAATTGCCTTACGACACCATTTCATCTTCCTATGAGCTAGAATACGGAACAGACACTCTGGAAATACATACTGATGCCATCCGCAAAGGGGATAGGGTACTTATTCACGACGATGTTCTTGCTACCGGAGGGACTGCCAAAGCAGTTTGTGAATTGGTGGAGGAATTAGGCGGTGAAATCGTCCAGCTTAATTTCCTGATGGAACTCAGTTTTCTCAACGGAAGGGAAAAAATTAAGGAACATGATATTTTTTCGGCAATAACATACTAACTGACCGCCCGAGTTGTCACATAATAGCGATAGCCAATGATTGCCATTTGCCATTTTTTGGCTTTGGCCAGATCCATTTGCTGTTTGCTAAAACTTGGTAAGATAATTTTGTTTATCTGGGCTAAAATTTTAAACATAAGGGTATTTTTTGGGACAAAGGTATAAAAAAAGAAGGTCGCGTTGGAGACCGTCTTTTTTACATTTATTGAGTTACTGTTTTTCTTTTTTAGTGATTACTTTAATTATTTTTTCACCGGTACTGGATTTATTTATATCCATTCTTTCAATTATGCCAGGATCTATTTTGTCTAATTCCGTTTTGTCCGATTTTATGCCATCTATATAAATTTCAGTTTCATACTGAATTCCGTTTTTTTGCTTGGCAATTATTTTAATATTTCTAGTTGTTTTGCTAGTTTGCAGATTATTGATGTTTTTGGGGTCAATTTTCTCTAAGTTCAATTCTGTCATGTTAACTCCGCCTATCATTAATTGTGAGCTATCAGAAATATCATTATAATTTTTAGTAATTATTTTAATTGTTGGTGCTTTTCCATTTTTACTGACGTCCATGCTTTCAATTAAATTAGAATCCAATTCATCTAATTCTTCTTTGCTTATTTTTTTTTCATCAACAAAAATTTCAGTGTCATCTGGAATACCATTAGAATTTTTTGTAATTATTTTAATGGTTGATTCTTTTCCGTTTTTATTGACATTCATGGTCTTAATTACTTTAGAATCTAATGCGTCCAGTTCGGCTTGACTTGCTTTTTTGCCATCAATATAAATTGTCTTGACTTCTTCTCCATTCTCTTTTTTGGTGACATTTACAGTAATTGTTTTCTTAACTGTGTCAGTTTGGACTTGGGAGGATTCCAAGTCTTTTCCCATATCGGCACTTTTCGTAATTACATTAACCGTTTTTGTCTTTTTCGCTTTTTCCTGTGCCACTACATTTACTTGAAAAAGCATAAAAAAGGCGACTAAAGCGGGAACTACAATAGCGTACTTCCATAAATTCCTTTTGTTTGATTGGTTTTTGTTTAACATGATGATTCGTTTTTTGATTAATGATTGATAAAAATGATTGGATAAGGCAACGCAATTTTCGTGCGCTGTTATTTTTAAAAGAGTGATTTGGTACCCTTTTTTGTCTGAAATTTTCAACAAAGCTTCACTGTCCGCGATGAATTCCAGATTTTGGAGAATCGCTTTCTGGTACAGCCAGATTAAGGGGTTAAACCAGAATAGGATGCTGAATAGTCGCGTGAGTAATACATCTATTGAGTGGTTTTGTTCGGAGTGTACTTTTTCATGCTCAATAATGTATTGCAACTCGGACACGCTGTATAAGGTCGAATTGTAAACAATGGTGTTGAAAAACGAAAAAGGCGCCAGCTTTTCCTCAACGTCAATAAACCTGAAATCGGCTTGCTGATGAACGGTTTTGCCTTTAAACACTTTGGTTAAACTGTAATAATCCAATCCAAATCGGGTTAAAAAAGCGACTATTCCCAGGGCATAAACGATCCCTGCAGTCAAAAACCAATCCATCTCAAAAGAGGTCTTTTCAACGGGAATACCAACGGGAATTTGCGACCAGTCGATTGTCGTGGGACTGGGTTCCACCCAAACGGTCTTCGTGAAAACCAATAAAGGCAGAATCGCGGAAGTGATCAAACCAACCAACAAAAACCAACGGTTACTGGTGAAAAAGGTTTCTTTTCGCAATAAAAAATAATAGGCCAGAAAGAACAAAGTAACCAAGCCGCTTGATTTTAGGAGGTAAATAAATAGTGTTTCCATCGTTTAATATTTTAAATACACAATTGTTATTTCTAGGTAAGAGTCTATTTTTCTTCTTTCGGATTTTCTATCATGGCAAGAATTTCGCGAAGCTCTTTGGCCGTTATTTTCTCCTCTTTGGCAAAAAACGAAACCATATTTTTGTACGAACTGTTGAAATAATTGTCAATTGCCGTATTCATGAACCCTTTTCTGTAGTCCTCGATAGCAATGATGGGGAAGTATTGATGTGTTTTCCCGTAGGCGTTATGTTCTACATATCCTTTTTCCTCAAGGTTGCGCACGATGGTCGATAAGGTGTTGTAATGCGGTTGCTCCTCTGTGATTTCCGCCATGACTTCTTTTACGAACGCTTTTTTGAGCTTCCATAAGATGTGCATGATCTCTTCTTCTTTGTTTGTTAATTTTTGCATAGCTTAGATTTATTTGGGCGTTACCCGCAAGGGCGGGTCAGGCTTTCGGCTATATCTCTTCGTTTTACTACGAGGATACCGCCTTAATCCTTAACGCATTCCAAACCTACAACTATATTTGCAGTTATACAACTATAAAAATAGTTATTTAACTAAATATTCAGTTTTCACGCTGTTTGGTCTTTTTTTGGAGCCGATTTTGGAAGTCGGGAAACCTGTAATGCAGATGCGTTGTTCTGGAAATGAGGCCGCGTGAGGGATAGCAGCAATCCGCCACAGCGGAGCGTATAGCCCGACCGCATTGCTGAAAGGGGCTGTGTCAGCAGTGTCGTAGTTTTGCCCCTTCAGCAATGGGGGCACGCCCTAAGAATTACTATGGGAATAGTCTTTTTCTTTTTGGACGAGTTTTTGCAGCCAGATGCAGCTTGCCACCGAGAGAATTCCTAAACTGCCCATGACAAACCAGTTCGCCTGATAGCCATATGCGTCTATGATCGTCAGTCCGGTTTTAGAACTCGCAATATGCGCCAAACTGAAACTCATGGTAAACAATGCCATATAACGTCCTTCGTGACCTTTTGGTGCTCTGCTTAAGGCAAAAGAATTGGAGAATGGGAAAATGAACATTTCCCCAAAAGTAATAAAAAGGATACTAACAATTAATATTCCTGCCCATATATTAATCAACAAAACATAGAAGCTTAGGGACATTAGCAATGAACCCCAAAGAATAATCCGGAGTTGATTTATGTTTTTTCTTTGGGTAAAACTCACAATTGGCATCTCAAGAAAGAAAATCAGCAATCCATTTAAGGATAACAAAAGACCACTTTGAAACTCCGTTAATCCAAATTTTTCGTTATGATACAGCGGCAGCGTCGTGAATAACTGGAAAAAAAGTACGGCCGTTATAAAACAAACAAAGAGGAATGTCCAGAATATCTTGTCTTTAAAAACAGAGACAGGTATTTCGGTTTCATTGTTTGCCGATTCTAAATCGGCAGACTTTTTACGCTCTTTCACTAGTACAGTGAAAATTAGAATCGATACGATACAGGAACTTCCATCGACCCAGAACAGGCCACTATAGCCCAAGTTCATAATGATCAATCCTCCTAAAGCGGGTCCGGCTGCGAAACCTAGATTGACTGCTAAGCGAACTAAAGTCAATGCTCGGGTGCGATTTTCTGGCCTGGCATAAGTCGCGAGGGAAACAAACATGGCGGGACGAAACATGTCTGCGACAGTCATTATGATAAACATTCCGCCGCACAATCCCCAAAAAGTGCGGATGTATTGTACCAGAAACAGCAGTACTCCGCTAGTGAATAAACTGAAAACCATGATTTTGTAAAAACCTATTTTATCTGATAATTTACCACCCAGCCATGAACCCAACATGGATCCAAAACCAAAAGCGACCATGATCCAGCCTACTTCAGCGTAGGACAAGTTCAAATCTTCTTTTAAGTATTTAGATAAAAACGGCAAAACCATAGTACCTGCACGATTGATAAAAGTAATCAACGTTAGAATCCAAATTTCTCTCGTAAAGCCTTTGTAATTGTTGATGTAGCGGTTGAAGGCAGTTGTGAGCATTATAAATGGGTTCTTTTTGCAAAGGTAGGGAACTTTGTAACTTTCAGACTTTGCCGCTTTGTAACTTTTAAACTATTTTTGCTAAAATAAAAAATATGAAAAAGATTCTTGTTTTGGTATTTTTGTTACAATTGAGTTTGGGTTTTGCCCAAATAAAATTTGATGTAAAGGCTGTAGAAAAGTTTCAAAAGGAAATTAATACTGAATATGCTGATGCTAAAACGAGTCCATTGATGGCTGATGATCTAGCTACGTTCAATACACTTGATTTTTACCCGATAAACGAAAAGTTCTTTGTCACGGCCACTTTTGTGCGTACCGAAAAAGAGAAAGCTTTTGGAATGAAAACATCTACGGAAAGAACACCATCTTATGTTAAATATGGCGAAGTGCATTTTACTATTGATGGTCAAGCGTTAAAATTGAATGTCTACAAGAATATCGAGCTTTCAAAAAAGAAAGAATTCAAGGACTATCTTTTCTTGCCGTTTTCGGACCTCAGTTCTGGTAATGAAAGTTATATAGGAGGGAAATACATTGATTTAAAAATACCCAAAGGCAATACGATTGCGATTGATTTCAACACTTCATATAACCCGTATTGCGCTTATAATAACAAATATTCTTGTCCTAAAGTGCCTTTAGAAAATGATTTGAATATCGAAATCAGGGCGGGAGTCAAAAAATTTCACGACTGATGAAATTCTTTAATTTCCATACTCACAAATATACGAATCAGTCTGATGTGCTGGAACTAGTCAATCAATACCCTCAAGAGTTTGATGCCTCGATTCCTTTTTATTCTATTGGAATTCATCCTTGGTATATTGTTGAAAACCGAGTGCAAGCTGATTTGGAGATAATAGAAAGCAAGTTGCAGGAAATGAATTGCCTTGCCATTGGCGAGTGCGGTCTGGACAAAAGGAGTGAAATCCCGATGGAGCTGCAGCAAGCAGTTTTCGAAAAGCAATTGCTTTTGGCGCAAAAATATGATGTCCCTGTGGTGATACATTGCGTGGCCGCTTTCCAGGAAGTAATTGCCATTAAGAAAAGACTAAACATAAGCGTTCCCATGATTATTCACGGTTTCTCTAAAAACAAGCAAACGGCAAAGCAATTACTGGATAATGGATTTTTCATTTCGTTCGGGAAATACCTGTTGAGAAATCCAGAACTGGAATCCGTTTTCAAAAGTGTTCCCAATGATCGATTTTTCTTGGAGACGGATACTGTCGAAGAAAATATAGACATAGTTTATGCTTTGGCAGCAAAATATAAGGGCGTAAATTTGGAGGAAATTCAAAGACAAATAAATAGTAATTTTCAAGCTGTTTTTAAAAAAACTTGATTTAAAATAACAAATATTCAAAAGGAGAGGTTTTTTGGAACTTTAAATATTAAACAAAATGATATGGCAGAATGGACAGAGAGAGCGGAACTTCTATTTAAAAAAGAAGGATTAGACAAATTACAAAACGCTAATATTTTGGTCGTTGGATTGGGTGGCGTAGGATCCTTTGCTGCTGAGTTTTTGGCTAGGGCAGGAGTAGGATCTATGACCATTGTGGATGGCGATGTTGTAGATATCACTAATATTAACAGACAATTACCGGCCTTGCATTCTACTGTAGGACAAGCTAAAATCAAAATTGTTGGCGATAGATTGATGGATATTAACCCAATGTTAAAATTGACTAAAGTACAGGAGTTTCTTTCGCCGGAGCGCGCTTTCGAAATAGTTACTGACGAGTTCGATTATGTCTTGGATTGCATTGATAGCGTAACTCCAAAACTAAATTTGATCATTGGTGCTAAGCGAAAAAGAGTAAAGATAATTTCGAGTATGGGCGCTGGCGGAAAGATGGAAGCTTCAAAAGTAAAAGTTTCGGATATTGGAAGTACAGAGAATTGCTTTTTGGCAAAAACCATTCGAAAAAGATTAAAAGAGCATAAAATTGATAAGTTAAAAGTGGTTTTCTCCTCAGAAATCCAAGATGATGAAAGTTTGAAAATGACGGATGGGTCAAATTACAAAAGATCGTTTTACGGCACAAATAGCTATATGCCTGGATTGTTTGGTTTATACGCCGCAGAAACCGTGATTCGCTATTTAATTAAAAAATAGTATTTCGTTTAAGAAATTATATCTAAAAATTTAAACTCATAAAATGATACAAACCGTAATTTTTGACATGGATGGTGTAATTGTGGACACTGAACCAGTACATCGATATGCTTATTTTCAACAATTTGGCGAGCTAAATATTGATGTCACCGAAGAAATGTTTACTTCCTTTACAGGGAATTCGACTCGCAATGTGTTCCAGAATTTAAAAACACTCTTTAATTTAGAGCAGGATGTGGAAGATTTAATCCAGAGAAAAAGAAGTATTTTCAATGAAGCTTTTGATACTAAATCAGACTTGGAATTATTGGAAGGTGTTGAAAACTTAATCAAAGAACTCCATCAGAAAGGCATGCAACTAATTCTAGCATCATCAGCTTCTAAGGTTACTATTGAACGCGTTTTTGGACGTTTCGAGTTACACCAATATTTCACGCATATCTTTAGTGGTGAAGATTTTCCGAAGTCGAAACCCGACCCAGCAATTTTTGAACATGCCGCCTCCATGTCCATTGCTTTAAAAGAAAACTGTATTGTGATTGAGGACAGCACAAACGGTGTGAAAGCAGCAAAAGCTGCAGGAATATATTGCGTGGGCTATAACAGTATCCATTCCAAGTTGCAAGATTTGTCAGCGGCGGACGTTATTATTAATCATTTCAATGAACTTGACTATGAAAAAGTTGCGGAATATAAAATTGATATTAAGAAATAATTAACAGCATCGCTTTTAGTAATTTGTAAATTTGGAAAAACATATAAATTTAAAAAAATGAAAAAAATACTTATTGCATTAGCCATAATTATTACTCAATTTACAATTGAGGCACAGGTGCAGACACCACAAGCAAGTCCTAAGGCAACAATAAATCAAGTTGTAGGCTTGACAGATGTAGAGGTTGTTTATTCAAGACCATCTGCAAGAGGAAGAGCTGTTTTTGGTAATTTGGTTCCTTTTGGTAAACTTTGGAGAACGGGAGCTAACGAAAACACAATCGTTTCTTTTAGCGACGATGTGGTCATAGGCGGAAAAACACTAAAGAAAGGGAAGTATGCATTATATACGATTCCAAACATTCAAAGTTGGGAAGTTGTTTTTTATACAGCGACGGATAATTGGGGAACTCCAGAGGAATTTAAGGAGGAAAATGTTGCATTAAGAACTACGGTAAAGGAGGAATCAATGCCAAAAGCAACAGATACATTTACTATTGGGATAAATGGTTTAGACTCAAATTATGCTTTTCTTGAGATTTCTTGGGAGAACTCTTTCGTGGCTGTAAAATTTGAAGTTCCTACTCAAGAAAAAGCAATTGCAAACGTAGAAAAAGCCCTTGCAGGTCCTTCAGCAGGCGATTATTTTTCTGCTGCCCAGTTTTTCTATCAATCGAATGGTGATATCAATAAAGCGAAATCCTATGTTGATAAAGCCTTAGTATTGAGTGCCGAAAAACCGTTCTATTTTTTGAGATTAAAATCATTGATACAAGCGAAACAAGGGGATAAAAAAGCAGCCATTGAAACAGCTAAAGTATCGCTTGCAGCTTCTGAAGCAGCGGGTAACCAAGACTATGCTAAAATGAACAAAGACAGTATCTCTGAGTGGAGTAGATAATGATTCTTGTTTTTACGTAAAAATCCCGTTTCAATTTATTGAAACGGGATTTTTTTTTTATTAACGTCTTAAGCTTAATTTTTTTCCTTTCTGTACATAGACAATTGCAGGATAGAGGAGAGGACGATCGTCAGCATTGCTCCTATAAAGTTGAGCCATAAATAACCTAGCTTTGCTTCCCCAGCAGGGAAAACATAAATCGCATAGTAGTATATTATAAAAATGGTTATTTGGCTCACTAGAGCACTATAAAAGATGGCTTTTGCTTTTACAAATTTTATATAAAATCCGACCAAGAAAATTCCAAGTACTGTTCCGTAGAAAATGGAGCCAACTATGTTAACCAATTGGATTAGATTTTCAAATAAGGTACCAATACTGGCAAAAAGTATGGCGACAATTCCCCAAAACAAAGTAAAGAACTTTGTTGCGTTGAGATAATGCTTTTCTGATTTCTCTTCCTTTAAATTACGTTTGTAAATGTCAATAGCTGTAGTGGAGGCCAATGCATTTAGCCCAGAAGCTGTGGAAGACATAGCCGCCGATATGATGACCGCTAGTAATAGTCCGATGAGCCCTTTTGGCAGATAATTTAAAATAAAATGGAAAAAGACATAATCTTTATCATTCGTTTCGCTACCGCTATCTGCTTTTAGTATGAGTTCTTTAGCACTGTCTCTCAAGTCTTTTTCTTTTGCCGATAGAGCAATTAATTCTTTTCGTAAAATAGGGTTGTCATAATCTTGATTTAGTTGGTCGATATAAAGCAGGTTAATTACTTTTTTATCCTCTGAAAGCGCATCTAATTTTTTTTCTAGAGCATGATATTCCTCTTTATATTCTGATTTTTCAATAACTACTTTGTTATTAGGATTGAAGTTTAAGGGTACTGGGTTGAATTGGAAAAAAACAAATACCATAACTCCAGTGAGCAATATGAAGAATTGCATGGGTACTTTTAACAATCCATTCATAATTAATCCCATTTGACTTTCACGAACCGACTTGCCGGAAAGATACCGTCCTACCTGTGATTGATCTGTTCCAAAATAGGCGAGCGCTAAGAAAAAACCACCTGTTATTCCACTCCAAATTGTATATTTTTCTTCTGGATCAATAGAAAAATTGACAATGTTCATCTTGTCGTTAGCCCCAGCAATATGTAAAGCATTGCTAAAAGTCATTTCATTGGGTAGAAAACGTAGTATGAGGAAAAAAGTAATCAGCATCCCTGACATAATCACAAACATTTGCTGTTTTTGGGTCACGTTAACCGCTTTTGTCCCGCCTGAAAAGGTATATATAATAACGAGAACACCTATGGCAATGGTCATGTAATTGAGGTTCCATCCTAATATAGCCGATAGGATGATTGCAGGGGCATAAATGGTAATACCGGTCCCCAATCCTCTTTGAAATAAGAATAAGATTGCTGCAAGAGAGCGTGTTTTTAAATCAAACCTTTTCTCGAGGTATTCATAGGCGGTATAGACTTTATATTTATGGTAAATAGGGATAAAGGTCAAACAGATGACCACCATGGCAATAGGTAAACCAAAGTAAAATTGTACAAAACCCATTCCGTCATGATAGGCCTGGCCAGGTGTTGATAGAAAGGTTATCGCACTAGCTTGAGTAGCCATTACCGATAGCCCCACCGTGTACCAAGGTGTTTCGTTACCCCCAAGAATATAGTCTTCTACATTTTTACTTCCCTTGGTCTTCCAAGCGCCATAAATTACTATAAATAATAGGGTTACTACAAGTACAATCCAGTCAAATAGCTGCATAATTTAAGAATATAATTTCATTATTAGATAAAATATCAAAATGTAAAGCGCATTGACAACCAAAACCGCAGTGTAGTTTTTTTTCCAATTTTTTGTTTTTTTTGTTTCCATATTACTGCGTTATGGTTTGATTTCTTCGGATGGCTGCGTTGTTGGTTCTTTTAGCGAAATTATGTTTGCTAATATTCGATAGGCCCCAGAAACGCCTTCGGGCAATTCCCTGAATAAACTTAAACCGGTATAAATATAATATCCTTTTCCATAAGGGGCAATTAATAGCGCTCCATTTTTTGGACTTTCTCCCTGGTCATGTGAAGACAAAATAGGGGTAAAGGCTTTATCAAATTCATTTGGATAATACAATCCTTGTTCTTGTGTCCAGCCTTCAAAATCTTTGGAAGTGATTTTGTTGGGATAATTTAAAACGGGATGATTGGGCGCTAGAAACTGAACTGCTGCATTTTCTTCCGTTACCCTGTCGCGAGAAATTTTTAATGGATAAGGAGCAATATTTGCTGTCTCAACTTCATCGGGCGTGTTGTATTGCACCAGCATTGTTTTCCCTCCTTTAACAAAGTCGAACAGTATATTTTGCTTTGCAGCCAAGGCTTCTACAGTATTGTAAGCACGTATCCCGGTAATAACGACATCAAAGGATTCTAAGTTTTCGGCGGTTATTTCTTCTGGACTCAATAAGCTGACACTATAGCCCATTTCGATCAGACTTTCAGGTACCTCGTCACCTGCACCCATAATGTATCCAATTTTTTGTCTATTAGTTTGCAAATCTAGTTTAATGAATTTTGCTTCGGCTGGCTCTAAAACCTGCTGTTTAGTGATGTGACCGTAGTCAATTATTACTTGCTTAGTACTAAATGTTTTATTGTTGATTATGGCAATGCTTTTTGCAATAACTTCTGATGATTCTTTAGGTGGAGTTACTTCAAAATATACGATTTGCTCTGTTCCTTTTTTAGCTAAGTTAAATGGAATTAATTTTGGAAAGACAATCCAATTTTTAGGTAAATCGAGTTGTAAGTTTCCTTTTATATTGTCTTTTCCAGATTTAATTTTAACCGCTATTGACTTATTATTTCCATTATTAAAAAGAGCCACTTTGTTCAGTATACTTGTAGTTACCTCAGGAACAATATCTAGATAATTATACATTTCTCCTTTTACATTGTCGTTATATTTGTAAACTACAGTGCGTTCAAAAGGGATTTCGATTCCACCAATAGCAATATTGAAAACGACCTTTACTTCTCGGATAACGTCGGGAATTCCAATATTTTTTTGATTGTTTACCGTATACATTCCTAGGGTTCCTTTTTCTTTAAGCCAATAGGGCTGAGTATACTCTATCGCTTCAGGCAGCTGTAAGTCGAGAGTTTTGCTTTCTGAAACATTATTGTTTAATTGACTATCAATGGGAGTGTTTTTTCTCAGGGGTAAAGCAGTTATACTCAGTAAATTCATTTTTATGTCACTTCTGTTTATGGCTTCAATCTTTAAATTGACAATGCTTCCCGGAATAGCTTCCTGATTTTGTGCCACGGCCTCGAGGTAAAGTCCTGAACAGGCCGCAATGATATTTGTTATTTCGTAAGACTTGACCGTTTTCCAGTGATTCTCGTCCAAAGCCTGAATCATTTGATAGGCTTTTGTTAAATTTGAAACACTAGCTGACGGATTTGAAAAGTCGTATTGCGAAATAATTTCTGTGACCAATTCCCCTACGGGTTTTCCTCCTTTTACGCGGTTCCAGCTGGTGTCAATTCCTTCGAAAATGTTGGATTTGTCTTTTGATTTTTCGCCGTTTATAAATTCTAAGTATTCTGTATCTTCGCCGCGACTTCCTGTGCTTCCAAAGCCTTGGGACTGATGGCTGCTTCTGCTTAAGGCAGCTATTTCTTGATTTGATTTACCTAGGGTAGGATAATACACACCGGTTTGAAATGTCACTAAATTTGTTTTGTCAGCAGAATCAAATTTCTCTTTGCTGCCATAAAACCACCAAGAAGTATTAAAAAATTGGCGTTTGGCTTGCCAGGTTTCCACTAATTTTAATTGATTGGGAAAAACGGCTGGATTATTTGCTAAATCAAAGCTCTCTGTACTCAAAAGAGCTGATGCCGTATGATGACCGTGAGTGGTCCCTGCAGTACGATGGTCGAACCTATTTATGATGACATCAGGTTGAAACTTTCTAATGGCCCAAACCACATCGGATAGTACTTTGTCTTTATCCCATATTTGCAATGTTTCCTTAGGGTTTTTTGAGTATCCAAAATCATTGGCTCTTGAAAAAAATTGTTCTCCTCCATCAATTTTTCGGGCTTCAATAAGCTCTTGGGTTCTTATTACGCCTAACAATTCTCTTAATTGTGGTCCTATTAAGTTCTGGCCTCCATCGCCCCTTGTCAAGGATAGGTAGCCTGTTCTTGCTTTAATATCATTTGATAAATAAGCTATTAAACGCGTATTCTCATCATCTGGATGTGCGGCAATGTAAAGAACAGAACCTAAAAAATTAAGCTTCTCAATTTGATTGTAAATTTCTACTGAATTTAGTTTTTGTGGCTTTTGGGCCAGGAGGACTTGAAAAGAGAAAAGAAATAGTAGAAAGAATTGAATTTTACTTTTGTACATTTTTTTGTTTTTTGTGCAATTAGCTCAAATGTAGTAATTAAATGTTTTTTACAATAACATTCTTATTTTCTTTCCTTAAAAGAAGAGTATTAACAAAAAAAGAGCACCATAATGATGCTCTCTTAATTTCTGGATCTATTTATAGGAATTAGTGTTTCCCGTGACCTCTGTTATCTTTGTTGTTTCCTCTTCTTTTATCATCGTTTCTATTATTAGCTCTTTTTTTATCATACTTACTATGATTATTTGAAGATTTGCGATTTTCGGAGTATCTGCGATTTTGGGTGTTTCTGTCGTTAGAATATCTTTGATGATCGTGATTTTGACCAATTGTTCGTTGGTTTCCATCTCTATATCCTTTGTAATATCTTTTTCTGTCATTATCGAAATTCGTGTAAGGTCTATCACCATGGTAATTATTTAAAACTACTTTATAACCTCTATTCAGATCATAGTTTCTGTACTGTCTTGGCAAATACCTTGATCGAACCCATCTTCCGTTTCCAAAAAATATAAATTGGGAGGCTCTGATATCGAAGTACGCTTGAACATCTGGTAAATAATAATATTCTGCTTGTGAATAACCATACGGTCCCCATGATGGAGCTGTTCCTATATTTAAACTTACTGAAACTTGAGCTTGTATTGAGCTTGACACAAGTAAAATTATTCCAATGGCGATTAATTTTAATGTTTTCATTTTTTCTATTTTTTTAATTATAATATTAATTTTTCATTTCTTGCGTATATACTTTATGACTAAAACCAACAACTGTGCCACTGTGTTTTTAGGAACGTTTAAAAATGGTATAGCTGTAAACCAAAAAAGAAACGCAATTGCGTTTCTTTTTTGGTTTACAGCTAATTAAAATTTTATTACAATAATAAAATTAATAATAGGATGATAATAATTATCGCACCTACAGAAAGGTAGAGACCATTTCCACTAGATCTTAATTGCGATTTAATTTCACGAACTTCTTTACGTAGTTCTTTCTTTTCTGAAGAAGCTAATGTGGATTTGTCCATTGCTTTAATTTCATCTAGTCTATTAAGCATAGTCCTAACTTCAGCAGGAATTTCCTTGGGGTCTGATGTAGCTGTTGCTATGTTTTTTTCAGCAGCAAACATTGTGGTTGGAAAAGCACCTAATGATAACAGCATTATCATTAAATAGAAACTTAGTTTTTTCATTTTTTTTTGGTTTTACTTTACTACTATTATTGCTTTAAAAGTAATACTAATTTATAAATAGGATTGTATAATTATTGTAAAAACGTAACCCGTTGGGTGTAATTATTTGAGGTAAAAAATATTGATTAGATATTGCTCAAGATACTGAAATTCAGTATCTTGAAGTCGCAAAACAAACAATATCTATGTCAAATATAATAAAAAATTATTTAAGAGTTTTAGAAGTTTTAAGTTCTTTGAATTGTGAATTAGCATTCAAATCAGATGTTGGCAGAAAACAAAAAATGTCTGAT
>NZ_JBGQOE010000016.1:0-83293 GCF_052113685.1 Flavobacterium sp. W22_SRS_FP1
TCTTTTTAATCTCGCAAGTGTTTTTTAAAATCTTTTTTAGAAAGTTTTGCTTTCTCTTTTCTTTTAATATAAACCCGGTTTCCCGTGCATCACTTACTCAATATCTATATGAACTTGCTTCCTTTCGGGTCGGCAAAGATAATTACTTCTTTTATTTCTCACAAGACTTTTTAAATTAAATTACTCTAATTTTTAAGTTTTGTTTTCCATTAAATAGGTAAGAACGTCTGCGTTGTTGCGGGTGCAAAAGTACCACCTTTATTCACTAATTCAAGCTTTCTCAAAGCTTTTTTTTGGCCTTTTCTTAACTTTAATTTTAAGTTGCTGAAATTCTGTATTTTAAAAGTTGATTTTTTCCTCTCCACGGCCCTCTCCGAAGTAAAGGGAGTCTTAGCGGAAGTGCTTTGACAATATATCCCTATATTAAGATAACGGTTTTTCGAGAATTCACGAAGCCTCTATACCAAATAAAGCTTCGAGCCTTTGAACGGCTGGAAGCTTTATCAATATTGCGCTCCTTTTAAACTTACTCCTATATAATGAGGAGAGCGTTGTGGAAATTTTGAAAATAATTTTTTGAAAAGCGACTCCCTAGCCCTGATAGAAGTGAAAATCCTTATATGCCGAGCTTAGGCATATAAGATTGTAGCGGATAGCAGGTAATAGCTCCTAAAAAAAAATCTAGACAATATATCTAAGCTCGAATGCTTACATAGTATGAAGCATTATTGTTTGCTGTTCTGTGCTTTTGATTCCCAAAAATTGTTGAGCCCATCAATATCAACCGGTTTTGCAGGCATTTGGTTTTGCAATCTTCCGGACTGAAAGGCTCTGGACAATATGGTCTCGATTAAAAAGTCTTCATTTACTTCATAAGGAGCATATTCTGTCTTTAAATTAATATCAAACATACTTGCTGCAGTATTAGACCAAAAGGCTTTCCAACCGCTTTTTAATGTTCTTACCAATTCATAAGTCGTAGTACCAGTTTGTCGATGAATCAATTTTACTAAAATTCTTCCCTGACTACGCGACAATTTCTTGAGTTTAGCCTCGAATTCATTATTAAGGTAGTCCTCAACAATCTTAAAATACTTTTTCTTTTCCTTATTTGTTGAAAGACGTTCCATTCCTTTATTGAGAAGCGTTAGCCTTTCTGAAGCTAGTTTTGCGTAGGGATAAGTTCTATAAACCCTGTTTTGAAGAATCATAAATTGTTTCCTAGCTTCGGGATCTAACTTTTCTTTAGAAACAATAATTTCTTCCAATTGAATCGTGTCATTTAATACTTCGTCTGACTCCCCTAAAACATAACCCATTTTTATAGTGTCTCTAGAAATGACCTGTGCATGCACTGCAGTTGTTAAAAAAACAAACAAAACCAAAAATCTAATAAACTGCATATAAAGATATTTTTTGTAAAATTATACATTAATTTCTGATCAACAATGAAATACTTATTATTGGTCTTAGAGTCGATTTTCAATATTCACCGTAAGCAAATGTAAAATCATTTATTTTTCCTTTCTAAAAATAAACTTCAAGGCGATTAACTCCTAGTTTAAGTCCAACCTTAAAGTACTATTTGAATGTGAAAAAAGTAAGAACTACGATATGTTGAATATTTAATGTCGTATTTCACTTATTAGATTGCTACAAAAAAAATACTTTAATTAAATAATACATTTACTTACAAAAAAAAACCAGAGCAGTACATTGCTCTGGTTTACTATATTTAATAATCGTTAACTCATTATAAGAAGACTAAATAAAGGAATTCTATTTATTTTCATTTGCCGGAACAGGAACCGCGTCTGGTACAGCATCTCCTGCTCTATCATTAGGCAACTCACTAATTCTTTCAAATCTTCTCATATCAATCCATCGATGACCTTCACCAAATAAAGAATATCTTCGTTGAAAAAGAATTTCGTTTTCTAAAGCTGTCTCTGTTAGCGCTCCAAGATATCCCCCTAAACCCGCAGCATTTCTTACTACATCAATAGCAGATTTGGCTTGAAGTGGATTAGATAACATATTCGCTTCGGCATATAATAAAATTAATTCTTCATTTCTTATCATTGGTATTTTATCAACTAGAGACTTATAGATCCAAACATCGTAACTTCCAACTAATCCGCTAGCTTCTCTTGGAGTATCTCGTAGTACTACTTTATTAACTCTTGCGTCATTAGCTAAGGCGTCATTGATAAAACTAGAATGAGCAACTCTAACATTTGCTTCTTGATTTAGAGCAATATAAAGCGGGTTAGACAGATCTGCTCCCGATAAAGAGAAGGTATGATAAACACCCGTAGTCATCTCTCCAGAAAAATTCATAAAAGATTCTCCTAAAAGTGCAAGTACGTTTGAATAGTTCCCTCTATACGCTTCAACTCTGGCATTTAATCCTTTATTAAATTGTAAAAATGTTGAAGGCTTGTCAAAACCCGTAAAACCAGAAGTTAATTTAAATGGAAAACTAGTGCCGCCTAAAGCTAAATCTGAAGCAGCAGAAACCAAGAGATCATTTATTGCAGTTAACGCCTCATTATAAGTTACAAATAGTCCTAAATTTTCAGGATTTGCAACATCTAATCGAATACCATTGGTATATTGAGCATTCGCTACAGCTAATAATTCGTGAGCCTTAAGTGTATTTAAAACTCCTCTAACTGAAGCTATTTCTTCAGCAGAAAAATCTGCTGTTGTATTTGCAAGACCTTCTAAAGCTAAATTAATATCTTTAATAGTACTGTATCTTGAACTCCATGGGGTTGTTACATAGAATGTATTATTATCTAAATTTCCTGTTACCACGTCACCTTCAAAACGAGGATCAGAAGCTGTGAAATAATAGTATTCTCGTCCAAAAACACTTTGTACATCAATTTGAGTATTCAAACCGGTTCTCATGTCCGAAAGCACTCCCGATACCGCTTGTGGCAACTCTCCTCTAGATAAATCATCAGATATTGATGACGTACTTGCTCCATTTAAACTTTCACCACCTTCTAGTGTACAAGACGTAAGCGATAGAAAACCAATGATTAAAACTACTAGGTACAATTTAATTTTTATTTTCATATTTTTTGTTTTTTGTTTTTTTAAAATTGAGCTGATAAATGGAACATAAATCTTTTAGATGAAGGAAAAGGTGTTACTTCCACTCCAGTTGATAAACCTGTACCGCCAAAATTTGATACTTCTGGATCATAGCTGTTATAGTCAAAAATATTAACTAAATTGTTACCAGATAAACCAACTTTTAGGTTAGACACATTCCCATTAAACCATTTTTCTAAATTTTCTTGAGGTAATGAATAATATAATCCTATTTCTCTAAGTCTTAAATATGATGCATCCTCAACAAAAGGTCTTGCATTACCTGCAAAAAGTCCATTATTAATTCTATACTCACCATTTCTAATTAAGCCTTCCGGGTCTACATTAAGTCCATCAAAATCAGCACTTGTTCCACCAAAATCAGATAATAATTTTGTTAAATTTATATTGTCTCCACCTTTTTTCCAATGCCATAAGAAAGACAAAGTAAAATCCTTGTAGACAAATTGATTATTAAAATTCATTTGAAAATCTGGTTCCGCATTTCCTAAAACCGATACAGGAGTTCCAGGTCCTGTTGTACCAACGATTTGAGTTACGCTTTTACCTTCTTCAATTTGAAATTGTCCTAAACTATTACCAAAACCTCCTAAATTAAATGTAGGAACATTTAGCTCAGTCATTTCTGATTGATTTTTAAACCAACTAACACCAGAATTCCATTGGAAATCATCATTTTCAAAAGCTATTACATTAATTCCGATCTCAATTCCATTATTTTCTAATGTACCTGCATTTGTCCATTTATTAAAAAATCCAGTAGAAGGCTCTATTGCGGCATTTAATAATAAATCTTCCACTTGTTTTTTATAGTAAGTAAATTCTAATGATACACGATCTTTAAAAAAGCCTGCATCGAAACCAAACTCTAACTCACTTTGTCTTTCAGGAGTAATTTCAGCATTTCCTCTTATACCAGGAACACCAATACCCACATTACCATCGATACTTGTATTTCCATAAATAGTGAATAATGATCCAAATGCAGCGAAAGTACCAGCTTCACCATACGCTACTCTTGGTTTAAATTTATTTACAATCTTATCTTCTCCCCAAAAATCAAAACTATGTAAATTAAGAGCTAAAGACGCTTTTGGATAATAGAAAAATTGATTAACATCTCCATTATTAGTCGATTTATCTCCTCTCATTCCTACAGTAGCTATTACTTTATCTTGATAATTAAAAGATTCTTGTACATAAAATCCAAAATCTTCTTGTTTCAATCTAAACATACTTACTGCTTGGTTAGCAGCTTGATCAACATTTGTCTCAGAAGCAATTAAATCTGATGCGGAAACTCGCAGTACTTGTTGAGAAAACTGTTCATTAGTAATACCAGCTTGAGTTGAAAAGTCAATATTATTATTAGTTTTGTAGGTGTGTACTAAAAAGGCAGAGTAATTAGCATTTGTATTGGTTGCAGTAGATACCGCCGAAACTCCATTTACACCCCCTTGATCTGGTCGCATGAATTGCAATTCTTTCGGAAAAATTACAGTTGACGATAGTGTATAATGATCAGCCCCTGCTTTTGCAACAAATTGCAAATCAGAATGTTCTCCTCTATATAAGTTGATATCTAGAGTTCCACCTGTGATAAACCTTTTTACTGTTTCGTTATTAGTCATCAAATCTCTCGTTTGTAAAGGATTTGATGAATTGTTAGGATGGTCAGGATAGTTACCATTAGCATCAGGCATCAAATTATCCCAAGGACGTGTAGCCGTTAAGGCAACACCTATAGTAGTTCCTGTGTTATCGTTATTAAAAAATCCTCGATCAGCTGATGAATTTATATAGTTACTTACCAAAGAGATCTTTATATCTTCAGAAAACTTGTGATCAACATTTAATCTAAAAGAAGTCTTATCGTATCCTGTACGTTTAACAATACCTTTTTCTTGGTTTCTCGTTAAACCTGCATAAAATGTAGTTTTATCAGAACCTCCGGATATACTAACATTTGTATTAGATATAAATCCTTTTTCTCCATAAATTTCTTTTTCATAATCTCTTAACGCACCTGCTACTTCTGCAGCACGGTATAGTGCTCCTTCACTAAATTCACTTTCTGCTAAGGCTTCAGTCCAATTTCTTTGTCCTTGTAAATTAATGATTTCATTAAAACCAACTGATTGTGAAAAGTTTACTTTAGTTTTTCCAGATTTACCTTTTTTAGTTGTAATAATTATTACACCCGCCGCACCTCTTGAACCATATATCGACGAAGCTGAAGCGCCTTTTAAAATTTCGATATTTGCAATATCATCTGGGTTAATGTCGGCTATTCTATTTGTTGCATTGTCTTGAGACGAGGCACTACCTCCGCCGGCTGCTCCTGAAACAGCATTTAAACCTCCAGATGCAATACTACTATTATCAATATAAATTCCATCAATAATATACAATGGCTGAGAGTTACCATTAATAGAAGTAATCCCTCTTAATTTAACAGACATTCCTCCTCCCGGCGCGCCAGAATTTGAAGATACCAAGGCTCCAGTAAACTTTCCAGCTAAAGCACCGTCTAAAGTTTGAGGAGGTGTTACACCAGCTAAATCTTCCGCAGACAAAGACGCTACAGAGTTTGCTGCGTTTGTTCTTTTAACGCTAGAGGCAAAACCAGAAACGATAACTTGGTCTAATGCAGTTGCAGATTCCGACATTTTTACATTTAAAGTAGATGTAGCTCGATCAACTGACATTTCTCGAGATTCATAACCTAAGTATGAAAAAATGATTACTGCAGGAAAATTGTTAACCTCGATTGAATAATTTCCTTCAAAATCCGATGTCATTCCAGTGCTTGTACCTTTTATCAAAACACTTACGCCAGGAATAGCTAAGTTTGTCGTTTTATCTGTAATTTTTCCACTGATATTTTGTGCAAAAATGACACAAGGAAAAAAAAGCGCTAAAACTACAAGATGTTTAAAAATAGTTTTTTTATTCATAATTTGGTTTTTAGTTAATGAACGCAATCTAACCAAATAAAATGTTAAATTTCTTACTATTCATAATTTTTTATAAAAAAAACATTACAAACTTATTTTTATAATAATAAAAAATGAATTATTACAATCAATTTAACGAAAAAACAACTAAATAATTTATGAAATTCTTATTGGACATTCTAGGTTTATTATCATATTTAATTAAAACAAATGTGAACACGAAAGAAATACAACTGTGACAGCAATTTCGTAAATTAGCAAAAAAAATATTTTATGAGCACAAAATCGATACTAAAAAAATCCTCCATCACATTTTTAGAGCAATATTTAAATAATTCATCACCAACAGGTTTTGAAGCCGAAGGACAAAAATTATGGATGGATTATTTAAAACCATATGTTGACACATTCATTACCGACACTTACGGAACGGCAGTGGGTGTTATCAATCCAGACGCACCTTACAAGGTAGTGATCGAAGGTCATGCGGATGAAATTTCCTGGTACGTGAATTATATCACTGATGATGGATTAATATATGTAATTAGAAACGGAGGTTCTGATCATCAAATCGCCCCTTCGAAACGTGTTAATATTCATACTAAAAAAGGAATTGTAAAAGGTGTGTTTGGTTGGCCAGCTATACATACCCGAAAAGGGGAAAAAGAAGAAACCCCTAAAATCAGTAATATATTCATTGATCTTGGTTGCGAAACTAAAGAAGAGGTTGATAAAATGGGGGTTCATGTGGGTTGTGTTGTTACTTACCCTGATGAATTCATGATTCTAAATGAAAACAAATTTGTTTGTCGTGCTATCGATAACCGTATGGGTGGTTTTATGATTGCCGAAGTAGCGCGTTTGCTGCATGAGAACAAAGTGAAACTTCCATTTGGGTTATACATCACTAATTCCGTTCAGGAAGAAGTGGGATTGCGTGGTGCCGAGATGATCACGAAAACTATCAAGCCGAACGTGGCAATTGTTACAGACGTATGTCATGACTCCACTACTCCAATGATTGATAAGAAAGTTGAAGGAGAAACAAGAATTGGGAAAGGTCCTGTTGTTACTTATGCTCCCGCTGTTCAAAATAACCTTAGAGAATTAATTTTGGATACTGCCGAGGAAAAGAAAATTCCTTTCCAACGCTTAGCTTCTTCCCGTGTTACTGGAACTGACACTGACGCTTTTGCTTACAGTAATGGTGGCGTGGCTTCAGCTTTGATTTCACTTCCTTTACGTTACATGCATACGACGGTTGAAATGGTACATCGTGATGATGTAGAAAATGTTATTAAACTAATATATGAGACACTATTGAAATTGGAAAACAACGAAACTTTTTCTTATTTTAAATAATATCGGGAGCAAATGCTCCAACATATATGGTCTAACAAACCGCAATTCATGTTTTGGATTGCGGTTTGTTTTATTAAATCTATGATATAAATTCATAGCATTGCAATCAAAAGAACAAACGACAGAAGACTTCAAAAAGAAATGTTCTGACAAATACAAGATGACTAATAAGTAGGTATACCTACCTTTAATATTAGAAAAATAACTTGCAACATTTCGATAAATGAAAAAACCGCAATTCCATTAAGGATTGCGGTTCTTTTTATGTGGTATAATAACAATTTTATCTGTTTTCCAAATATGCTAGAACATTTTTCTCAATTCGTTCATTGATATTTGAGATATCCGCTTTTACAAATTTTTCACCAAGGATTTTTTCGTACAATTCAATGTACCTTTCCGAAACGGTTTCAATATATTCATCACTCATATCAGGGATTTGTTGCCCTTCTAATCCTTGAAAACCATTTTGAATTAACCAACGACGCACAAACTCTTTTGATAATTGTTTTTGCTCTTCTCCTTTATCTTGTCTTTCTTGATATCCTTCTGAATAGAAATACCGAGAAGAATCTGGAGTGTGTATTTCATCAATTAAAACAATCAATCCCTCTTTGGTTTTGCCAAATTCATATTTAGTATCCACCAATATCAATCCACGACTCGCCGCAATTTCTGTTCCTCTTTGGAACAAAGCACGTGTGTATTTCTCTAAAACCAAATAATCTTCCTCGGACACTATCTCTTTTGAAAGAATGTCATCTTTTGATATATCAGCATCGTGTTGCCCGTTATCCGCTTTTGTGGTAGGAGTTATAATTGGCATTGGGAACTTGTCGTTTTCTTTCAATCCTTCTGGCATGGGAACTCCGCAAATAGCTCTTTTACCAAGTGCATATTCACGAGCAGCATGCCCCGAAAGATACCCACGGATTACCATTTCCACTTTAAAAGGAGCACACAAATGACCTACCGCAACACTCGGGTCCGGAGTTGCTATTAACCAATTTGGAACTATATCTTGAGTCAATTCCATGAATTTAGTGGCAATTTGATTCAAAATTTGGCCCTTGTACGGGATCCCTTTTGGCAGAACCACATCAAAAGCTGAAAGTCTGTCCGTAGCTACCATTACCAATAGTTCATCATCGATATTGTAAACTTCTCTTACCTTACCGCGATAAACAGATTTTTGATTTGGAAAATTAAAATCGGTAGTTGTAATTGTATTACTCATTATTGCTCTTGTATTGTGTTGTTTTTTTCTAAATGCAAATTTAGAATTATTTCATACAGCTTCACTAAAAAAAAAATATTTTTACTTACTCTTTTTTTCAAGAAGGGTACTGTTAAATAAATTAAGAATACGGCTGTATTCATCAACCCACGAATACGTTTCTTTAAAACCGTGTGCTTCCACTGGAAATGAGGATAAATTCCAATTTCTCTTTCCCAGTTCGATAAAACGCTGTGACAATCGTACAATATCTTTATATTCTACATTATCGTCGACCATACCGTGTAGCATCAATAAATTGCCTTGCAAATTATTGGCAAAATAGATTGGAGAGCTTTTTTTGTAAGCCTCAGGATCGGTTTCCGGAAAATTGAGAATATTTCCTGTATATCCGTGATTGTAATGTGCCCAATCCGTTACCGAACGCAAAGCGGCTCCTGAAGCAAATTCATTTGGCGTAGTAAGCATTGCCATCAAGGTAATAAAACCACCATAAGAACCCCCATAAAGCCCAACTTTACTAGGATCTATGCCCATATTCTGAACCAGGTAATTTTTACCGTCTATCTGATCTGATAAATCTTTACCACCCATAAAACGGTAAATACCCGTTCTAAAATCACGTCCATAGCCGTCGCTACCCCTATAATCAATATCCAAAACGGTGTACCCTAAATCAGTCAATAAATTATGGAACATATATTCTCTGTGATAACTACTCCAGTAATTGTGCGCGTTTTGCAAGTATCCAGCCCCATGGACAAATACAATTGCTGCATTATTCATTTTACCTGATGTGGGTTTGTATAACCTTGCATTTAAACTTGTTCCGTCCTGAGATTTAAAAGTAATAACTTCAGGAGTTCGCCAAGAATACTCTTGGAACTCTTTTGTTGTAGAATGGGTTATCGGCGTTAATGTAGCGTCTTTTTTATTTGCTGCGATATATAATTCCCATGGCTTATTTTTATAGGAGTAGCGCACTAACAAAGTACTTTCGTCTGGAGAAATGCTAACTTCATGAGCTCCATCTTTAGTTAAAATTGGTAGCATTTCACCTCCCGAAACATCTAACTTATAGAAATCCCTGTTTCCTGGGTGCGAAGTGTTAGTAGTTAAATAAAAATTGTTTTTATCTTCCGAGAGCTTCACTTCTCTCACTTCCCAATTTCCTTTTGTAAGTTGAGTTTTCTTATTGGTCTTAAGGTTGTAAGTATATAAATGAGAATAACCTGTTTCTTCTGATTGAAAATAAATGGTTTCGTTATCACTCAAAAACCCCAAAGTTCCTGAACTATAAGCATAAGAAGGAATTCCAGGCCCTCCTATCCAAGCTTCATCATGCTGATGTTCTATTTCTTGAAAAGTAGCTGTTTCCAAATTCATTTTGACAATCCACCGGTCTTTATTATCCAGACTTCTAATCTCGGTAACAGCATAAGACCCGCTTTCATTATAAGTAGGTTCCTGAACAAAAATTAACTTATCTTCCTTTTCCTTATTTTTTAAATTCTCATAGGAATTATAATATTCTGGCTTGTCTTGAATATGACTCAGTGAGGAAAAATCCACAAAGTAAACCGAATCTTGGGCAATTGAATAAATTCCGAATTTTGATTTGGTCAAATTTGAAGCTGAAACTTTCTCTTTTGTATTTACGGATTTATTATATCCGTCTTTTGTAATGAAATTTTCCATTATTTCACTTTTACTTTCATTAACTTCAACAAGTCTAAAAGTA
This sequence comes from Flavobacterium sp. W22_SRS_FP1, assembly GCF_052113685.1. Classification (NCBI taxonomy): domain Bacteria; kingdom Pseudomonadati; phylum Bacteroidota; class Flavobacteriia; order Flavobacteriales; family Flavobacteriaceae; genus Flavobacterium; species Flavobacterium sp. W22_SRS_FP1. The sequence goes on from NZ_JBGQOE010000016.1 coordinate 10,424, forward strand.
GCATAAGTTCCTTTTGGATTTGCTTTCAAACTTTCAAAACCTTCTTTTCCATAAAAATAAGGTTTAGGAAAGTCTGATTTGTTTTCATCAGCTTTATCCTTGTTCCAATTCTTTTTTGCTTCCTGATCACGCACAAATTGAAACAATTCTTTTTGTTGATTATTTAAAAAAGTCTCTTTTTCAACTTCTTTATCCTTCTCTTTCCCTGCTTTAAAATTGGTAAGCTGAACAATTGTTCCCTGCTTGGTATCAAACTGCTGCAAGTTCTCGTTTTGGGTAAAGAATAAAACTCCTGAATCTCTCCCTAATTGTAAAGTAGAAATAGAATTGGATTGTTGCAGTAATTTTTTTGCGGTTTTATTTTGGATCGAATAAGAATATAAAGCCCCTTTTTCAATATAAAAGGCTAGGTCAGCATTTGGTTTTACTTTAAAATCTAATTTGGAAAAAGAAGCTTCTTTAGAGGATGCCAATTCAGGTTTCAGCATTGCCCTTTCCCAAAAGTATGTACTTGTTCCCAATTCATTATTAGGATTCCATTCAAAATATATTTTTTTTCCGTCCAAGGACCAACGTTCGTTACTAGGTTGAACTCCAATAAAAGAGTCGCCTTTCATGATTTCATCTAAGCTCAGTTCTTGACTTATTCCTGATACCGTAAAGAATATAAAAGCAAGTATAAAAATATTTTTAATCATGTTTTGTGTGATTTAATTTACACAAACATACAATTTGAAAGCGATAAAAAAAACATTTCTTCTTTTTGAATTAATAAACATTAGAAACATTTTCATACAAAACTTTCTCCGATAAATATTTTGCTACCCCATCATCATAATTCATTGCTATCACTTCAAGATGAAAAAGTTTGTTTTTTAAACTCTCAGGAGCATTTCCCATTAACAGACCCTTGGCAGTGGCATTCAACATTTTTTCATCGTTATACCCATCCCCAAAAGAAATAGACTGATCAAAATTAAATTTTTCAATTTCTAATATCTTGGCGATGGCAACACTTTTATCTACTGATTTATCCATAAATTCCAAGCAAAGGGGCAAACTGAATGCATGGCTAAAAAGATCCGGATGTATTTTTAGAATTTGATCTCTCAATTCCATCAATTTTGAATGTCTATTATGTGTAAAAAACATTTTAATGGCAGTGAGATCCTTCAGAGTATTAAAATCTACCACTTCTGGCAAGTAATTTAATTCTGTTTGAAAACTATTTAGCTGCTCGCTATGTTTGTTTGTTTGCCATACATTTTCCTTAAATAACACAGTAGTTATATCTGCATCTATTCCCAAATCCAATACTGATTTTATGGACTCGCCATCAATGTCAAAAGAAAAAAGAAGTTCTTTCTGCGGTGAGTGAATTCGGGCTCCATTAGATGTAACTAAATAAAGTGGAAAGCCCAAACCTTCAATAATAGGCATAGCATCAAGATGGTGACGTCCCGTTGCAATTATTATCAAATAGTTTTGAGCGTGAAGTTCTTGAAAAACTGTTTTCGTATATTCTGATATTTTATGTTCCTTGTTTAGTAATGTGCCATCTAAATCGCTAATTACTACTTTAATTTTATCTCTCACTTCTTTCGTTTTCTTATCAATTTTTAATAAATACAAAAATATTCTATTTTAAACAGAATCCCAAAAATTGAGGAATAGTTTAATAAATGCAAAAACTGTTCTAAAAAGAAACTGTTACTAATAATCTCATTATTATATGCAATATGAAATTTATCTTAAACAACTTTTATTTCAAAACTGATTGTCTGATTAACCTTCCAAATAAGCGATACCCCATTTTTGACCTAAGTAAACTAAGACTGTTCGCATCAAAACCGATAGTAACCCTTTTAAAATTTTTAGCAGGACTCTGTGCGATTTTAAGTAACTCACTAACAATAAGAGGTTTTAAATCTTTGTTTTTAGCAGTCTTTTGTTTCAATATCAAATTAATTCTATCCATTAAAACATTGTACGAGAGTAGTGAAGAACGCTCCGATTTAACCACGTTTTTTTGAAAATTGGAAGGAGTATTCCCAAATTGCACTGTTGAAACACTGATATTGAAGTCAATCAATTCATAGGCCATACACTCCGAAAAGCTTTCAACGGCATGTTTTGTCGCGTGATAAAAGCTACCTAACGGTAGATTCACCAGACCCGCAATGGAGGAGATGTTTATAAAGTGCCCCTTTTGCTGACTCCGGAATAACGGAATGAACGCTCTGCAAACTTTCACCACACCAAGCCAATTGACATCCACTATCTTATTGATTTCTTCATCTTCCGCTAATTCGACAAAACTTCTGTACCCGACTCCCGCATTGTTAATAACAACATCTATCGTTCTATAATCTTCCAATATTTTCTTCTTAGCCGCAGTAATACTAGCTGTTGAAGTTACATCCATCAAGTAACAAGAAATATTTGTTCTCCCTTGCAGTTCTTTACCGTGTTCCAGACAAAGCATAGTCGCAATAACATTCCATCCGTTTTCGGCAAAATGTAAGGCCATATCTTTCCCAATTCCACCCGAAGCTCCGGTTATGATTACATTTTTCAATATTTATATTTTTTTGCTAATTTTAATTTTTAACTATAGAAATTCTACTTCGATTGTAAACAATCTTAAAAAAACATTTATTCATTAATAAAGAACGACCCCTGTTGGGGTCGTTCTTTATTATACTACTATAAATCAATGCTTTAAAAAAAATTAGTCTAATTTTATTGATCATAGTCAGATTATGTTGTTTAATCTGGGTTCTCTGTGTATTTATATGCATCGATAACCTTTTTGACTAATCTATGACGTACTATATCTTTATCATCAAGATATATAATTCCAATGCCCTCAATATCTTTCAAAATCAACAAAGCTTCTTTAAGTCCAGATATGGTTCTTCTTGGCAAATCAACCTGTCCCGGATCACCTGTCACCATAAATTTTGCGCTTTTCCCCATGCGGGTTAAAAACATTTTCATTTGCGAGTGCGTGGTGTTTTGAGCTTCATCGAGAATCACGAATGCATTATCCAAGGTTCTTCCGCGCATAAAAGCTAGTGGGGCAATTTGAATAATCCCTTTTAAAATATAATCTTCTATTTTCTCATTGGGCAACATATCCCTCAAAGCATCATAAAGCGGTTGCATATATGGATCCAGTTTTTCTTTCATGTCCCCAGGTAGAAACCCTAGATTTTCTCCAGCTTCAACTGCGGGCCGTGTCAGTATAATACGTTTTACCTGTTTTTCTTTTAAAGCCTTGATAGCCATAGCGACCCCTGTATAGGTTTTTCCTGTTCCTGCAGGACCAACTGCAAAGACCATATCGTTTTTGTTTATGGCGTCAACCAACAATTGTTGGTTAGGAGTCATTGCTTTAATTATTTTACCGCCTACGCCATGAACAAGAATTTTATCGTTTACGAGCGTTCTTCTATCGTCTTGATTATCACCTAAAATAACACGTTCTATCACATTATTATCTATTGTGTTATAACGTGTAAAGTGAAGCATTAAGCGTTGAAAACGTTTTTCGAACTCGTCAAGAATTTCTTTTTCACCAAAAGCTTTTAAAGTAGTTCCCCTAGCAATAATCTTAAGTTTTGGATAATATTTTTTAATTGTTTCAAGATGAGTGTCTTGAGCGCCCCAAAACTCTTTTGGACCGATGTCTATGAGCTCGATTATTCTTTCGTTCAAATGTTGTAGTTTTATATAAAATTAATTAATAAATACATCTAAGGTATTTGGGCTTTAAACCACAATATTATTCCCCTAACTTATTTTGAATTTGTTTTTTGTTTTTTGCTTTTTTGAATTTACTATTATTAGATTTGCATCTCTCAAATTTAATGAAAATTAGTTTTAAAATACACCACTATTTACAAAAAAATTTATGTCAATAATTACCCTTACGACCGATTACGGCTTGAAAGACCACTTTGTAGGTGCGTTAAAAGGGAAAATTTTATCTGAGTATCCTGCAGCTTCTATTATAGATATTTCGCATCATATTGACCCATTTAACACTGTAGAAGCAAGTTACATAATCGGAGCGGCTGTTTCTAGTTTCCCAAAAGGAACAGTTCACCTAATTGGAGTCGATATGGAATTGAACAAAGAGAACCAACATATTGTCATGCAATGGAATGATTCTTATTTTATTGCTGCAGATAACGGTATTTTAAGCATGCTCTCGCAAAAAATCGTTCCCCAAAAGTTAGTTGCTATAAACATTCATGATCGTCTGCAAAGTGATGCTACTGGCATGGATGTTTTTGTAAAAGTAGCTTGTCATATCGCTAAGGGCGGCTTATTAAACGTGATTGGTAGAGAAATAAATAGTATTAAGCAGGTATTTGAATTGAAAGCAGGAACTTCAGTTGACAATAATATGCTCAAAGGCCATGTCATTTATATAGACCATTTTGGTAATGTAGTAACTAATATTACAAAAAAACAATTCGTGGAGGTGGCCAAAGGGCGCCCATACGAGATTTTGATGAAAACCAAAAATATCAAAACCATTTTACCCAGTTATTCAGCAATAGCAAGCTCTGATAAATATCCAATTAAGAATTATGAAGGGGAAAAATTGGCGATTTTTAATGAAGCTGGTTTTCTAGAAATCGCGATTTTCAGAAGCAACCCTTCAAAGGTAGGTTCAGCAAATAGCTTGTTGGGGTTAAATTATCAAGATGTGGTTTCAATTCAATTTAAGAATTAAAATTTTAGAAATAAAATAAACAATAAATCAGCTTAGAGGCTTTGTGAAAAAACTTGTGACCTCGGTACTTAAAAAAATAGAAAATGTTTGTACGAATAGTAAAAATGAGTTTTCACGAAGAAAACATTCCTGCTTTCATGGAAAATTTTGAATCAGTAAAAGAAAAAATAAGAAACGCTCCAGGGAATCGTTTTTTAGAATTATACCAAGACAAAAAAAATAAAAGTGTGTTTTTTACTTACAGTTATTGGGAAACTGAAGAAGATTTGGAAAATTATAGAAAATCGGAACTCTTTACTGCAGTCTGGTCATTCACAAAAAAATTATTTAACGATAAGCCCGAAGCTTGGAGTGTGGACAAATTAGCAAGTTTAAAATAAACTATTAATTTGAAATTTAAAGCTCAAAAGTTAAACCTTAAACATTTCAAACAGTAAACAAAAATATGAAAACCATTTTATTACGCGAAATCAAATCGTTTTTTGGTTCTACCATAGGTTATTTGGTTATTGCACTGTTTCTTATTCTCAATGGATTATTTCTCTGGATTTTTAAAGGAGAATATAACATCCTGGATAGCGGATTTGCTGATATGACCCCATTTTTTAGCTTGTCGCCATGGATCCTGATTTTCCTAATTCCTGCAGTCACCATGCGCAGTTTTTCTGACGAGAAAAAACAAGGCACCCTCGAACTACTATTAACAAAACCTTTGAGTATTTGGGAAATTGTAAACGGAAAATTCCTTGGAGCCCTCTTGTTAATTGTAATGGCAATCATACCCACATTTATCTATGTTGTGGCAATTTCAAGACTAGGTATGCCCGAAGGAAATATTGATATGGGGAGCACGATTGGTTCCTATTTTGGATTATTATTCCTTATTGGCGCCTATTCAGCAATTGGGATTTTCACTTCTGCCCTATCTGATAATCAAATTGTCGCATTTATCATTTCCGTATTCATGTGCTTCTTTTTCTATTTTGGGTTCGATGGTCTTGCGTCAATCTCACCCGTTTACTCCACTATGATTACAGCATTAGGAATGCAAGATCATTTTAAAAGCATGGGGCGTGGGGTGATCGACACCAGAGATATTCTTTATTTTGTAAGCCTAACAGTTTTGTTCCTTTCGCTTACCGTTTACAAACTTAAATCTTTGAAATTATAATGGTAGCCATCAAGAAAAGTAACTTAAAAAACTTAATCCTGACCATTGGTGTTTTATTGATTGCCAATGGAATTGGAAATACGTTTTTTCATCGTTTCGATTTAACTTCGGATAAAAGATATACACTTTCAGACACTTCTTTAAAAATCATTGAGCAAGTAAAAGAGCCTTTGGCCATAAAAATATACATGCAGGGGGAATTGCCCCCTGAATTTAAGAGATTGCAGCAGGAAACAAAGCAATTGCTCGAAGAATTCCAGTCCTACAATAGAAACATCGTTTTTACATTTGTTGATCCATTGGAAAACGAAAACTCAAGCATGGACAACATCAAAGATTTATATAGAAAAGGGCTAACACCCGTAAATATAACTGTGGATGACAAGGGAAAGCAATCTCAAGCCATGGTTTTTCCGTGGGCCATTGCTACCTATCATGACAAAGAAGTGAATATCCCTTTGCTAAAAAACAAAATGGGCGCTTCGACAACCGAGAAAGTGATTGGTTCCGTTCAAAATCTTGAATATTCGATCGCCGATGCTCTGAACAAAATCACTACAAACAAGCAAAAAAAGATTGCGGTGATCAAAGGAAATGGGGAGCTACAAGATGTTTTCATGGCTAAATTCCTTTTGCAAATAAGAGAAAGTTATCATATTGGACCTTTTACCTTGGATTCGGTAGCCAAAAACCCAACCGCCAGTTTAGAAGCTTTAGAAAAGTATGATCTAGCCGTCATAGCGAAACCAACGGAAACATTCTCGGATTCCGAAAAACAAGTTTTGGACCAATTTATTATTAATGGCGGAAAAACACTTTGGCTCGTAGATCAAGTGTCCGCAGAAATGGATAGTCTGTACAATTCTTCTGGATCAACTTTGGCCTACCCACGAGATTTGAACCTAAACGATATGTTCTTTAAGTACGGCTTCCGCATTAATCCTGATATCGTTAAAGATGAGCAAGGAAGCCTGATAAAATTGGCTACTGGAGAACAAGGCAGTGCAACACAATACCAGGAATTCAACTGGAAATTCGCCCCTCTGGTTTATCCAGTAAGTACACATCCAATAGTAAAGAATCTTGGCGGCATCAAATTCGATTTTGCAAACCCTATCGACACTTTAAAAAACGGAATCAAGAAAACCGTTCTTTTAAAAACTTCCAAATATTCAAAAAAGATAGGTACGCCTGTCGAAGTTAATTTGGATATTGTGGCTGAAGAAACGAGTCCAAATCATTACATTAATACTGGAAATATCCCTCTTGCTATTTTACTTGAAGGTCCGTTCAATTCCGTTTTTGAAAACCGAGTATTGTCGTTTGACCAAAAGAGTTTTGAAGCTACAGGTGTAAAAAATAAAATGATCGTAATTTCTGATGGAGATGTGATCAAAAATCAATTAGATAAAAACTATCAGCCAGTAGAATTAGGCTATGATCAAAGATCCGGTAATTTATATGACAACAAGGATTTCCTATTAAATTGCGTAAATTATTTACTGGACGATACCGGACTTATTAACATTCGAAGCAAGGATCTGGATTTGGCTTTATTAGATAAGGAAAAAGTATATGAAAACTATAGCCTGACGCAGGTCATAACTATCGGACTTCCAATTCTAATTTTGGCTCTTTTTGGCTTTCTTTTTAGCTACCTCCGAAAAAGAAAATACGCTAAGTAGATGTTAATAAAAAAGTTTCAATACTCGAATAGTTTACAATATATTTGTAAAATGTATTATGTTTTACAAATAAACTAAAATAGATACCTCAAAAAAATAAAATTAGACAGATGAAATTTATAGTATCGAGTTCGTACTTATTAAAGCAGTTACAAGTTTTAGGTAATGTTATCAACAGCAGCAATACTTTGCCCATTTTGGACAACTTCCTTTTTGAATTAAACAATAATGAATTAACAGTTTCTGCTTCTGACTTAGAGACAACGATGTCGGCAAGCTTGGCTATAGATTCCACAAGTCAAGGAAGTGTTGCGGTACCTGCAAAACTGCTTTTAGAGATACTTAAAACTTTCCCTGAGCAACCGCTAACCTTTACAGTTGAAGAGAATAGTACAATTGAAATTAGTTCCAATTCAGGAAAATATGCTTTAGCTTATGCTCCTGGTGATGAGTTTCCAAAAGCAGTAAACTTAGAAGAACCGTCTGTCACTTTAGTACCTGCTGATGTTTTAGCAACGGCCATAAGCAAAACAATTTTTGCTGCAGGTAATGATGATTTACGTCCCGTAATGTCAGGTGTGTTTTTCCAGTTCTCTCCAGAAGGATTAACTTTTGTAGCAACTGATGCACATAAATTAGTAAAATATGCCCGTACAGATGTTACAGCATCTCAGGTCGCTGATTTTATAATGCCAAAGAAACCTTTGACTATTTTAAAAAATATCCTTTCTGCTTCAGATGCAGAGGTAAAAATAGAATACAACGATTCGAACGCTACGTTCTCATTTGACAATTATATATTGATGTGTCGTTTGATTGATGGGAAATACCCAAATTATGAGGCGGTTATTCCAAAAGAGAACCCAAATAAACTAATGATAGACCGTTCTCAATTCTTAAGTTCTGTACGTCGTGTGGCTATTTTTTCTAATAAAACTACACACCAAATTCGTTTAAAAATTGCCGGTGCTGAATTGAACGTTTCTGCAGAGGATATCGATTACTCCAATAAAGCGGAAGAAAGATTGACTTGTGACTATCAAGGGGATGATATGCAAATAGGTTATAACTCGCGTTTCCTTACAGAAATGTTAACCAACCTGCAGTCTGATATGATTATGCTTGAAATGTCGCTACCTAACAGAGCCGGAATTCTTACTCCCGTTGACGGACTAGAAGATGGTGAAACAGTTACTATGTTAGTAATGCCAGTAATGCTTAATAGCTAACATCAAATTGTGTTATTTGATTTTTGATAATCGAATATAAAGCTTGGCCTTTTATGTAAATACGCTATTAACCAAACCATTTATATATTTAAAAGAACCGCAATTTCTAATTGAAATTGCGGTTCTTTTGCTTTTACACCAAATTAAGTTTTTCTTGTAAAAAGAAACTCACTTGCTAAATCACCCCCATCTTTTTCATCAGGAAAGTGGCGCTTCTATTTTTACAAATGCCGTCGCGAAGTTTATAGTCAAAATTCAATTCGTCATTATGAATTTCGACCTCAAAACATTTATTAGTGAGAACATCTGGATATTCATCTGTTGTTAAGCATACTTCTATATCATGAGTAGCTATTGCTCCTATCGCTTTTTTTCCAATCACCTTTTTGATCACTTCGATCGTACCGTTTCTTTTGTCATCTGAATTTGTTCCTCTCAAAATTTCATCCAGTAAAACAAAAGCCGGGTTCAATTCCAGTTCATCCATAATTTGTTTTAGTCGTTTTACCTCTGCGAAAAAATACGATTCACTGTCCGATAAGGAATCAGATAATCGCATCGAAACTAAAATAGGTAAAGGATGCACGGTAGCCGCACTAGCACAAACAACCGACCCCATTCCTGACAAAACCATATTGACCCCTAAACTCCGAAGAAAAGTGCTTTTGCCAGACATATTAGAACCCGTCAGTATCATAAATGACTCTGGATGAAAACTGACATTGTTATCAACTCTAGTATTTGCATTTAATAATGGGTGCCCTAGGTTTGAAAAATCAATCTTAGAATCAGAATTTAATGTTGGAAAAGCAAACGCTGGATTATTATAAGAAAAATTAGCTAAGCTATTTAACATCTCGAATTCTCCTATAACTTCTAACCATTCTTCTAATGCTGATGCATGCTCTTTCTTCCATTCGATTAAACCTTTCAAGACATGTAGGTTAAAAAGAAAAGTTCCGTTAAATAATACAGCCGTTACGAAATTTGCAATCGTATCGTTTTTAGAAAACAAGGCTGACAATTGTTTCAGATGAATACTCGCGTTGGCTGTTTTGAATTTCAGTTTTTGCTGCAAAAATATTAATTTTGAAGATTCAAAATTTTCTTCTTCAATTTTACTAAGCAGCAAGCCGTAATTACCAATAACTTTATCAATGTTAGTAGAGTTTGCTATTTCTATTTTGATTCGCTTTAGAAGCGTCCCCAAAACTATTAGATTAAAAACAAATAAATAAGACAAACAGTTAAGTAAAATAAGACTTGAACTAAAGAGATAGCTTAGAAAAAGCAATACAAATAAACAAGGACTAGCGTAAGAGATAAAAATACTCCATTTAGGCAACGACGCACTATTGTATCGGCTCCATTTTAATAATGCTTCGTAACTCGATTTAGTATCATTAGTGATTTTTGCCAAAGCCAAAAATTCGTGACGCCATTCCAACTTTGCCGAAAGCTCTTTTACGGCAACTTGATTGTCTAAAATATCTTCGGAAGCGGACAAAACAAGTAGTTGCTTTGCCATCGTTTTCTTTCCAATAAAAGTGGCCGTCCGGTTTAGACTTTGAAATAATGAATAATCTCCAAAAATATCTAGGTCATAAGCGTAAGGATGATGGAAATCATTAAATTCGATTCCGTTTTCAAAGGGTATTGAATTTTTATCTAAAAACGAAATCTCATCTTCATTGATTTTTACTAATGCCTCTTTTATTTTCCTTTTAAACAATAATTTGGAATGGAATTGCATTAAAAATATAAATCCCATAAAAAGGAAAGCGGCGAGTATCAAGAATATTGTTTCGTTTCCCTTCATATAAAAGTAAAGGGAGCCCAGAAAAAGCAAAATACTTATCAGTCTTAAGAAACTGACACTATTGTATTTTTTATTGATTTTATTCAACTGTCCCGAATAACTTTTGGCCCTAGTGCTGTATATTTCCATATCCTAATTTAATGAAATACAAATATAGCGTTAGACAAATAAATAAGCTATTAGAATAAGCAGTATAATTTTCTGATAAAACTCAAAATCAATTAATCGATGGGAATGGCCAAAATCGGCACATCAAAATTATTGGCAAATTTCTTGGTCAAACTGGGATGGAATATTCCCTCAAAAAAGCTTCTTTTATAAGTAAGCATTGTTAAAACATCGATTTCTTGATATAAGATAAAATCTAAAATGGTTTCTTTAACCTCGTTACTAGTAATCACAAAAAACTCAATTGGTTCATCTTCAAAATCTTTCTCCCATTTTTTAACAATATCTTTGGTAACGTCAGATGTATCCGTTTTCACATAGAGACATTTGATGTCAGCACCAGCTAATTTTGCTATTTCCAATACTTTTTTCAAGGCTTTTTTATCTTTAGCTCGAAATCTAGTGGTAAAACCAATTCTTTTTGTTTTTTTGAACTTTGCTTCAAGCGGAATACATAAAAGTGGTACTTCGACATCTGTAAGAACTGCTCCCGTATTAGTGCCGGAAAAAAAAGCAGACCATCCCGAAGCTCCTTCTGTTCCCATAACAACATAATCTATCTTGTCCTCTTTGATTGCCTTGTTAATATTATAAATCAAATTACCATCCATAAGTCGATGTGTCATTTTGATTTTCTGTAAATTATGTTTCTCAGCAATAGCTCTAAGTTTAGGAATTTCATCTTTAAACATATCAAATTGCGACAACTCGACAGATTCATAAATGACCAAATAATTTTCCGGAAAAAACTGATTGTCGAATACAGGAAGTTCAAATGTATGCAACAAAACAAGCTCTCCTTGAACTATTTTTGCAAATTCTAGGGCGTGTAAAAATGCATTTGTGGCCACTTCGGAAAAATCGGTTGGGAATAATATTCTTTTCATCTTACAAAAGTTTTAGGTGATACATTATCAAACAGATTACTAAAGTTACGCTATTAAAACGATAATTATCAACTTAATACACATTATTTGTTGCGTTTAAATAGTAGTTTTTTAAAAAAATAAGTCTTTTATTCTATATTAACCTCAATCGCTGTGAATTGCTAAAATTGCAATATCTCTATCATATTGAGATTTCGCACCATAACCCGATACAAACAAGCCTTCAAGAATATCCCATTTGTGCTTAAGTATAATTACAATATAAAAACCAAAATGATCCGAGCTTTAAATTTGTTTTTTTGATACTAAAAAAGGGCCTCTATTAAAAAATAGATACTTCTTGAGATTCACTACCTTTGCAGCTTAGAATAAAAATATGTTATATAACGATTCAATAGTAGCATTGGCTACACCTTCAGGAGCAGGAGCCATAGCGGTAATCAGAATTTCCGGAAACGAAGCAATTACCATCGGCAACAGTGTTTTTAAGTCCATTAAAAACAAAGATTTACTAAAGCAAAAAACCCATACTTTACATCTAGGCCATATTATGGATGATACCAAAACCTTAGATGAAGTACTGGTTTCCATTTTCAAAGGACCTAATTCCTATACGGGCGAAAACACAATCGAAATATCCTGTCACGGCTCAACCTATATTCAGCAACAAATAATTCAGTTATTACTTCGCAAAGGATGCCGTATGGCCGATCCCGGTGAATTCACGCTAAGGGCTTTCCTTAACGGAAAACTCGACCTGTCACAGGCGGAAGCAGTAGCCGATTTGATTTCCTCCGACAATGAAGCCTCGCACCAAATTGCCATGCAACAAATGCGTGGTGGTTTCTCGAATGAGATAGCCAAATTGCGTGAAGAGTTATTGAATTTCGCCTCACTTATCGAATTGGAACTGGACTTTGCGGAAGAAGATGTCGAATTTGCCGACCGTACACAATTTCATGAATTATTAAACAGAATCGAGTTTGTCCTCAAACGACTTATCGATTCCTTCGCTGTAGGAAACGTAATCAAAAACGGTATTCCTGTGGCTATTGTAGGTGAACCCAATGTGGGGAAATCTACCTTATTGAATGCGCTATTAAATGAAGAACGAGCCATCGTTTCAGAAGTTGCGGGAACTACGCGCGATACGATTGAAGATGAATTGGTTATAGGAGGTATTGGCTTTAGATTCATTGATACCGCGGGAATCCGCGAAACGAAAGATATAGTGGAAAGTATTGGTATCAAAAAAACTTTTGAGAAAATAGAACAAGCACAACTAGTTATCTACCTCATGGATAGCTTAAAGTTTCAGGTTTCAGGATCAGAATCCATAATTGAAATTGAAAAAATTAAAAACAAATATCCGCTAAAACAAATTTTGATAGTTGCCAATAAAATCGACCAGTTACAAACAGATGAACTAGAATTACTGCAACAAGGGCTAGAAATATTAAACTTGAAACAACTATTTTTAAGTGCCAAAGAAAATATTGGTATCGAAGAACTGAAGGACCAATTGCTTTCTTTTGTAAATACCGGAGCCTTGCGCAACAACGAGACAATAGTCACAAATACGAGACATTACGACTCGCTGTTGAAAGCGTTAGACGAAATCCAAAAAGTGAAATACGGACTGGAAACAGAGCTCTCGAGTGACCTGATGGCTATTGATATCAAGGAAGCCTTGTATCACTTCGGAACGATTACGGGACAAGTTACAAATGACGAATTGCTAGGAAATATATTTGCAAACTTCTGTATCGGAAAGTAACCCGTCGTAAATAACTAAACACAAAGCCCATTAAAATAGGGCTTTTTTATGCCTATATATTAAAGCTTGTTTTGATAGCATTTTATTAATAGAAGCGACTAGCCATATTTTGCCTCGTTCGGATAAGAATTTCAGTAAGTTGTATTGGCTTTACCCCGCATTTAATTGTTATTAAAAATATATTAATTAAAATATCAAAAAAAAATCTATATTAGCATAATAATTCCTACTAAAATTATGTTTTTCAATACAGTGAACACAAAACAAGTTGTGTTACGTTACCTAGGCCTCCCCTGCTAGTTATTAAGTATTTGCACGAAAGAGAAATAATAACACATTTTTACTGAACATTACCTAATCATGAAACTAAAAGAAACCTTAATCATTGCTATTATACTAAGTATCATAAGCATTGGTGCCTGGGAGCTCTACTGGCGTTCTCAAGGCTTCTACCCAACATTAAATGACAACGAAGCTTTATGGGCGGCACAAAGAAGTAGGGTAGAAAAAGCTAGTAACAAAAAGACTCTTCTTATGGGTTCCTCTAGAGTGCTTTTTGACATACAGTTAAATGAATGGGAAGCCGAAACGGGCATTCGCCCTATTCAATTAGCATCTGTTGGTAGTTCTCCATTGCCAATATTTCATGATGTTGTGAATAATACTAAGTTTAACGGGACAATTGTAGTAGGCGTTACGCCGGGTTTGTTTTTTTCAACTACTTTTCCTAAAGCACAGCCTTGGGAATGGCCTCAATCAAAAGTCGACTACTATCAAAAAAGAACCTATGCTCAGATTTCAAACCATATGTTATCCCTGCCTCTTCAAAAAACCTTCGCTTTTTTAAGTGATGACCAAGGGGTTGACGGCATAAAGTTAAAAGAGTTACTGGGTAAAATAAATATAGGAAATCGTGTCCTCGACCCGATGCCACCATTTCATGAATTTGGCGAAATTGCAGAAGACAGAAATAACGTCATGAAGCAGATTACAGTTACAGATACGGCATATGCAAATTCTGTGGTTAAGGTATGGCAGTTTTTAATGAAAACCGCAGCAGCTGGACCACCTCCGGATAAAGCCGCGACAATGGCTTTCTTTTTAAATGATTTAAAAACATTTAAAGCTCGCGGTGGTCAAGTAATTTTGGTGAGATGTCCTTCAAGTGGTGGTGTAAGAATAGGAGAAAGCATGGGAGTCCCTAGGGCTTATTTCTGGGATGATTTAGTAAAAAAAGCTCAGGTGAGAAGTTACCATTTTGAAGATTATGACCAAATTAAAGATCTCAAATGTCCGGAAGAATCGCATCTTTCAGCTAAGGATGCTAAGTATTTCACAATAGAACTTATAAGAATAATGAAAGCTGATGGCGCATTAACTAATCTAAAAACCAACTAATAATGCTATTCAACTCACTAAGTTTTGTCTTATTTTTAATTATAGTTATAGCTCTATATTATTCAAAAGTATTTAATTGGACCAACAAAAAACGCATGCTGCTCTTTGCTAGTTATATTTTTTATGGTTTATGGAACCCTCCTTTAGTTCTTTTACTATGGATTTCGACAGTTGTTGATTGGGTTACAGGAAAAAAATTGGCTACCGAGGAGAATCAACATAAAAGAAAATTGTGGTTATTACTAAGTCTGGTAGTTAACTTAGGCTTTTTAACCTTTTTTAAATATCGTAATTTCCTTCTGGAAAATTTCAATACTGTAGTAAATTCATTTGGTTATGATTTTCATTCTCAACCAATGAATATCATATTACCAATGGGTATTTCCTTTTACACGTTTCAAACCATGTCTTATACAATCGATATGTATTTAAAACGAAGTGAACGCGCAAAAACGTTTTTAGATTTTGCTTTATATGTTACATTTTTTCCGCAATTAGTGGCTGGTCCTATCGTAAGAGCACAAGATTTAATTTCGCAATTTTATGAAGAAAAAAGAGCAACTGTAAATCAATTCATCTGGGGTTTGTTTTTACTGACTTTAGGTCTTTTTCAAAAAGTGGTGATGGCTGACACCTTACTGTCAGATGCGGTTGAAAAAGTATATGATGCAGATAAAACTTTAAATTTTTGGGATGCTTGGATGGGAACTTTAGCCTTTTCTGGTCAAATATTTTTTGATTTTGCTGGTTATTCAACCTGCGCCATCGGGATATCGTTAATGTTAGGTATTATTTTACCCGACAACTTTAAATACCCATATGGCTCTTTAGGTTTTGCTGATTTATGGAAACGATGGCACATTACCTTATCATCATGGTTACGCGATTATTTATATATTCCATTGGGTGGAAATCGTAATGGAATAGTAAGAATGTATAGTGCCCTTATGATCACCATGCTCGTGGGCGGACTCTGGCATGGTGCAGCTTGGACCTATATTGTTTGGGGAGGCTTACACGGAACTTATCTTATATTAGAAAGAATGCAGCGACACTATTTACCTTTTAAAATAACTGCACGGAACGGTATTTTTGTTGCATTTACGACATTCACATGTGTAAATATCACTTGGGTGTTTTTTAGAGCTAACAATTTTAAAACTGCCCTGAATATTATAGGCTCTATGTTTTATTTAAATCCCGAAGGAGAAAAAGTTCTAGGTTCTTTTGATATTTTACAAGTAGGCGTCATTATAGCAATACTTTTTTTATCCCACTGGTTTATGAGAAACACATCGGTTGAAGCCGTTTCAAAAAAAATATCTCCAATATCATTGGCAGTTATCTGGGCTATCATGTTTTTCTTAGTTGCTATTGCACAAGGTAGCGGTGAACAATTTATTTATTTTCAGTTTTAAGTTAAAAAAAGTATAATGCCATTACAGCAGCAAAAATCTTAAAAAGACTTATTTAACTTCATTAGCAAACCAAAATTATATTCGATACTGAGAAAATTAGAAGTCCCTTTAACGACAAGCTCCTAGACTTTATATAACGAAAGCCAAAATTAAAGAACTCGTAGATTTAGATATTTTCATGCGTATTAATATTGCTAACTGAATACTAATTCGTCTTTATCAAATACTAAAGATAACTTTTGCGATTTCTTAAATAATATTCCGATGCTATAGAATCGTTTAATACATTAACAGTAAGCCAGATAGCTATCGTTTTTTTTTACTATCTTTAAGCATATGAAAAAACACTTCAATATTATTATCGCTGGAGCGGGCGGCATTGCCGAAGCCGTTGGCTTATTGTTCATGGAATGGAGCGAGGTTACCCCAAGCCTTTTCATCGGTAACCGAACACTTTCAAAAGCACAGAAAGTATCACGATGGATTGAAGAAGGCAGCACTAAAAAAGGGGAAATAAAAGCCTTTCTTCTTCCAGAAAATGGACTTACTGACGAAATGCAAAAGCTATTCCTTAAAGGAGATATCATTCTTGACTGTCTTCCTGGTAGTCAGGCTCCTAAAATAGCACAGTTCGCCAAAGATTATGGAATGCATTACGCCAATCTAACTGAATATGTAGACGAAACTGAAAAAATAATGAAATTAGCGTCTGATGCCAAAACAGGTTTCGTACTTCAAACAGGTTTAGCCCCAGGTTATATTGACTTGTTAGCCCATGGCTTGTTCCAGCAATTTTGTAGTGATTATAGAGTCAACTCAGTTCATACACTAGAGTTTAAAGTTGGTGCGCTAACCAAGCATGCTGTTGCGCCTCATTACTATGGTTTTACTTGGAGCCCCATAGGAGTAGCAACTGAATATTTGAAAGATACCATCGTACTGCGCGATTACAACAAAACAACACTTCCTTCCCTTTCTGAAAGGGCGACTATTATAATTGATGGTATTACTTACGAAGAAGATCTGACTTCAGGAGGAGCTGCCGATTTGCCTGATGCATTAAAAGGTAAAGTTGGCATACTTGATTATAAAACTTTACGCTTTCCAGGACATTATGCTTGGATAGAAGAACAAATTAATACTACAGACGATAAATCAACTGCCATTCAAAAACTTCAGCACAAAATGGAAATTGCAATTCCACACGTTGAGGATGACCAAATTATATTGTACGCTGCCGTTGAAGGCAAAGATATTGAGGGTGTTTTGCGTCGTAGAGAGATAGCAAAAACTATACTTCCGCAAAAAGTCGGAAATCACAAACTGAGAGCCATACAAACAACTACAGCGGCACCTTTAGCGCAAGTAGCTCAATTACTACTTGAAACGAACCCTCATGGCGTTATCTTACAAAGTCAGATTGATCCTATTGCATTTCTCAAAGGTAATTTTATAACAAGAGTATATGGCTAAATTTATAAAAGCAGCGCGGCAAACAAACTGAAAGACAATATATACAAGACCCATAAACGGCGCTCTATTTCTTTTCATATTGTCAAGCTATATTTAGGAACTATAACCGATTCTAGTTAATCAACCACTTTCAAGCTTATAGCATCGTCTTTTACTGAACTAGAATACCAATTACAGAGATAAATAAGTTGTTTGAACCTGTTATAATCTATAGAAAAAAACGAATTAGGGTTTCAAAGAACCATACCTAAATAAATCAAACTCAGACAGCTTTTTATAAAATTTCATCCTACTTTTGCATAGAAAATAGTAGCCTAAAAATGAGAACCTATTACATCAATAACGGCAATGAAAATGCTGGACCTTTTACGCTTGAGGAATTAAAAACCCAACAAATAAAAGAAAACACACTAGTCTGGTCTCAAGGTATGGACGAATGGAAACATGCAATTGACTTTGCGGAGTTTAAACCTTTTTTCACAGAAATTGTAGTTCCTGTGAAAAAAGCGACTTTCCCTCCACAAGTAAAACCAACAAAAAAAGGAATAACTGTTTTTGGGCTCACGAAAGCTTATTTCTTTTATGCGCTAGGTTTTTCAGCTATAATGATAACCGTTTTTATTCTTACTATTATTCAGAATAATAAAAGAAATGAATTAGACCTGAAAAATAAGCAAACAGAGTTTGGTAACGTACAAGTTGAGCTACAACAAAAAGAATCTAATGAGCAACGCATTCAACAAGAAATACAAAAAAGAATAGAAACTGAAAATAATAACAAAAGAAGAAAAGATTCCATTACTATTTGTCTTTCTGAAATCAAGATCTTGCTTATCGATGATAAAGAGAAGCTAGCTGAAGCTAAAAACAATTTATCTGATGCCGAAAATTTTAAATTGTTACGTCCCGCAACGACCAAAGAAGAGCAGATTCTCCTAATCCAAAATGAGATAGAAAAGTGGGGACGAGAAGTTGATCAACTAGAAAATGAAGCCAATAGATTGTCTCTAATGCTAGAAAGGATAAATTAAAGCTTGTTTCAAAAAAATACTAATCACATTTTAACCAGCCTGTAATGCTCATTCGGGTATTTTGAGTCACTAAGACTTCATGAAGTAACTCATCACTTTTAAAGAAAACTGTTTTGCCTTGTATAGGTGTGATTTTCTGATTGAATTTTTCTTGCTGAATTAACAATTCTCCTCCATCACTGGGCTGCCAATTACTGTTCAAATAGCTAATCATCGAATATTTTCGACTTGGACTATTTTGAAACTGATCCAAATGAGGCAAATAAAAATCGCCTTTCTCATACAATGAATAATGAAATTCATAACCAGTAATACCTGTGAAACAACTCTCATTTAAATAACTTATAAAGGCCTCAATTTGTTCAAAAAAAGCATTTTCAGATGCATTGTTGTTTTTTTTATCAAGCCAAAAAATAGAATCACTACGAACGGCATTATCATAAACTATAGCTTGTGAGTTTCCTGTTCCCGCAGCAATCAATAAGTCTTGTTGGTTTAGTGCTATTAAATTTTGCTTTAAGCTGTTTGCCAAATCATCACTTAAAAAATTTTCAGATATACCTACTTTATTATCAATATAAGTAGTAATCAAAGCTTCAAAGCTATTTTCCATTAGGTTTTCAGTAACCGCAAGTACGGTCAACCGTCCCAAGGTAGTATATATTCTACCACATCTGACATACTGGTACTATTATAGCTTTAATTAAAAAAAAATAGCGCTTAGAAATTATTTTCTAAGCGCTATTAAATAATAACAGTAGACTGTGTTTTAAAGTTTACTGATATAACTTCCGTAGGTATCCTTGAACTGATATCCGTCTTCCATTCTATCTTTACTCAGTTTTTTGTGTTCGACCATTGCCCAAAGAATAAACTCCTTCATAAATAATCGATCTTCTTTTTCTAAACCCGGTTGGTATTTCTTTAGTAAAATTTCCAGAGGCACAATAGCTCCCAGAATTCTACTGTATTCCTCATCAGAACAATCATCTAATAATTCAAAACCACTTTCGGCAAAGAACCATTCAATCAAATCTGTATAAGCTGTTTTCTCGTCTGGTTTTTCCAGTTTTTCAATTTTGGGGAAATAACCCGGGAAAAAAGTTTTAATCGCAGCTCCCAAAAGATTTTGGGCTACGGCAGCAGCTCCCTCCTGCTCTCCTTCGTATACTAATTCTACTTTACCAGTAATCGCAGGAATAATACCCATAAAATCAGACAATCGCACTGTTGTTTTATCGTCTCCAGATTTCAATGCTCTTCGTTCAGCAGTGCTCAATAAATTCTCAAAAGCAGTGATGCTCAATCTGGCACTTACGCCACTTTTATTATCGATGTATTCGCTTTCACGAGCTTCAAAACTAATTTGTTCTAACAAGTCTCTTGCCAATGAAGGCACATGCACCATCTCGTTTTGAAATGCGTTCAGTTTAGCTTCTTGTTCTGTAATCGTTCTTGCAATTTTTATCGTTTCAGGATAATGCGTCAATATTTGAGAGCCTATTCGATCTTTAAGAGGTGTTACAATACTTCCTCTATTTGTATAATCCTCTGGGTTTGCGGTAAAAACAAACTGCATATCCAGCGGCATACGCAATTTAAATCCACGAATTTGAATATCTCCTTCCTGTAGAATATTAAACAATGCTACTTGAATCCTAGCCTGTAAATCAGGTAGTTCATTAATTACAAAAATGCAACGGTTCGCTCTTGGGATCATCCCGAAATGAATCACACGATCATCCGCATAGGACAGCTTTAAATTAGCGGCTTTTATTGGGTCAACATCCCCTATCAAATCGGCTACAGTAACATCAGGGGTAGCTAGTTTCTCAGAGAAACGGTCACTTCTGTGCAACCATGAAATTGGAGTGGCATCTCCCTTGCTTTCAATTATATCCTTCGCATAACGAGAAATTGGACTAAATGGATCATCATTAATTTCAGAACCCGCAACAAAAGGTACATATTCATCTAATAATTCGACCATTTTACGCGCCAATCTAGTTTTCGCCTGACCACGAAGGCCTAACAAATTAATGTTATGACGGGACAAAATGGCTCGCTCCATTTCTGGAATTACGGTGTTTTCAAAACCATGAACACCTTCAAAAGCCGGTTTTCCTGATTTTATTCTTTCTCTCAGATTGTTCCTTAATTCATCCTTGATACTTTTGCTTTCGTATCTTAATGCTTTTAGTTCGCCTAAAGTATTTATATTTTCTATTTTCATGTTTTTCAATTGTCTTTGTATTTTTTATTCTATTCTCTTTAATCTATCCTCTTTAATCTATCCTCTTTATTCTATCCTCTTTATTCTATCCTCTTTATTCTGCTCTCTTCTCCCTTTAAAACTTATTTAATCCTCTTCTTCCTGTTTGTTTCATAATCTTCAAAAATCATTTCGCCTAAGCCTTTAAGTCCTGTATAAAAAGCTTTCCCTTGATTGGCTTCGGTAAATCGATTAACAAATTTCTGTAAATAAGGATCATTAGCGATCATAAAGGTAGTAATAGGAATATGCAGTTTTCGGGCTTGTTGCGCCTGACTGTAACACTTATCTACAATATACTCATCTAGACCATTACTGTTCATATAATAAGAACCATCACGTTCGCGCACGCAGCTTGGTTTTCCATCTGTAATCATAAAAATTTGCTTATTGGTATTCCGCTTTCTGCGCAATAAATCCATCGCTAGTTGTAAACCTGCTACTGTGTTGGTATGGAATGGTCCGACTTTCAAATAAGGTAAATCTTTGATTTCAATGGTCCACGCATCATTCCCGAACACCAAAATATCTAAAGTATCTTTTGGATAACGGGTCGTGATTAATTCTGCAAGAGCCATTGCTACTTTTTTGGCAGGAGTGATTCGGTCTTCACCATACAGAATCATACTGTGACTGATGTCAATCATGAGAATGGTACTCATTTGCGATTTATACTGAGTTTCTTCAACAACCAAGTCGTTTTCGGTTAGCATGAAGTCTTCCACGCCATTATTGATTTGAGCATTTCGCAAACTTTCGGTCAATGAAATCCGCTCCAAACCATCCCCAAAATGAAATTCCCGAAATTCTCCGGTATGCTCATCGCCACCTCCAGATTGCTTGGTTTTATGATTCCCGCTACCAGACCGTTTTAAATTTCCGAAAATTTGATCTAAAGCTTGTTGTCTAATAGCCCTTTCGGTTTTCGCTGTAATTACAAGCCCTGAAGTTCCATCGTCTTTAAGCTCATCTCGGATGTAGCCTTTTTTCTTTAAATCCTCGATAAAATCATCAATTGTATAATGTTCATCTGTGAGTTTATATTCCTTGTCTAATTCGCGCAACCAGTCAATGGCTTCGTCAAAATCACCCGAAGTATGAGTGATTAATTCTTTGAAAATACCAAAGAGTTTCTCAAACGGAGACTGATTAGGCGCTTCATATTGCTTAAAATAAAACCCTTTTTTATTGTCTTTTTCCATAGCCCATAAAATTACGTCATTTTAAAATGTACTTCAACCAAACGGTTACTAATTTTAAGTTAAAACAGAAAGTTCGCTATCTTAAAATAATTTGGGCGTGACCACGAGGGTCGTGCTGTCCGTTCTCAATCCACGCAAAATAGCGTGGGATTTCCACTTCCATCACTCACGCGATACCTAGGATTAAAAAAGTACTATTTCTAAAGATTTAGTAAAACTCACCGTCAACATAAAACCATTTCCCATCTTCCACCTTAAATGTTGAGTGTTCATGATGCATTTGCATCTGCATCTGGGAATCGAGATAAAAAGCCTTAAACTCAACTTTATTGTCTCTCGAGTGTATTATTTCTAATTTTATCCATTGATTGCTTTGGGACCACTCAAGAATGTCTTTCTTATTATGGTTTATACGGGTTGAAGGATGGGTCGTTGCTACCAAATAGCCCGCGTTATGCGTGGCATATGCCGAATATCTAGACCGCATTAAAGACTCTGCAGTAGGTGCCATTTCGCTAGCATTTATATACAGATTGCAACAATCATTAAATTTCATTTGGGAACCGCAATAGCATTCTGTCTCTTTCATTTTATCCCCTTATTATGCTTGCCCATTAAGTGCCAGTATAGATTGCTGCAACTGATTCAACAACACCTGATATTTACTGATTTCGATTAAGTCTTCATCATCGTCTGAGTAGTCTAACAATTCATCTAAGACCTCGCTTACATCAACCAATTTATTATTGGCTTCTTTAGCATTTCTAGCACCAATTAAATCAATTATTTCCTGAACGCCCTTTTTTAAATCTGTGAATTTATTATCATCCATGTTATTTTCTCTTATTTAGTTTCTGACGCATTCGTGTCATTATATTTCTTTAGAATCTGTTTTAATTTTTCCTTACGACTAATTTCGGCCTGCT
The DNA here is from genome assembly GCF_052113685.1 of Flavobacterium sp. W22_SRS_FP1. Classification (NCBI taxonomy): domain Bacteria; kingdom Pseudomonadati; phylum Bacteroidota; class Flavobacteriia; order Flavobacteriales; family Flavobacteriaceae; genus Flavobacterium; species Flavobacterium sp. W22_SRS_FP1. The sequence continues at coordinate 33,627 of NZ_JBGQOE010000016.1, forward strand.
TTAACCTATCTTGGGCTTTATGCAACTTATCGTTGTGTTTTTTAATATTTTTTTCGTTATTTCTGCTCATAATAGTATTTATTTAATTGGAATTCAGACCCAGTTTTAGCGCGGGAATATCGAATTAATACTTTTTCTGAATCTCTTAAAATCCCGCTCGCAACTAATTATTTTCAAAGTTCGGCATATTTAATACAATAAAAAAATATTGAAAAACTAGAACAAATAAGTACCAGCCACTTAAAACTAGAGCGAGATTTTAAAGATGTGCTCAACCACTTAAGTCAATTCCCTCTTTATTTCTTCTAGCACTTTTTTGGTAAAAATCAATTCGGTTATGATTTCGTTTCGCAGATCATCAAGATCTTCATATTCAAAATACTTGGCCCAAGACGTCAGATTGAGGAGGTTCCGTATTTGCTTTATTCTTTTAGTGGTTTCAAAACTATTACGAAGAATAGCTTTGCCATCGTAATCTGGATTATTTTTATGCTGGTAATTGACTGTTTTTTTGATATGATTCATTTCTATATAGTACAGTTCATCCAAAGCATTATCGGGGTAAAAGCTAGTCCAAGAGGCAAAACCTAATTTAAATTTTGATTCCGACTCTGGTTCTAGGGCTACCAAGCGCCACTTACTATTGGCCAATCGCCCCCAATGATTTGACAATCGATACATCCCTATTTCACTGTAAAAGTAACTGCTACCGGATTTACTTTCATATTGAGCCGCTACTCCCTCAATTTCATTTATTAGCACTTCTTGGAACACACAGAAAGTGTTTTTAAAGGACTTAGAACTAGGGCGAAATGTTTTTTGCATGCGCAAATATAATCAGAATACGGAGAACCTAGCCAGACAACTAATATTTGATTAACTTTGCAGTTCGAATTTTTTAAAACAAACAGATAATGACCAAAGCTTCAGAAGAAAGAATGTTACAAAAGGGAGTATATACCGGAATAATTGAAAAAGATGAAAACAACAATTTCTTTTGCGGTGAGTTCCTTTTAGATTATAAAATGGTTATGGCCAAACATGTTGTTGGTGACATGATTACAATTAAATCAATTATAGAAAACCCCAGCGACATAAGCTACAATAAGTACCCGAAAAAGTCGAAAAATTTCGATAAAGCCAATAACAAACCACAGCAATAGTATCTCTTTTGATTAGATATTTCACAGAAAAAGAAGTAAACAGTCCTTTTTTAGAATATTTTTTAGTCTCTAACTAAAGAGTTAAAAAAAAGTGTACCTTTGCAAAAAATTTGTCGGAACGGAAATCACATTATATTAATTTCTTATTAAAAGACAAGTAGTTACCTTATTATATGAAAAAAATAGTTGAATACCGCAAATTGCTAAATGTAGATAAAACTGCAGAGCTAAAAGATTTGAAAACGATTTACCGTAACTCTATGAAGGAATGTCATCCTGATAAATTTCAAGGTGATGAAGCTGGATTAAAAGTAGCGGAAGAAAAAAGTAAACAAGTTATTGAAGCTTATCATTTTTTGGTAAGTATCAATCCTGAAACTACTAAACTAAACTTACCAGAATATACAGAAACAATTAACACAGCTACGATCAAAGATTACAAATTTGTTGAAGGTAGATTGATTATAGATTTTTCTAACGGTAGCGTTTACGAATATATCAGTGTTCCCAAGGCTACATATGTGAAGATGGTGAATGCTTCTTCTCCTGGAAGGTTTGCAAAACGACATATTCTAAACTCTTTTACTTGGAGAAAAACATTGAATCAAGATTAATTTTTTTATAGAAAATGTAAAAAGCACCCTTAAGGGTGCTTTTTTTTTTGATTCTTAATTACCGTCCTTTTCTGATACTATTTTAAAATAGTCCTGCCTTTCATTTTAAATCGCATCCACTATTGTGCAGTAAACTTGTTTTTAGTATATTAGCTATCCGAAAAAATAAATTTACATGACTACTTCATACAACCTTTACAAATCACAATATAAAAAAGCTAAAGAAACACTAGATGTTTTAATCATTAATAGAACTAAGATCGAATTAAAACTCGAGTCGGACCCTATTAATCCCAATTTACATAAAGAACTAAGAAATGTGATTCTTGACATTAAAATTACACGAAACGAATTAGAGCAAGCTGAATCTGACGTCAAACAATGTGAATTGAAATAATATCTACTAAAAACTGAGCTTTCCACATATTCATTTTTGAAAAGTAGTTCTCAATTACTTTATCTATAATAATACTGTATCAGTAGCCCTTCATTTTCTGACATTACCCTATAATTCAGATCTTCCCTTTATTTATTTTAGTTGTTTTTATTAAGAGTAAATAGTCAATCCTATCCTAACTGCTCACGTAAAAGATACATCTGTGAAATAAACGCTAACACGCTATTAATTCTACAATAAAGAACGCAAATACTTTAGCACTTCATAAAAAATTTAATAAAAAAATAACAAAAATTTAGGTTATAAAATTTATTGTACTTTAATAAAATTAAATACTTTTGCACTCTTAACTTAATTAACTAATTAACAATGAAAAAAATAATTTTATTACTTTCTGTTGCTATTGTTTTATTTTCTTGCAACAAAGTTGGAAAAGACGAATTCCTTATCACTGGTACTGCAACTGGTATTGAAAATGGTAAAACTATAATTCTAGAAACTCAAGACCCTACGACAGGCGCAATAACTGCTTTAGATACTGTAAAGGTAGAAAATGGAAAATTTGAAATTAAGGGTAAAATTACGGAACCTGCTTTCCACACTATCCTTTTAGAATCAGTACCAGGAAAAGCACCTTACGGAAAAATTCCTTTTATCTTAGAGAATGGAGAAATTACTATTGCTATAGATAAAGACAGTATTCAAAAATCTAAAGTTTCGGGTACCTACAGTAATGATGAGTATGTGAAATTTAATGAGGATATTAAAGTAGTTCAGAAGAAACTAATGGATTTTCAAACTCAAAACATGCAAGCAATGAATACAGCACAGCAAACTAAAGACACTGCTGTAATCAATAAATTAATGCAAGGGTTTTCAAAATTACAACAAGAAGTAGGTGAAGCATCTAAAGCAAAATATACTAGCTACGCAGAGACTCATCCTAAATCTTACATTAGTGTATTAATTGTACAAGGTATGGTTAACGACCCAAGTGCCGACACTAAAAAAACAGAAACAATTTATAACAGCTTAGACGAATCTTTAAAAAAGACTAAAGCTGGTGTAGCTGTAAAAGCAAAACTTACTGAAACAAATTCTCCTGCTGTTGGCGCTAGTACGGCACCAGTTGGAGGTGCTAACTGAACTTCAAATTTTTCTGCACCTAATCCAGAGGGAAAAGTTGTTTCTCTAAAAGAAAGCTTAGGTAAAGTTACAATTGTTGATTTTTGGGCATCATGGTGCGCTCCATGTAGACAAGAAAACCCAAATGTGGTTGCCATCTATAAAGAGTTACATCCAAAAGGCTTAAACATCATTGGAGTTTCATTAGATAAAGATGCCGCTAAATGGAAAGAAGCTATTGCAAAAGATAAGTTAACTTGGAATCAAGTTTCTAATTTAAAATTTTGGGATGAGCCAATTGCCGCTCAATATGAAGTCGAAGCTATCCCTGCTACCTTCATTCTCGATGCTTCAGGTAAAATAGTAGCAAGGGACTTAAGAGGCGATGAACTTAGAGCAAAAATCATCGAACTTTTGGCAAAATAATACGTTTATTTGAGCAAAATAAAAAAATCTCCCTAGTGGAGATTTTTTTATTTTATTCAATACCAATACATTAAAAACAATACAGAAATTAAGTTCGAAATTAATTTGGAAACACGAAAACAGTTTCTATATTTGCACCCGCATACAACAACTAAGTGTTGTACTCAAAGGCTTCGGGGAGATACTCAAGCGGCCAACGAGGGCAGACTGTAAATCTGCTGACTACGTCTTCGTAGGTTCGAATCCTACTCTCCCCACTAAAACGCTGCAAGAAATTGTAGCGTTTTTTTTGCACTTTTAAAGGACCAGCGATCTGCTTTTTTGGATTTAATTCAGCTACCCTTACATAAAGGATTCTTCTAAATCAAAAGTCCCCTCTTCTTTTGAAAAGAGAGGGGACTTTTGATTTTTAACTACTGTAATTTTTATTCTAAAATAAAACTCACACTTACATTTGCAGTTATTGTAATTTCTCCTTCAGCAAGTGTTTCACGAGTGGTTGCACTTTCATCCATTGCCATTGTTTTCATTCTTGCATAAACAGGCTGCGGCTGATAGTTTTGTGAATTATCTGTGATAGTAATCGCTCGACCTACTTTTTGTCCTAAGACGGACACATAGTCTTCGGCTTTAAGCTTTGCATCCTTCATCGCCAATTTTCTAGCATCTGACTGATATTGGGATGCTTTTGACGATTGAAAGGTAACATTGTCAATTCGGTTAATTCCTTGATCCACTAGACCTTCCATCAATTCATCATATTTCGACAAATCTTTTAATAGAATTTCGACGCTTTGGGTAGCATTGTACGATGTTTTCTTTTTCTCGTAATCAAAAATCGGATTTAAGGAAACACGTTGCGTTCTAAAATCAGCTGGCGCTAAATGCATCTTTTTTATTGTTTTTAACACCGCTTCCATTTGCTTGTCGTTTTCGTTTTTAACGTCTTTGGCGTTATTCCCTTTTGTTTCGACGGTAGCTGTTATGGCGACTTGATCTGGAACAACCTTAATTATACCTTCTCCTGATACACTGATTTGAGGAAGCTGTTTCACTTCCTGTGCGTAAGACATTCCCATAAATAATAGGGATAGAATTAATACTGCTTTTTTCATCTTGTAAAATTTAAATTATTTATTGATGTATTGTCTTCCAATATTTATGCTACTATAGTTTGCCCATTTTGGCCATTGCAAAAAGGATAATAATAGGAATGGTTAACAATACAACCATGAACGTCTGTTCAACAAGCAAACTTGGATTAGTTATAATGGTGATTAAATAACCACCTATTGCACCTCCAAAATGCGCCGTGTGACCTATATTATCATTCTTGGCTTTCATACCGTAAATTGAATATAACAAATAAAGAATTCCAAAAAGATATGCAGGCATTGGAATTATAAAAAAGATACCTAACATCATATCCGGTTGCAATAGTATTGCAGAATATAAAACACCAGTAACCGCACCCGAAGCACCTACAGCCCTATAATTATAATCATCTTTGTGGAATAAAATAGTTAATAAGCTCCCAAAAATTAAACTACCAAAATAGACAACAACAAATAAAAATGCACCCATATAAGCAATAACAACTGGAGCGAAAAAGTAAAGCGTAATCATGTTAAAAGCCAAATGCGCAATGTCAGCATGAAGGAAACCGGAAGATAAAATTCTAATTTGTTCACCTGAGCGAACGCTTCCCATATGAAATTCATATTTTCTAAAAAAGGAATTATCATTAAATCCTTTGTAACTAAAAAGTGCATTTGCAACAATTATTGCAATTAATATAAAATTCATAAAGTGTATTTATTGTGAATTACAAATGTAGTGATTCTCCAATACTCCATTAGTCTCTTCTTATAAATTATATGAATCTCCATTTTTGGCTTATATTTGCAATAAAAATTACTGCATGCAATTTCTTATATTCATAATAGCGTACCCATTTATCTGGGTAATTTCTATACTTCCATTCCGAGTTTTTTACTTATTGTCGGATGTATTATACCTTTTAGTTTATTATGTTATTGGCTATCGCAAAAAGACAGTTCGTGCAAATATAGCTTTAGCGTTACCTCATCTTAGTCTGGAAGAGCGATTCTCAATAGAAAAAAAATCATACCGCCACCTTTGCGACATGTTTATGGAAATGACAAAAACTATGACCATTTCATCGCGAGAAATGAACAAAAGATTTATAATTACGAATCTCGAAGTCATCAATGAATATGAAAAAAAAGAAAAAAGTATTATGCTCTTGGCATCCCATTATGCAAGTTGGGAATGGTTAATTACCCTCAATCAAAAAATTAGTTACCAAGGCATAGGCGTTTACAAGAAAATCAGTAACAAATATTTTGACAAACTTATTAAAGATATTCGCTCCAAATACAATACTCAATTAGTAAACACTCGTGATACCATACCTTTAATTTCCAATAATCAGAAAAAAGGCATTCTTTCCATATATGCTTTAGCCAGCGATCAATCCCCAAAAGCGGATCGCATATTTCATTGGGACAGTTTTATGGGCGTGGAAGTCCCTGTTCATACAGGTGCTGAAATGCTAGCCAAAAAATATGACCTTAACGTGATTTTCGCGAAAGTAAAAAAGGTTAAAAGAGGATATTATGAAGCGACTTTAATACCGTTGAACGACGACCCCACGGCGGTGCCAGATTTTGAGATAACGCATGCCTTCATCAAGGAAGTCGAGAAACAAATTTATGAGGCACCTGAATATTATTTCTGGACTCATAAAAGATGGAAACACCGCCGTCAATAAATCAAAGCCCGTTGGGTTTTATCAACTATGGCTACCAAAATATTTTATTGATTTTGGTGCTAATACACTATAAAAAATGAATTTAAAAGTCAACAATAGATTTATCGCAGAACTTCCTGCAGATAGTAATGAAACTAATGTTCCACGTCAGGTAAAAAATGCTTGTTTTTCCTATGTAATTCCTAGAATACCATCCAATCCTAAATTAATACATTATACCGAAGAAGTATTAAAATTACTAGGCCTCAGCAAAGAAGAAGCTCAATCAGCTGAATTTAAGAATGTGTTTTCTGGAAAAGAAGTACTTACCAATACCCGCCCCTATTCCATGAGCTATGCTGGACATCAGTTTGGTAACTGGGCCGGACAATTGGGTGATGGAAGAGCCATCATTCTGACAGAAATTGAAAACGACCAACAAACATATACCTTACAGTTAAAAGGAGCAGGACTTACACCCTATTCTCGTGGAGCAGATGGACTGGCCGTATTGCGCTCTTCTATTCGCGAGCATTTATGCAGTGAAGCCATGTTTCATTTAGGAGTTCCGACTACCCGCTCATTATCATTAATACTCACTGGCGACCAAGTGTTGCGTGACGTTATGTACGATGGTCATCCCGATTATGAAAAAGGGGCTGTGGTCTGCAGAGTAGCGCCATCCTTTATCCGTTTTGGGAATTTCGAGCTTTTTGCTTCTCAAAATGATCTAAAAACATTAAAAACACTCACTGATTTTACCGTTAAATATCATTTCCCCGAAATAAAGGAGACTAACAAAGAAAGCTACATTCAGTTTTTCCAAGAAGTGGCTAACAAAACCCGTGAAATGATTGTCCACTGGCAGCGTGTGGGTTTTGTACACGGAGTGATGAATACTGATAACATGTCTATTCTGGGACTTACTATAGATTACGGCCCATACGGTTGGCTGGAGGATTACAATCCAAATTGGACTCCCAATACAACGGATCGTGAAAACCGCAGGTATCGTTTTGGGAACCAACCGGAAATTGCACTTTGGAATCTGTATCAATTGGCCAACGCATTGTACCCGCTAATTGAAGAAGCGGCTCCCTTAGAATCCATTTTAAATAGTTTCCAAAATAATTATGAAGTTGATTATGACAATATGATGCGAAATAAATTGGGGCTTTTTACCAAAGAAGAAAATGACAATCAATTGATTCATTTGTTAACAGATAATTTACAACAGACGGAAACAGATATGACCATTTTCTTTAGAAAATTAAGTCAAATAAAAAAAACAGAATCCGAGCAAGATGCTTTTTACCATATAACCGATTCCTTTTATAAAATCAATGAAGTTAAGGATCAGCTAAAAGAAACTTGGTTGTATTGGTTTACCCAATATTTAAATCGACTAAGACAGGAAGAAGCAACTGATGCAGATAGAAAGAAAGCGATGGATGCTGTAAACCCAAAATATGTTTTAAGAAATTACATGTCTCAACTAGCTATTGAAGCAGCTGAAAAAGAAGATTACTCACTAATAGAAGAATTACATCTTTTATTAAAAAACCCTTATCAGGAACAACCGCAATCTGAAAAATGGTTCGCCAAACGACCGGATTGGGCCAGAGAAAAAATTGGAAGTTCTATGTTGTCTTGCAGTTCGTAGCAGGCAACATAGAATTTATGTTTTACCAGAATCTCTTTCGATTATAATGAAAACCAGGTGTTGACCAATTCATCCTCAACTGGTCGCGATTGCTTATGTACAAACTCATTAGTGTCCCTGTTGTAATCATAATCCAAAGCCCAGCTCTTGTGGTTTTCTGCCAATAATTTAATACTATTACAAACGAATTCAATTTCGGCTGTAGTAGTTGTAGGATGAACGGACATTCTAATCCAACCTGGCTTTCTAATCAAATCACCCAAGGTAATTTCATCTATTAACTTATGTGAAGTTTCCTGGTCCACATGAAGTAGAAAATGCCCATAGGTACCTGCGCAACTACAACCTCCACGAGTCTGGATTCCGAATTTGTCGTTCAGTAATTTCACGCCCAAATTAAAATGTAAATCATCAACATAAAAAGAAATGACTCCTAGTCTATCCTGGTGTTGCCCCGCAAGAATTTTAATATTCGAAACTTCTCCTAATTGTGCAAAAACATAATCAACGATTTCATGTTCTCGTTTCAAGATGTTATCAATTCCCATTTTTTCTTTCAACTGAATAACAAGAGCCGTTTTAATGACTTGTAGAAAACCTGGTGTTCCGCCGTCTTCTCTATCTTCAATATTATCGATATATTTATGTTCGCCCCACGGATTTGTCCATGCAACGGTACCTCCTCCTGGATTATCAGGTACTAAATTTTGATATAATTTTTTATTAAAAACCAATACTCCAGAAGTACCTGGCCCGCCAAGGAATTTATGGGGAGAAAAGAAAATAGCATCCAAAAAACTTTCTGGATCTTCGGGATGCATGTCTATTTCCACATAAGGACCAGAACAAGCAAAATCGACAAAACAGAGTCCGTTGTGTTGATGCATTACTTTTGCAGCTTCGTGGTATGGCGTTCTTAATCCAGTTACATTAGAACAAGAGGTTATCGAAGCAATTTTAAAGCTTCTTTCTTTATATTTTTCCAACAATACCTCAAGATTTTCGATACTGAATAAGCCGTCTTCAGTAGAAGGTATCACCTCAACATCAGCGATGGTTTCTAACCAAGACGTTTGATTCGAATGGTGTTCCATATGCGAAATAAAAACAACTGGTCTTTTATCGGCAGGAATAGTTATAAAATCTTTGAGATTTTCTGGTACTTTCAACCCTAAAATACGCTGAAACTTATTGACCACACCGGTCATTCCTGTTCCATCGGTAATTAGAATATCATTTGCGTCAGCGTTTACATGATGTTTAATAATGTGTCTCGCTTTGTGATATGCCTTGGTCATAGCAGTACCGGAAATTGTCGTCTCCGTATGGGTATTGGCTACAAAAGGTCCAAACTCATTCATCAATTTTTCCTCTATCTGACGATACAGTCGACCGCTGGCAGTCCAGTCCGTATAAATTATTTTCTGTTCTCCGTAAGGGGAAACAAAATTCTGATCTATACCGATGATGTTATTTCGAAACTGTTCGAAATACAGTTCTAACTGAGTTGGGGCTTCTTTAACGGTCATGACATTCATTTATTAAAGTTCAAAGGTATTGATTTTTGGGGACTTAAAAATTGGAACTTTTATAATAAGACGTTTTTGAAAATCATCATTTTTAACGAGCTTGAATATATCCATCTAAATATTTAAAAATAAATTGACATTAAATTAAATTCTCTCAAAAAAGGATTCACTAATTTGCATCCAAAACAAAATCATACTTATCTAACAACACATGAAAAAAATCCTTTTATCTTTTAGTATTCTACTGTTTATCAATTGCAAAAGCATCTCAAATGCCGACCTGAATCCGAAGGAAAAGAACTCTAATCAATATACTATTGCTTTTGGCTCCTGCGACAATCAAAGAATAAAGAATGAACTTTGGGAATCTATCGATGCAAATCATCCTTCCGTTTGGATTTGGGGTGGTGACAATGTCTACTCTGACACTGACGACATGCAAGTTCTAAAAGCTAATTTTGCTCTTCAAAAACAAGATTCAGCTTACCTGCATTTTATAAAAAACAAAGTAATCCTAGGAACTTGGGATGATCATGATTTTGGTCTTAACGATGGTGGTCAAGAATACCGCTTTAAAAAAGAAAGCCAAAACTACTTATTTGATTTCTTAGATACTTCTAAAAATGCGCCTGAAAGGAAACGAGATGGTGTTTATAATTCAAAAACAATAACTGTTAACAAACATCAAATAAAGATTATTATTCTAGACAACCGTTATTTTAGAACGGAGCTAACTAAATCAAAAGACCCAAACAAAAGGTTTCAGCCCAATGTTTATGGTGAAGGAACTATATTAGGAAAAGAACAATGGCGATGGCTGGAAAAAGAACTTCAGTCCTCAAAGGCCGATTTTAATGTAATTGTAAGTAGTGTACAATTTGTATCTGACAAGCATGGCTTTGAATGTTGGGGGAATTTTCCTCATGAAGTGAATAAATTAGAAAAACTGATTGTTTCTTCTAAAGCCAAAGGGACTTTTATTGTTTCAGGAGATCGCCATATTGCTTTATTCTCTAGTAAGAAAGTACCTCAGCTTCCCTACCCTTTAATTGATTTTACGTCAAGCGGACTTACGCATACCTACACCGCTTTTTCAGGCGAAGAAAATCCATATTTACAGGGAGAAGTAGTCAAAGAATTGAATTTCGGAATTTTAAAATTCGATTTCGATGCTCACAGTGTCCAAATGGAAATTCGAGGAAAAGAAAATAAGCTTCTACAACAACACATTCAAAACTACTAAAAAAACTAGATTTCAAAACCCTCTCAAAGTTCAACTCTGAGAGGGTTTTTTAAATATTAAAACTAGCAAGATTACAAATCGAATCCTACTGAAAATTGCCAAACACGATTATGCGCTCTGTTAGTATCATACAAATCACCTAAGCCTAAATGATATCGTACTCCTAGACTTATTCCAGAATCAGTTTTAAAACCACCTCCAAAATTCATTCCCCAATCAAAATTGTTTGGATCATATTGTTGCGAACTATTAAACAAACCTTCATACTCTTCTTTATTAGAAATTGCTAATCCTATCTGTGGACCTGCTTCTAAAAAGAAGTTTCTAGAAGGGTATGCTTTAAGCATCAAGGGTAAATTGATATAATCTAGTTTTTGGGTAAACGTTCCATTCCCATCCTTTATCTCATATCCTTGCTGCGAATACAATAATTCAGGTTGAATAGAAAAGCTTTCACTGATAAAAGACTCTCCATAAACTCCTATGTGAAATCCATGACGTTGTCCTGTTTCCCCACTGCCATCGTAATTTACTGCGGCCAGACTATATCCTCCTTTTATCCCAGCATTTGATTTAGATGTTGTATTGTCCTGTGCATTCATCATTGGCATTACGCCAAGAAATAATGCTATTATTAAATATTTGATTTTCATAATTTCCTTTTTTTTCTGTCGATTTATTTTAATCTTTCTTATTTCCCTCCGTTTGCACGAAGGTCTGCTATGCATTGTGCATCTAATTCTGGTGACGATCCTCCAGAAACCATATCAGAAATTCCGCTTCCTGACTCTACCATCCAATACATTAAACAGGTCTTCACATTGCAGTGTTTTTCATTTTCTGTATCTTCATGATCGCTTTGCAGAGCCGAACCTAAGTTGGTAAGGCCCAAAATATGTCCAAACTCATGTTTGATTACAGTTGTTTCCACAAGACTCCTGCTTGGTTCAAAAGGACTATCACTAAGACCTTGAATTGTCTCTTCATAAATAACAAAAGAAGTGTTTCTATAAGCTGTACCTAAAACAACTCCAGTATCGGTATTACTAGCTGATTCTCCATCTACAAAAAACGCCCAGACAGCAATCTTGTCGACTGAATTGTATTTGGTTCTATTGGCATCTTCAATTGCAACAATATCTTGGTTCGTATACCTAGCTTTTCCAGGTGAAGCAATTGCTCTTTTGACAACAGTAATTCCTCCAGGTTTGTATGTTCTAGCATTCAGAAAAGAAACAAAATTATTGACAGAGGCAGCTGATGGCTCAAGTCCATCTACATATACCAATTCTACAACCATACTTGTAAAAGCGTCATCAGATAACAAGTCATTCGCAGAGCTTCCTGTTGCTTTTTGATTATTACTTTTTAGATTTCCTTCAGAACTCTGATCATTACCAATTGGATCTCCATCCGCGGAAAGGTTGTTTGTGCTATCCTCTTTCGAACAAGAAACTAGTAGTATAGTAGCCAGCGTTAATAGTGCAATTCCTTTTTTCATTTTAATTTTTTTTCTGAATTAAATTTAAAGTACAGCAACTCTTTCTAGTTGCTGTACTTTAAACATATTATTTAAACCAAACCATTCAATTTAAATTTGTTTCAACACTACGGTTACTGCAGCGTTCGTTTTGCTTTGCAATGAGATTGATGAAGTGTTAAAGCTTGTTACTTTCCAAGTATTATTTAATAAATTGAAAGACGCATTACCCGAGAAGTTTAACTTTAAGAAAACATCCAGTTCTGAACTTACTTCATATGCTCCAGTTGCTGCTGTGCTTAAAGTATTTACAACTTTAATAGACATGTCGTTAGCAAAATCGATTGTGAAACCTTGGTAATCGTTTGCTTTTTCAACTCCCGCAGTTACAAATGATTCTACTTTGAACTTTCCGTCAACCAATATCGTTTCTAATTTTTTTCCATTCTCAGCTGCTTCTGACATTGTCGCTTCAGTTTTAAGAGAAGCATTAATCGCTGCCTGAAATTCAGCATCACTCGAAACTGTACTTTCCGTACCATCAATAAATGTTACCGTCATTGGGTAGTTTATGGAAAACAACTCCGTACTGCTTACATTAGACATATACGTATATAATTGTTGTTCGGATGTGATAACTATACTTCCCGTTTGTTCTGAACTTAAATTATAAGTTAAAATGGTAATAGGAAAGTTAACATTGATAGAAGAAATGGCGCCTTCTCCTGATGCCTCTGCAGACGAACAAGCAGTAAGAATAGCATTGTATTCTGTTTGATTGTTGACGACAACTTCAGTATAGTTGCTCAATTTAACTTTTAAAGGAAATTGAAGCGTTACTGAATCTTGATCATTGTTATATTCACCCAAAATAGAGATAACTTGCGTGTAACTGAATTGAGTAAACAGATTTACTTTAACTCCGTTCACTGTTGCTACTGCAGGCAACACAATCGAAGAACAAGAAGCACCATCAATAAAATCATCAAATGAACCATCATACATTGAAGTACGTTTCATATTATTGGTCGTTGTTGAGTTTGCAGCATTCGTATTTGGATTTTGACCTTGTACATCATCTACTTCGCTTTGACAAGATGTAAAACCTAATATTGACATCAATGCGATTCCGGTAATAATTCTTAACTTTTTCATATTTAATATTTTTATATTTTCTAAGCGATGCTATAAACGCCTTTCTGATAGTAAGACAACCAATCTTCTTTCTACCCCAGCCTTATTTTAAAATAAAAAAGATTTTTTTTTAAAAGTCGAAAGTAAATCTTCTCTCAAAAAAACATCCCCGCTTTTAAATAGTGCTTGAATCAATAACTCTATATTATTACAAAAATAACATTTGAAAACCAATAAACGACTAAAATGCTTGATACTACTACCAAATCATAAATAGGACTATTTAAATAATTGTCCTTGTTCTAGTAAAAAACATTTACTTTTACCAACTACTTAAAATGAATTGGTATTAAATGATCGACAATAAAACTAATCTTTGTGAGGAAACTCACTTTAATGACTTTTACATCAAAAATGTAAAGTCGGCTACGAATTTTGCATATTACAAATGTGGGGATAGTGATGCCGCTTTAGATTTAGTTCAAGATGCCTTTACTAAAATATGGGAGAATTGTTACAAAATTGATTTTACAAAAGTGAAAACTTATTTACTCACAACTGTAAATAATTTATTTCTAAATACTATAAAGCATAATAAAGTAGTTCTCGCTTACGCCAAAGAGACTCCTAATCTTGACACAAATAATCAAAGTCCAGAATACTTATTGGAGGAAGAAGAATTTAAACTAAAACTGCAACATGCAATTTCTTCATTGACCGAAGCGCAGCGCGAAGTGTTTTTGATGAATCGCATTGATGGAAAAAAATACAGAGAAATTGCCGATATTTTAGGTATATCACAAAAAGCAGTAGAAAAAAGAATGTCGGGCGCCTTGAAAACATTAAAAGGGCAAATCGAAAACATATAAATAATTGATTCGAAGTAGGGCAAACTGTCAATGAGTTGTCTTACTAGTATAGAGTTCCAAAAATGAAAAACGAAAAAGAAATATTAAAATGGCTAAATGGCGATCTTTCCAGTGAGGAAATTGAGGATTTAAAGAAATCCGAAGGTTTTGAAACACTTGAAAAAATCGCACATTACGCATCCAACATGGAAACTCCAAAAGTGGATGCAGAAGCGGCCTTAGATCAATTTAAAGCTCGAAATAAAACTAAAAAAGAAACTAAAGTTAGAAGTTTAAACTTCAAAACACTTTATGGAGTAGCTGCGGCATTCGTAGTACTATTAACTAGTGCTTATTTCTTGTTTTACGCTACTTCAACTTCATTTGAAACTCAGATAGCGCAAACAAAAACATTCCAACTTCCAGATGATTCTGAAGTAGTGTTAAATGCATCTTCAAAAATAACGTACAATGAAAGAAAGTGGGCTAAAAAACGCGCATTGACTTTGGAAGGAGAAGCCTATTTCCAAGTTAAAAAAGGACAAACATTTAGTGTAAATACTACCGATGGTGTCATAAAAGTACTGGGAACCCATTTTAATGTAAAACAACGGAAAAATTATTTTGAAGTGAGTTGTTTTGAAGGTTTAGTTAGCGTAACCCATAAAAACGAAACGATAAAATTACCCGCAGGAAAAACATTCCGATTGATTAATGACACTATGGAAACCGTCGCCGATTCAAACGCAGAAAATCCTTCTTGGATGCAGCAGGAATCAAGTTTTGACCGTATTCCGTTAGATCAGGTGATTGCAGAACTACAGCGCCAATACGATATTAAAATAAAAACGGAAGGCGTTGACACTTCAAAATTGTTTACAGGAAGTTTTACCCATAAAGATAAAAAAATAGCGCTCGATGCGATTACCATTCCGCTTAAACTAAGTTATAAACTAGAAGGCAAAACCGTTATATTTTACAACTATGGAGTTAAATAAATACTTACTTTATTTACTGCTATTTATAACAAGTATAACCCATCCCCAAAAAGCAACTGATAAAATACCGCTAACAGCTATTATAAGTTCCATAGAGCAACAGTTTGATGTAAAATTCTCTTATGCCGTCGAAGATGTAGCCGGAATTTCAATCGAAAAACCCTTAGCTACTCTAACGCTAAAAGAAACAATAGATTACCTCAACTCTAAAGTGCTTTTAAACTTTAAAGCCTTAGATAATCGCTATGTAACCGTTTCTGTACTTAATAAAACAATTCCAGTTTGTGGTACTGTCATTTCAGAAGAATTAAAAACGCCTCTTGCTGGCGCTACAGTACGCGCGAGAAACACAATTACAACAACCAATAAAAATGGTTTTTTTACGATTCCTACTGTTCCAATAACCGAAACAATTTCTATTTCTTATCTTGGTTATGAAACAAAACAGTATACAGCCAATCAGTTATTCTCAACTAGCGAGAACTGTAAAAAACTGTTTTTAAAAACTAGTAATGAAGAACTCAATCAGGTATTGATTAATGTGTACTTGACACCAGGTTTACAAAAATACTTAGATGGAAGCACGGTTTTGAACACAAAGAAATTCGGAATCTTACCCGGATTAATTGAGCCAGACGTGTTGCAATCAATACAAGCATTACCTGGAGTGGAAAGCACCAATGAAAGTATTGCTAATATCAATGTGCGCGGAGGCACAAACGACCAGAATTTAATGATTTGGGACAATATAAAAATGTACCATTCGGGTCATTTCTTCGGACTCATATCTGCCTACAATCCCAATACAACCAATAAGGTAATTGTCACTAAAAACGGAACTAGCGCGGAATATAGTGACGGCGTTTCCAGCACTATCAATATGTTTACCAATGATAAAGTAAATCCTATTTTTTCAGGAGGTGCAGGAATTAATGGTATCAACGCCGATGCTTTTTTGACTATTCCCTTAGCTAAAAACTTAGAAATTGATATCTCTGGCAGGCGTTCCGTAACAGATCTTTTTAACACGCCTACTTTCACCAACTATTACAAACGAAGTTTTCAGGATAGCGAAATAAATGCTGACAACAATCAAAACAACACCACATCCGACTTCTATTTTTATGATTATACTGCCAAAATTCTTTTTGATCTGAATGAAAAACACCAGTTTAGAGCCAATCTAATTGCTATTAATAATGAATTAGATTACACAGAATATAATTCGAATGGCAGTAATTCAGAAAACAAAGCCAGCACACTTTCGCAAAAGAATCTCGGGTATGGTGGCAACTGGAAAGCCCAATGGAATCCTAAATTCAGTACAAACCTCATCAGCTACTTTTCTAAATACAATATCGATGCTACCGACCTTAGAATAGAAACGGACCAACGGCAAACTGAAGCCAATGAAGTTCTGGAAACCGGCCTAAAGCTGAATGCAAATTACAATGCTACCCAATACTTCAACCTATTAGTAGGATATGAGTTTAATGAAACGGGAATGCTCAATCAGACTACCGTTAGTGCTCCATCCTACTCTAGCACTAAGAAAGACGTTTTGGACAAACATGGTCTTTTTGCCGAAGGAGAATACCATAAAAACAACACCTATTTTAGAGTTGGTGTTCGCTTAAATTATTTTCAAAAGTTTGAAG
The DNA here is from genome assembly GCF_052113685.1 of Flavobacterium sp. W22_SRS_FP1. NCBI lineage: Bacteria > Pseudomonadati > Bacteroidota > Flavobacteriia > Flavobacteriales > Flavobacteriaceae > Flavobacterium > Flavobacterium sp. W22_SRS_FP1. Next base: position 50,678 of record NZ_JBGQOE010000016.1, read on the forward strand.
AGATATTGGTTGAACCAAGGATAAACATCAGACAACAGCTATCTAGCGAATTTGCATTAAAACTGGAAGGGGAATTTAAAAACCAAACTGCAACACAAATTATCGATTTTGAAGATGATTTTTTGGGTGTCGAAAAAAGACGTTGGGTATTAGTTAATAACGAAAATATCCCTATCGCCACCAGCAAACAAGGGTCGTTTGGAATGGAATTCAACAACAACAAACTCAATGTCGATCTAACTGGCTTTTACAAAATAGTGGATGGCATAACCGCATCCAATCAGGGTTTTTACAATAATTTTCAATATAAAAAAGCACATGGAAGTTACATGGCAAAAGGAGTTGAATTTTTGGCGAATAAGACTTCGGGGCAATTTAGTACTTGGGTAAGTTACAGCTTTAGCATAAACGATTATCAGTTTGACAGCTTCACCCCTTCTGAATTCCCCAATAACACTGATATTAGACATTCTGCCTCTTTTGGAATCAACTATGACATCAACAGTAATTTCAAAGTCTCTCTTGGTGGAATTTGGAGAAATGGACAGCCTTATACCATACCTCTTGAAGGAAATGAAACAGTACAAAACGGCAATACGACAATGGTGAATTACGATTCCCCAAACAGCCAAAACCTCGATGCCTTTATGCGACTGGACGCTTCGCTGAGTTATAACTTCAATTTCACTACTGCTATAAAAGGAGTTTTACGTGCGGGTGTCATTAATATCACCGACCAAGACAACGTAATAAATCGCTATTACAAGGTAGATCCCAGCGATTCTAAAAACACAATCCAAGTAAACAACAAATCCCTTGGCATGACCCCTAACGTCAGTTTTAGACTGAATTTTTAAGCAAAAATAGCTAGGTTCCTTGTTCCTGAAATTGACAGGAATAGTATTGACTAAAAAGGCAGTTTCTTATAAAAATGTTGTGTGCGAATGATAAAAATGGGCTATCCAATAGCTACAATACATATGGCGCTACTTCTCTGATAAAATATTATTTCTGATATTAACTTTCAACAGAATTGTTAACTTTCAACGATAAAAAAAATGAAAAATGAAAACTAAATCTAGGATAACGTCAATAGTAAAAGCTGATAGTTTAGACGCTACGATTACTGGTTTTCAAAGCTTTGATTTATCGAAACTAAACCTTCAAAGTGATCTTGATTTTATATTACCTACTAATATAAGATTAGGACATTTGGAAGAAAAAATTGTTTCTGAATTAATAAAATCATCTACAAATTACAATGTTCTATTTGAACATTTTCAGATAATTGAAGATAGAAAAACACTAGGAGAAATTGATTTTATAATTAAAAATAGAATAGATAAAAAATTAATTCACTTGGAACTAGCCTATAAATTCTATCTATTTGACCCCGGTATTTCATCTGAACCGATAAATAACTGGATTGGCCCAAACAGGAACGATTCTTTAATCGAGAAGTTAAATAAATTAAAAAACAAACAATTTCCCTTACTGTACCACAAATGTACAGCATCAAAACTTGAGACAATTGATATTGATTCCGTTTCTCAAGCTTTATGCTTATTAGTTTCATTGTTTATTCCTTATGAATTCAAAACAAAATTATCTCCCTCTTACGAGAAAGCCATTAAAGGGTATTATTTAAATTTAGAAACATTTATTAGCCTTCAGGATTCTGAAAAATCCTATTGTTTACCTTCAAAAAAAGAATGGGGAATGGATGCTTCAGAAAATAAAATTTGGACCAATTATCAAGATGTAGAAAACCAAATTATGAAAAGCATAGAAGAGAAACAAGCACCATTATGCTGGCAAAAATATAAGGGAACTTATTTGTCTTTTTTTATTGTTTGGTGGTAAAGTGTTTTAAAGCCTAAAACGAATATCAATCCATTCCTAAGGTAGTCACAAGATGACAAAACCTCCTCTAAGACTTTTAAAATAAATGTAATTAATGTACCTTGCTAATCTATATAAAAGTGAAATTATGAAAGAGAATAAAATGCTGAATTACATCAAAAATGTATTAGAAAATATGCCAGCCGGTTGGTTAAATCTAACAACGCATCGTCTAGACATTTATGATGAAAAATTAGCCAAAACACAATTTTTAGAAGAGTTTGAGCTATTGTTTAAAGACAACAATTCTGAATCATCAGCACTCAATGAATTACACACTGCTTACGACTATATCCGGTTAGGTCATCCGCTATCTTGTATACTAGAATGGGGAATTGCTGACTTAAATAATCTACAGCCAAAAAATGTAATCAGTTTTTCTTCAAAGACAGTTCCTGTTTTAGCAATTCTAAGAAAAAATTTATTAGATAATAAAAACACTCAGATTTTTTATACTGGAGAGTTACCCGAATTTTTTAATGCGGAAATACTGCTCCATGTTTATGGTTATAAACTTGACTTAAAGCATATTAATAAAGTAGATGAGATTCCCGCATTTGATGGGAGTACAATTTTTATTTCACAACAAGATGAAATTAGTACTATTGCTACCAACCCAAACATTGACTTTTTTATCAATATTCATCCTCATTTTGGAAGTGTTTTATTAGTACAAGGCAAACAAAATGAAAGTTACATTTCAGAAATTCAACATGTACGTAGAAGAGAGACTATCGCAATGACGCCGACCAACTGTCTTTCTGCCTTAAATACTCTATTAGACCAACCTACTTTTGACACTGGTAAAAGTAACCTCGAGGCAAACAAAACCTTGGTCTTAGATTCAATTGTCGGCATTACTGGCACAACTACAAAGCCATTAGTTGCTTCTAGTGGACTATCTATTCAATATGCTATTATGATGGGGCTAGTTCACGATGCTTTAGAAAACCATAAAGGAAAATCAATAAAATTTATTGTACCTCCCAATTGTTATGGTGGTACAAATGACCAAGCAAGACGCGTCGCTGCTTGTATTGAAAATGTAGAAGTAGTTGATTTACCAGTCGATGGTGATAACGAAATGGTTCAAAGTATTGATGTAATTTTAGATAAAATGGCACATGAAGATGCTATCCCGTATATTATTGCTGAAATTCCAACAAACCCTCGAGTTGAAGTACCAAATCTTATAAACTTAAAAAATGCTTTAAGTAAAGTGCGTAAAACTGCAACTGGTGAAATCGCGATAGATCCCGTTTTTATTTTGGACCAAACATTTTGTCCTAACGTACATTTTTTAGGTGAAAATGAAATACTATCAAGCGTTAGTACCATTTCATATGTAAGTGGTTCTAAATTTCCAAGTGGTGGGCAATGTACTGCTGGCTACTGTGTAGGAAATAATAAAACGGAAGCTTTGATGGAGAAAATAAAATTGCATCTCGAACTTTGCGATAACGAGGCTACCAATCTTCAATATGAAATATTAGCAAAACAATTGCCTTCAATGAATCAAAGAATTAATGAGGCGTATACAAATACACGTGAATTTGTAAACTTTATCCACAAGGCTTTGCCAGCGGCAAAAATCAACTTTGTTTCAGAAGAACTAGCAAATCTAGGATTCACCCCATCTGTATTTTCATTAGACCTTCCTACTAAAGGAAATACGGATGAAGAAAAAGAATCTTATAAAAGAGATTTAAATCTTAAGCTAATTAATTTAATGATTACTGAAATCCCTGAAGAAAGTAAGTTCTGTGTGAGCTATGGACAGTTAAAGGGATGTTACTGGACGATACCTGCAACATCTACTCAAGGGACTACTAAAGAAGGTGACAAAGATTATATTGTTCGTGCTTCACTTTCTCCTAACATAGATTTGGAGCGCCATAAACAGGTATTTTTAGATTTTGTTAAACAAATATAACTAAGAGGGAGGCGTTACAGCCTCCCAATTTTTTCATATTATTAAGTGTTTTATTTTAGCATGTTCTGCTAAGGCTTTTGGTTCTTATTCAATAGCCGTTTATTCAGACGCAAAAATATAAACGAGCAATTCCCGCTTGTTATAATTTCTCACGGCAATTGGCTCTCCTTTTTTGCACCGGACGGTTATCACATTTTTAGCAAAAAACGGTTATATGCTAGCAATGTTAAAACATTACGAAAACAACTGAAACAATAATAAATTAGAAAAAAGTGTTAAAATCTTCAATACTGATTGCGACATCTTAGTTTGACAAATGTAATAACAACAGCTCCAGCCTACTACTTTCATGAAAATTCGTTGGACCAAGTCAATATTCCCACTTTATTATTCATCGCAGAACGAGACCATTACACACCAAAAAAATGAACATCAGATGTTATTTTAAATAGTGTTCGAAATAAATCAAAAGTGATACTCAAAGTTACAAGGAACGCAAGACATTTTTCATTTATTAGTCCATTCACAGCAACAATGAAATCCCCAAATTTCTCCCACAAACAGACCTACATGACTTTGACGAAGAAGCATTTCATGAAGAGTTGCCATTAGAAATATTTAACTCTTTAGAGCAAAAACTAAATACAAAATAGTAGATGTGCAATAGCATTAGAAATCTAAATTTTTAGGTTTTAAAGGGCTTTTTCCCTAAGCGAAACCTTTCCCAAAATAGCTAATACTGCTCATGCCAACTAAAATTATCCTGAATAATTTGTGCTTTTTCTTTCTTTAAATAATCTAAAAAAGCGAGGGAAACAGGCGAGTGCTTTTTACCTTTCAGCCATATTAAACTCCAAGTTGTTTTAATAGGAAGCCCTTTAATAGGGATTATTTGTAGTTCATTATTTTGCAGTTCACTTCTTATTCCTATCAACGGCATGATGGAACAGCCCAAACCAGCCAATAATGCTTGCTTAACTGCTTCGTTAGATGTTAGCTCCATTTTCTTTAGCACCGATATGTTATTGCGTTCAATAAAGCTCACCATAGTTTGTCTTGTGCCTGAACCTTTTTCTCTGAAAATTAAAGGCGAATCAGTGAATATTTCAGAAATGCTAACCCCTTTTTTAAATTTTGTTTTCATGTCGTTTACTAAGAACAACTTGTTTTGAAGCAAATCCAATTTTTCGATTTTCAGAGTATCAGGCAAAATTGATACCAGCGCAAAGTCGACTTCGTTATTTACTAAACTCTCCACCACCTTATTCTTATTAGTAACATCCATTAATAATTCTATCTCTGAATGTTGTTTCATAAAATCAGCGAGGAAATAGGGCATTATATACTTACCAGTCGACACCACTGAAATCTTCAGACGTCCTGATAATTGTCCTTTATAAGCCGATGTTTTATAGTTGATGGCATACACTTGATTGATTATGTTTTCGGCAGCTTCGGCAATTTCCCTACCAAAATCGGTGATGTATATTTTCCTGCCAAGAACCTCTGTTAAGGGTATTTCAAACTGATCTTGGAAATTTTTTAGCTGAATAGAAACTGCTGGTTGGGTTAGGTGCAACTCTTCTGCAGCCCTAGTTACACTTTCTGTTTGAACGATTTTCAAAAATATCTGTAGTTGATGCAGTGTATAATTCATAAATAATTTTAATGGTTAGCATTACAAATATAAATAAAAATTAATGAAAAAAGTTTCTGAATTTTGTAAGATAAAATCTATCGTTTAAATCTTACATATGAAAACAAACAAAATAATAAGTGCTTCATTAATTGGATTAATGTTCACTAGTTGCGCAATTATTAGACCGGGAGAGGTTGGTGTTAAACAAAATTTAGGGGTTCTTTCCAGTGAAGTTAAATCTCAAGGAACTGCTTTTTATAACCCTTTTACTGGAAAAGTAATAAAAACCTCCATTCAAACAAATAACTTGGAACTATCTCTGAGTCTTCCCAGTAAAGAGGGGTTGAGCATTACATCCCAAATTTCGATTCTATACAAGTTAGACAAAGGTAGAGTCCCTGATATTATCAGAAATATTGGATTGAACTATGAGTCCATAATTGCTAATGTCTTTAGATCCGCTTCTGCAGATGTCTGTTCTCAATTTTTCGCAAAAGATATGCATTCAGGAATGCGCGCAACAATTGAAAACGAAATCAAGAACAGAATGGATGAGATATTAGTTCCGCAAGGAATAATAGTTGAGTCAGTTTTAATGAAAAGTATTCAATTGCCAATTGGTTTGTCAGCATCTATCGAAAGAAAACTTCAAGCAGAACAAGATGCCATGCGAATGGAGTTTGTATTACAACAAGAAAAATTAGAAGCAGAAAGAATCATAATCGAAGCCAAAGGAACTAGGGATGCCCAAAACATTATTTCTGAAGGCTTAACTGATCAAATTATTAAAATTAGAAGTATTGAAGCATTTAAAGAGTTGTCAAAATCACCTAATAGCAAAATCATAATAACAGATGGTAAAACGCCATTTTTAATTGACGGTAATATTTAAGAGGATGACAAAGATAGCCGTTGCAAAAGGAGATGGAATAGGTCCTGCTATAATGGATACCACTTTAGAAATAATTTTAACTGCAGGCGCTGCAATTGAATTTGAAGAAATAGAAGTGGCTGAAAAAGTCAAAAATGCTTGGCTCAAAACCTTAGAAGATGGAGTTAATACTTATCATATTTTTAAAGAAGGCATCAGCAAAGAAAAAGTAGGGACAGAAGAATTTACTAAAGCAGTAATTGCTAATCTTGGCCAAAAGCCATCCATTTTAAACCCAGTTTCGTACTCTACTAATTCTGCTTTAATTCTTCCAAAATACAAACGAAAACCTGCTGCGAAAAAAGACTTGGTTGTAATTGACATTTGTACACTGGAATGGAACGAACCAAAATAAATTAGCAGAAAAAATAAAAAAAATAGAGAGTGGGTCTATCAATCTTACGATGATTACCAACAAAGGAATCAAAGTTTGGCCTGATGGTTTTGAGGAAAACTTTTGTACTGAGCATTGGAGATGTCATTTTAAGCCGAACGGAGATTCTGAAATAGACAAAACAAATATTATTGAACTACTACTAAGCAATCTTAATCAAAATATAGATGCCATAAACACTAAAAACCTATACTCATTTGATGGTAAAGCGGAATATTCGCTAGGACAAAGCCAATAATCATTAAAATATAAAAGCTATGATAAATGTTACTATCTATCTCAAAAAGGAGCATAATCCTACTGAATTGATACAGTTCCTATTAAAGGAAAAATTAATTGCTTCCGCTTCTTTTGATAAAAATAATATATCCTATAATTTGAGGGAAGAGGCTTTTTCTGAAGAAGTGTATGATGTCATCACTGCGTTATCAAAAGCTTCATTATTCAATACAATTGTGGCAGCAGTAGAAACAAAAATTGGAGCAGAAACACCAATTAACTCAACTCCAATTGTTGGTTCTAACAGATTATTTGACCACACCATAAAAGCGATTCCTATTTAAAGATTAATGTCGGGATCTTAGAGCTTATAAGAGGAAAAAAATTATCTCCATCGAAATAATGAAGAAGGCTGCAAGAGTAGAAGAGTTAAAGTTAAATGCCGTCAAAAAGAGCTGTTTTAATGAAAAAATAAAGTAAAACAAATAAGGAATCAAATAAAATTAATTCCTATTAAACATCGAATAATCTATGAGAATGACAGATATTAGAATTTGTGCAGCACTTATAATAATGATACTCCTTTTAGGACTATCTTTTATTTCAACAGATGCCCTTAATAGCGGACTCTGCGTTACACTGTCAATAATTATTGGCGCAGTAATATTTAGACAACTATCGAACCAAAAGAATTTAGAAAAATGAAAAACACAAAAGAATTGAAACTTATTGACGGTCATTTCTCTCCTGACGAGGCTAGAGAAATATTAATGAATGTTTTCTTAGGTAAAATTGATTTTCATCAAAATAAAAACTTTAGCACAGAAGAACGTTTTGGAAAACAGGACGTCACTGCCCTAAAGAGAATTCCTGAATTACAAAGAAGCATGGATTCTATATCTAAAATAATAGAAGAGGCAAAACAAAATAATGAAACCCTACAGATAACTTCTGAGGTAAGGATAAGTTTATCTAAATCTTAAAAATTATGTTTGAAGGGAGAGACTTGGTTATAGCAACCAAACACAACAAAGAAAAAGTAATCGCACCAATTTTAGAACGTGAACTAGGCGTCAAGTGCTTTGTAATACCAGACATAGATACTGATGAACTCGGGACTTTTACAGGAGAAGTAGAAAGAAAAGAAGATCCTATCACAACAGCTAGAAACAAATGCTTGTTAGCTATGAAGCTAACAAACTGCGATATGGCTATAGCGAGCGAAGGTTCTTTTGGACCGCATCCATCCATTTTTTTTGTTCACGCCGATGACGAGTTTTTGCTATTTATGGACAAGAAAAACAACTTGGAAATCATAGTGAGAGAGATAAGTATGGAAACAAATTTTTCTGGCGCAATGATTACCAGCAAAACTGAACTTACTGAATTTGCCAACAAAGTGAACTTTCCATCACATGGTCTAATTGTTAGAAAGGCGGATACCGATTTTATTGAAATTGAAAAAGGCGTTAAGAATTGGAGAAAACTAGCAAAGGTATACACTCATTTCATCAGGTTATACGGAAGCGTTTATGTAGAGACAGATATGAGGGCGATGCACAATCCATCTCGTATGAGAGTGATAAAAAGCGCCACCGTTAAATTAGCTACAAAAATAAAATCCCTTTGCCCCCATTGCAAAACTCCAGGCTTTGGCATAACCAATACAAAGCAAGGGCTACCTTGCCAATTATGTAATTTACCAACTCGTTCTACTTTGAGTCACATTTATAGCTGTCAAAAATGTTCGCATTCTAAAGAAGAAAAATATCCAAATAATAAACATTGCGAGGACCCTACCTATTGCGATATCTGTAATCCCTAAAAAAACAGGCTTGGTTAAAAGCTAATATTAATAAAGTCAGCAAATCTCTAACGTGTAATTACATAATTGCCTCTCTTGCTAAAAGCTTTTATTACTTGGTACGAAATAGCTATCGTAAAAGAGTACTATTATACCCTATTCCCTCTCGTGATTATTTATAAGAATACTACTATCTAAAAATAGCTACTACTTCAAAAAAGTTATTTATATTTGACTGGTATGTACTTTACAATATCGACAATCAAACCAATTTTGGTCGTATACTCGCTAATTCATAGCGACTAAATAAAAGGTACCAACAATTTTAAAAATAATCGCAACTATATAATGACAAAATTTTCTGAAATTGTAACAAAAAATGCTTTTTTAAAATTCATAAATAATCCTTACCAAAAGAGTAATAGAAATTTTAAAAAAGATTTTACAATTTTCATTTTTCTTACAATTTTAAACTTCTTAGTTTTATTTATCGCATCTCTTTATACTAGTGAACCATTTATCGAAGAAAGTGATTTGAAATTATATAATATTGAAAAAATTTTTCCATATCTAATTTTAATTCCATTAATTGAAGAATTTAGCTATAGAGGATTTTTAAGATTTAAGAATAAAAAGATTTTTATAATTAGTGTCATCGCTGTAATAACTTTATTAGCAACATTTATCAAAGTCGACATCTATCGAAACTCATCGATAATAGTAATAATGATCTTAACATGCTTTATTTACTTTCAAAATCAACTCTATGAAAAATTTTTGCTTTATATTGATAGTTATTTAAAATATTTAATCTGGATTTCTTCAATTATTTTTGGTCTTATGCACTTATCAAACTTCAATAATTTTGAATATGTAAATTTATTAGGTATAACAGAAAAAATTATTGCCGGTCTATTTTTTTGTTATATCACCGGAAAATACAATATTTTTTATTCCTATTTTTTTCACGCATTAAATAATAGTCTACCATTTTTCATTATTATTTGTTACAAATTAATACCGTAAAACTATTGCTAAAAGCGGTTTCATGAAATGGCGAAAAACCTGCTAAATTTACGTTTTTCTTTCGCAAGGAATATTATCTTGATGAAAACATGCGGTTACAAAGTTCGTCACTTCTTGAAGCCGCGAAACGTAAAAAAATCATAAAAAACGCTAATACTAATTTTGATAATATTGGCTTAAGCCACTGTCAAAACTCTATTAATAGAATGAAAATGTACAAATTGACATCTGCATCAAAACACTAAATATACTTAAGATTTTCCTCGCTAATAGGCCGTATTTCAACCTTCTATTTTGAATAGATTTCTGAACACTTTCCCCAAAACCAATATAATTTCAATTTAATTCCTTTATATTTACGATATAACCAATAATAAATAACGCAGAATAATGGCTAAAACAGCTATTTGCTTTAAAGCTAATCAAGCCTATTTAGCCTCCTATTCACTAAAAACGACATTTATGAAAACGATGACTTGTAGTCAATTAGGTGGAGCATGTGATGAAGAATTTCATGCTAAAACTATAGAAGAAATGACTGAATTGAGCAAAAAGCATGCTACAGAAATGATTGAAAAGGGAGACGAAGCACATATCAAAGCAAGGAAGGAAATGCAAGAACTAATGCATTTTTCAGAAGGTATGAATGCCTGGTTTGAAAATAAAAGAAAAACATTCGATTGTTTGGCCCACGATAATAAGTAATTCAGCTTAAACGTAAAAACCCTTTCAAAATAAAATTTGAAAGGGTTTTTATAATTAGAAAGGAATACCTTTAAATTCCGGCCACCGCTTTTATTTCATCAATAATACGCAAGGCCACAGAATCTGCCTGTGCCTGCGAAGGTGCTTCTGTATAAATACGAATAATAGGTTCTGTATTCGATTTTCTTAGATGTACCCATTCATTTGCGAAGTCAATTTTCACTCCATCAATTGTTGTGATATCTTCATTTTTGTATTTCTCCGTCATAGCAACAAGAATCGCATCAACATCAATTTGTGGTGTCAACTCAATCTTGTTTTTACTCATGTAATATTCTGGGTAGGAAGCGCGCAAAGCAGAAACGGTCATTTTCTTGTTAGCCAAATGCGTTAAGAACAAAGCCACACCCACTAAACTATCACGGCCATAATGGGACTCAGGATAAATAATTCCCCCATTCCCTTCTCCACCTATAATGGCATTGTTTTTTTTCATCAAGTCAACTACATTCACTTCACCTACAGCACTTGCTTCGTAACTTCCCTTATGGAGATTTGTCACATCACGCAAAGCACGAGAAGAGGACATATTCGAAACCGTATTTCCAGGCGTTTTACTCAACACATAATCAGCACAAGCCACTAGTGTATATTCTTCTCCAAACATTTCACCGTCTTCACAAATGAAGGCCAAACGATCGACATCTGGGTCGACCACGACACCTAAATCAGCTTTTTCTTTAACAACCAATTCTGATATATCGGTTAAATGTTCTTTCAGGGGTTCTGGGTTGTGAGGAAACTGTCCGTTAGGTTCACAATATAATTTCACCACTTCCACTCCCATCAATTCAAGTAATTTTGGAATAATAATCCCACCAGATGAGTTCACTCCATCTACTACTACTTTGAATTTAGCTGCTTTTACAGCCTCAACATCTACTAGAGGCAAATTCAAAACTTCATCAATATGAATATCCATATAGGCATCATTTTCGGTGATCTCCCCTAGACTATCCACATCGGAAAAGTCAAAAGCTTCTGTTTCTGCAATAACAAGAATTTTTTCGCCTTCAATTCCATTCAAGAATTCCCCTTTGCCATTCAATAATTTCAAGGCATTCCATTGTTTTGGGTTATGGGAAGCCGTAAGGATTATTCCTCCGTCTGCTTTCTCCAAAGGAACCGCTATCTCTACAGTAGGTGTTGTTGACAAACCCAAATCAATTACATCGATTCCTAATCCTATTAAAGTATTCACTACCAGATTATGAATCATGGGACCAGAAATACGAGCATCACGACCTACAACAACTTTTAGTTTTTGATTGCCCGTCTTAGTTTCCGAACTGTTTTTCAACCAAGTACCATATGCCGAAGCAAATTTTACGGCATCAACTGGCGTAAGGTTGTCACCCACTTTACCTCCTATGGTCCCACGAATTCCCGATATTGATTTTATTAATGTCATTCCCTATATTTTTAAATTTTGAGTAATTTCTTTATAACTTGAGCAAATATAATAATTGACAGTTTAAAAAAGTCAATTAGAATTCATAATTTAGGCGAATGAACTTTTTAGCACACATATACCTTTCGGGAGACAATGATTTAATTAAAATAGGTAATTTTATGGCTGATGGGATTCGGGGTAAACAATTTGAAACTTTTCCAATGGAAATTCAAAAAGGAATAGCTCTTCATAGAGCTATAGATACTTTTACAGATGCACATCCCGTTTTTAGAACAAGTACGAAAAAATTACATAAACGTTACCATCATTACGCCGGCGTTATTGTCGATGTCTTCTACGATCATTTTCTTTCAAAGAACTGGACTAATTATTCCAATGAGGGACTTGATGATTACATACAACGGTTTTATCAGTCCTTGAATGACAATACCGCTATTCTTACGGAAAAAACAATCTACTTGATGCCCTATATGATTGAACAAAATTGGTTGTTGAGTTATCAAACGGTTAACGGGATTGACAATATATTAACCCAGATGGATAGCCGAACGAAAAACAAGTCAAAAATGCGTTTCGCTAGCGAAGAACTTCAGGAGTCCTATTTAGAGTTCGAAAAAGAATTTACTGTTTTCTTTGAAGATTTAAGAGCACATGCAAATGAAAAACTAATATCCTTGCAATAAATTTATAATGACCCATTACTATAAAACGACTCTTCCAATGAAAAAAATAGTACTACTGCTTTGCTTGGCTATTGTAAGCTGTAAGTCGAATGAAAAATCAATTGCTCCAACTGGTCTGCTAACAGATAAAGCCATGGTTGTCTCTGCTCGTGAAGAGGCCTCGGAAATAGGAGTTGAAATCATGAAAAAAGGTGGTAATACCTTTGATGCGATGGTCGCAACGGAACTTGCGTTAGCTGTTTGCTATCCTCAAGCCGGAAATATAGGCGGAGGTGGTTTTATGGTCTATAGAAAAGTAAATGGAGAAACCGGCGCGCTAGATTATAGAGAAAAAGCACCACTGGCAGCTACTAAAGACATGTTTCTCGATAAAGACGGAAATGTAATTGAAGGTAAAAGTACAGCTACCGCGTTTGCATCCAGTGTTCCTGGAACTCTTGCTGGCTTATTTGCTGTTCATAAAAAACATGGTTCTTTGCCTATTACAGAGATCCTTGCTCCGGTAATCGCTTTAGCAAAAAAAGGGGTTATTGTGACCAAATTTCAGGCGAAAAGCTTAGCTGATTACAGGGCTACTTTCATCCAAATTAATGGGCCAAATAGTTTGTTTTCCAAAGAATACAAGGTCGGTGACACGATTAAATATCCTGCTCTTGCACAGACTTTACAGCGAGTTTCTGATAACGGACGAGATGAATTTTATAAAGGAGAAACTGCTCAAAAACTAATTAATTTCTTAAAAAACAAAGGCGGGAATATGACAGTCAAAGATTTGAATGTCTACGAAGCAAAATGGAGAGACCCAATCACTTTTAAATACAAGAGTTTAAAAATCACTTCCATGTCACCACCAAGTAGTGGAGGTATTTGTTTGAACCAAATTATGAAAATGATTGAGCCTTTTGATCTTGCTCAAATGGGACACAACAGTGTTAAAGCCATTCAAGTGATTACAGAAGCAGAACGAAGAGCCTATGCTGACCGAAACTTTTATTTGGGAGACCCTGATTTTGTAAAACTTCCTATTAAAGAGTTATTAGATTCTGTCTATCTAGAAAACAGAATGAGTGATTTTTCATTCGATAAAGCTTCAAAATCTTCCGAAATTGGAGAGGGAAAAATTCCAAGATACGAAAGCAAACAAACCACTCATTACTCCATTGTGGATTCCGAAGGGAATGCAGTTTCTGCTACAACAACTTTAAATGACAATTACGGATCTAAAATATATTGCGATGAATTAGGTTTCTTTTTAAACAACCAAATGGACGATTTTAGCGCTAAACCAGGTGTTCCAAATCTTTATGGGCTTACGGGTACAGAGGCTAATAGTATTGCACCAGAAAAAAGAATGCTGAGTTCTATGACACCAACCATCGTAGAGAAAGATAAAAAATTATTTATGGTCGTGGGAACTCCTGGCGGTTCTACCATTATTACATCCGTAATGCAAACGATATTGAATGTATATGAATACAACATGAGCATGCAAGAGGCCGTTAATGCAGCTCGTTTTCACCATCAATGGCTGCCAGATGAAGTCACATTTGAACCCAATTCATTTGATAAAGAACTATTGAGAAAAGTAAAAGAAAAAGGATATAAAGTCAACGAAACCAACAAGGAAATTGTAGGTCAGGTGGATGCGATTTTAGTCTTACCAAATGGCAAACTGGAAGCTGGAGCAGATAAAAGAGAAGATAACAAAGCGGTTGGATTCTAAATTACTGTTAACTGCTTCTGTTATAATAAATAATATAAATACCCTAGAAATGAAAAAATTTATCGTTCTATTATGCATCCTTTCAATAGGTTGTAAGGCTCAAAATACTTCAGTACAACCAACAGGACTTATCGCCAATAAAGCTATGGTTGTTTCGGCACGAGAGGAAGCTTCAAAAATTGGTGTTGAAATCATGAAAAATGGCGGAAATGCATTTGACGCAATGGTTGCCACAGAATTGGCACTTGCAGTAGCCTATCCGTATGCAGGAAACCTTGGAGGTGGCGGTTTTATGGTATATAGAAAAGCAAATGGTGAAACAGGAACTCTAGACTATCGAGAAAAAGCTCCTTTAGCAGCTACAAAAGACATGTTCCTTGATAAAGAAGGCAACGTCATCGCGGGGAAAAGCACAAAAACTCCATTGGCAATAGGAATTCCAGGAACCATTGCGGGAGTTTTTGCAGTTCATAAAAAACTAGGCTCTTTGCCAATGAAAGAAATATTGAAACCTGTAATAGAATTGGCAGAACGCGGCGTTATAGTCACTCAAAAACAAGAAGAGCGTCTTAACAGCTACAGGGAAGAATTAATAAAAATAAACGGTTCCAATTCAGTTCTTTCAAAGGTATATAAAGAGAATGATATAATTAAATATCCTACGCTGGCAAATACTTTAAGACGTATCTCAAAGAATGGAAGGGATGAATTTTACAAAGGAGAAACAGCAAAAACATTAGTTGCTTACTTAAAGGAAAAAGGAGCCATTATCACGATGGAAGATTTGGCTAAATATGAGGCCAAATGGAGAGATCCAATTACTTTTAAATATAAAGATTTGAATATCATATCGATGGCGCCACCAAGTAGCGGAGGAATCTGTTTGGCGCAGATATTCAAGATGATTGAACCTTATGATTTATCGAACATGGGACACAATTCAGCGGCAGCCATTCAGGTTATTGTCGAAGCAGAAAGAAGAGCCTACGCAGATCGCAGTTTCTTTTTAGGCGATCCTGATTTTGTTAAAATGCCACTAAAAGCATTGATGGATGAAACGTATCTGAAACAAAGAATGTCCAGCTTCAATTTAGATAAAGCGACTCTTTCCTCTGACATCAAAGAAGGAAAAGTAAATTACAATGAAAGTATGGAAACAACGCATTACTCGATTATTGATCAATTTGGAAATGCCATTTCGGCAACTACCACATTGAACGCGGGTTACGGGTCAAAATACTATTGCGACGCCTTGGGTTTTTTCTTAAACAATGAAATGGATGATTTCAGTGCAAAAGCTGGAGTGCCCAACATGTTTGGACTGGTGGGTAATGAAGCGAATAGCATTGCTCCCGAAAAGAGGATGTTAAGTAGCATGACGCCTACGATTGTTGAAAAAAACGGAAAGCTATTTATGTCCGTAGGATCTCCGGGAGGTTCCACTATCATCACATCCGTATTGCAAACCATACTGAATGTTGCTGAATACAATTTTAGCATGCAACAAGCGGTAAACGCGCCTAGATTTCACCACCAGTGGTTGCCTGACCTAATCACTTTTGAACCTAATACTTTCGACACAAAGACTTTTGAAACTCTAAAAGGAAAAGGATATCTAATTAACGAAAAAACGACGCCAGTAATCGGAAAGGTGGATGCTATTTTGGTACTACCAAGCGGAGCGCTAGAAGGTGGAGCAGATTTTAGAGGAGACGACAAAGCGGCTGGTTTTTAAGTTATGCCTTTCATCGCTCAATTAGAAAATACTTTTGTTGAAAAAAGTGATGCCGAAAATGCTTTTGCAATGGCAAAATACATGAGAAATAAGTTTGATTTCTTTGGAATAAAAACTCCCAAACGTAGACAGTTACTTAAAGAAATATGGAAAGAAAACGAACAAGAGGTTGCCACTAATATAAGATCTATAGCAACTCTCTTATTTGAAAAAACACAACGGGAATTTCATTATTGTGCAATAGAGATTTTAACAAAGGAGCTGAATAAGAATTATAAAAAGGAAGATGTTAAGTTGATTGAAAAGCTGATAACTACAAATTCCTGGTGGGACACTGTTGATGGTATTTCAAAAAATATTCTAGGTCAATATCTGACAGAATTTCCAGATTGCACTGCTTCAACAGTATCTAAATTCTCCGATGCAGATAATATGTGGTTGAACCGAAGTGCTATTTTATTTCAATTAGGCTATAAAGACAAAACTGATTTCGGTTTACTGAAAGTAATCTGTATCAAACATAAATCCTCTTCTGAGTTTTTTATTCAAAAAGCAATTGGTTGGGCTCTACGAGAATATGCCAAAACAAATCCAAAGGCAGTAAAGAAATTTGTTGCTACCAATGACTTAAAGCCTTTGAGCAGAAAAGAAGCTCTCAAAAACTTAAATTATGCTTAAATTAATAGTAATTTAGCACTTTCAAAAATAAATAAATGCTTAAGAAATTCCTTTCTAAACTAGAAATTTTAATTGTATGGTCCCAATCCATATTGACAGAAAAGCAATTTATTTTCCTATCTAGTGTATTGGTTGGTATCAGTTCCGCATTTGCAGTAATTGTTCTAAAGACTTTTGCCCACTGGGTTTTTTCATTTGCCACTTACATCAATGGAATTTTAAAGTTGAGTTTTATAAATAGTATTTTACCCATTGCAGGACTAGTATTGACCGTATTTATCATAAAAAAGGTCTTGGGCGGTACTATCGAAAAAGGGACTTCTCAAATTTTATATGCAGTAGCCAAGAAAGCCAGCATCATTCAAAAAAAGCAAATGTACGCCCAAATCATTACCAGTTCCTTAACTGTTGGTCTAGGCGGATCTGCGGGTTTAGAGAGTCCTATTGTGGTTACCGGAGCTGCTTTTGGGTCTAACTATGCCCAGAAATACAAACTGAGTTATAAAGACAGGACTTTACTAATAGGTTGCGGTGTTGCCGCAGGAATCGCGGCAGCCTTTAATGCACCAATTGCCGGAGTTTTATTTGCGATAGAGTTTTTATTAGTCGACGTTAGTATTTCAGCATTTACCCCCATTATGATTGCAGCCGCAACGGGTGCTTTGGTGTCTGAAATCGTATTGGACGAAACGATACTATTAAATTTCAGACAACAACAAGTTTTTGATTACCATAAAATACCTTTTTACATTCTTTTGGGGGTGTTAACCGGCTTCATGTCAGTTTACTATACTAGATATTTTCAGAGAACAGAGCTCTTTTTTCATAAACTTAAATTGAATCCCTACAAAAAAGCACTTGCAGGTGCCTCAATTCTTGCCGTTTTAATTTTTATTTTTCCAACACTATTTGGTGAAGGGTATGAAAGCATTAAAGTATTGTCAGACAGCGATCCAGGAAAACTACTAGAGAATACACTTTTTAGTGGTTTCAGAGATAATGCATGGGTTCTTTTGGCATTTGTGGGACTAACGATGATGCTCAAAGTTTTTGCTACCGGAATCACTCTTGGAGCTGGGGGAAACGGAGGTAACTTTGCTCCCGCTCTATTTTTAGGTTCTTATCTTGGTTACTTCTTTTCTAAAGCACTTAACTTATCAGGTCTGACTCAGTTACCGGTCAGCAATTTTACCATGGTTGGTATGGCTGGAATTTTGAGTGGGTTGTTTCACGCCCCTTTAACTGCTATCTTCCTTATTGCAGAGATTACGGGAGGATACAGTTTAATGCTTCCATTGATGCTGGTCGCTTCAATCAGTTTTGCAATTTCAAAACGATTTGAAAAACACTCCATGGACGTGAAAGATCTGGTGAAAAAAGGCCATGCTTTTACAAGCAATAAAGACACCAATGTACTTTCAACATTGGATACCAATTCCATCATACAGACGGATTATCTAACAGTCTCGCCAGATGAAAATCTAGAAAAACTGGTCGATTTAATATCCCATTCCAATCAGGTTATTTTTGCCGTTGTAGACAAAGAGAAGCACTTGTTAGGTATTGTACATTTCAATAATATTAGAGAAATAATCTTCAATACTTACAGGGTAAAATATACTTTGGTAAAAAACATCATGGCTGAGCCTACAGAGATAATCTACCCATTCAACAGTATGGAAACGGTTATGAATAAATTTGAGCGATCAAAAGTAGCATTTCTGCCAGTGATAAAAGATGAAAAGTATTTTGGTTTTATCTCAAAATCCACAGCTCTTGAAGCTTATCGTACCAAACTGAAATCGATGACCATAGAATAAATTACTATCGGATAGAATAAAATTTAATAGTTCCCGATAATAGTAGTATCTTTGTGGTTATGTGGAAGATAGACTTAAACCATAGAGAAGAATTTCAAACAACATTTGATCGTTTGTATGAAAAAAAGCAAGTTTTGCAATCCAGCAGACCTTTGCCAAACATCGCCTTGAATAAAATAAAAGAAAGTCTTTCTATAGAATGGACGTACAATTCAAATAGCATTGAAGGAAATTCACTGAGTTTAAGAGAAACCCAAATGGTTCTTCAGGAAGGCGTTACAATCAAGGGAAAATCATTACGAGAACATTTTGAAACACACAATCACGACAAGGCGATAGATTACTTATTTTCGATTGTGAACAAGGATTATGTTTTACGCAGTATTGATATTTTATCTTTACATGGATTGGTATTACGTTCTATTGAAGATGACTTTGCAGGTCGCTTGCGCAACTTTGGCGTTCGTATTTCAGGAGCTAATTTCGTACCTCCAAATGCCAATAAAGTCTCTGATTTATTAGATGAATTAATTGTTTTTATCAATACGAATCCTTTACAACTTAACGATATTGAACTAGCTACTGTTTTTCATCACAAACTAGTTTGGATCCATCCTTTTTTTGATGGCAACGGCCGCACTGTGAGGTTAGTAATGAATTTATTATTAATGCGTTGTGGATTTCCACCTGCCATCATCCTTAAAAATGACAGAAAGAAATACTATGAAGCACTCAATCAAGCCAATGCAGGCAATTATCAAAAGTTGACTCTTTTGATGTGTCAGGCAGTAGAGCGCACGCTTAATATCTACTTGAATGCACTTCCGGGCAATGATAATGAATATATTGAAATTTCTAATTTAGTTCAGGAACCCAATATGCCTTACGGCCAAGAATACATTAGTCTACTTGCAAGACAAGGGAAAATTGATGCTTACAAAGAAGGCCGGAACTGGCTAACTACAAGAGCAGCCGTTGAGCAGTACATCAATACAAGAAAGAGAAAACGCTAACTACAATTAGCGTTTTTTTATATCCCATTTTAACATAAACTTCTAAAGTGTTCAATGAAAAGAATAAACCAAAAGGTTAACTTTGCATTTTTGCAAAAATTATGTTAGACAAAGACAATACTATTGAAGTTCAAGGTGCTCGTGTTCATAACCTTAAAAATATAGATATCTCCATTCCTCGCGAAAAACTGGTTGTTATTACTGGTCTTTCGGGTTCTGGAAAATCATCACTCGCATTCGACACCATTTATGCCGAAGGGCAGCGCCGGTACGTTGAAACTTTTTCAGCTTACGCCAGACAATTTTTGGGAGGCTTGGAACGTCCAGATGTGGATAAAATAGACGGGCTTTCTCCGGTTATAGCTATTGAACAGAAAACAACTAGTAAAAGTCCCCGCTCCACAGTGGGAACTATTACCGAAATATATGATTTCCTTAGGTTACTTTATGCCCGTGCAGCTGACGCTTACAGTTACAATACTGGCGAAAAAATGGTCAGTTACTCAGACGAACAAATTAAAGACCTAATCACCCAAGATTTTACTAACAAACGCATTAATATTCTGGCACCAGTTATTAGAGCCCGAAAAGGGCATTATGGCGAATTGTTCCAGCAAATAGCAAAACAAGGATTCTTGAAGGTTCGCGTGAATGGGGAGGTCCGCGAAATTACGACGGGAATGAAACTGGATCGTTATAAAACCCATGATATTGAAATCGTTGTCGACCGAATGCTAGTTGAGCCAACTGCTGACAATGAAAAACGTTTGAACGAAAGCATTAATACGGCGATGCACCATGGTGACAATGTATTAATGATTTTAGATCAGGATTCTGATGAAGTACGGTATTTCAGTAGAAACTTAATGTGTCCTACAACGGGAATTTCTTATCAAAATCCGGAACCCAATTTATTTTCTTTCAATTCACCAAAAGGGGCTTGTGATCACTGTAACGGATTGGGAACGGTAAACGAAATCAACACAAAAAAAATTATTCCAAACCCTAAATTATCAATCAAAAATGGCGGTTTTGCTCCTTTGGGCGAATATAAATCTTCTTGGATCTTCAAGCAATTAGAAATTATTGGAGAAAAATATGGCTACAAAATCACCGATGCAATAGAAAAAATCCCAGATGAAGCGATGGAAATGATTTTGAATGGCGGAAAGGAAAAGTTTACTATAAACTCTAAAGATTTAGGAGTCGCTCGTGACTACAAAATTGACTTTGAAGGCATATCACATTTCATTAAAAACCAATATGACGAAAGTGGTTCGACAACTATCAAACGCTGGGCAAAGGAGTTCATGGACGAGATAGATTGCCCAGTATGTGAAGGCTCCCGATTGAAAAAAGAAGCCCAATTCTTCAAAATCAACGAAAAAAATATTACAGAATTATGTAATATGGATATTTCTGATTTGACTGCTTGGTTCCGTGATTTAAATACGCATTTATCTGACAAGCAAAAACGCATTGCAACTGAGGTTATCAAAGAAATAAACGATCGCTTGAACTTTTTGATGAATGTAGGTTTAGAATATTTGGCGTTAAGCCGAAGCTCAAAATCCCTCTCAGGAGGCGAAGCACAGCGCATCAGACTAGCAACTCAAATTGGATCACAATTAGTTGGAGTTCTATATATTCTTGATGAACCCAGCATTGGTTTACACCAAAGAGACAACGATAAATTAATACATTCTTTAGAACAATTACGTGATATAGGTAATTCAGTTATTGTCGTAGAACACGATAAGGACATGATTGAACGCGCTGACTATGTGATTGACATAGGTCCAAAAGCGGGAAAATTTGGTGGAGAAATCATCAGCCAAGGAACACCAGCTGAAACGCTAAAATCAAATACCATTACGGCTCAATATTTAAATGGGAAAATGAAAATTGAGATTCCAGCAAAACGCCGTGAAGGAAATGGCAAATTCATGAAATTGACGGGCGCAACTGGGAATAACCTTAAAAACGTATCTATTGAGTTGCCTTTGGGAAAAATGATTTGTGTAACTGGAGTTTCAGGAAGTGGTAAATCGACCTTGATCAACGGTACCCTTTACCCTATTTTGAACGCCTATTATTTTAATGGTGTAAAAAAACCACAACCATACAAAAAGATTGAAGGTTTAGAACTTATTGATAAAGTAATTAATATTGACCAAAGTCCTATCGGACGAACACCTCGTTCTAATCCGGCGACCTATACCGAGTTATTTACCGAAGTCAGGAATTTGTTTACCAAGACTTCAGAAAGTATGATTAGGGGTTATAAAGCGGGTCGTTTTAGTTTTAATGTAAAAGGAGGACGCTGCGAAACCTGCCAAGGATCAGGTGTCCGAACAATTGAAATGAACTTTTTGCCCGATGTTTATGTAGAGTGCGAAACATGTCAAGGCAAACGTTTTAACAGGGAAACCCTAGAAATTCGATTCAAAGGAAAATCGATTTCAGATGTATTGAACATGACTGTTGATGAATCGGTTCCGTTTTTTGAAATGATTCCTAAGATTTACCGGAAAGTAAAAACCATACAAGATGTAGGTTTAGGTTATATCACCTTAGGACAGCAAAGCACAACCCTTTCAGGCGGTGAAGCGCAACGAATCAAATTAGCAACTGAATTATCAAAAAAAGATACTGGAAACACTTTTTATATCCTTGACGAACCTACTACAGGCTTGCATTTTGAAGACATCAGGGTATTAATGGGAGTCATTAATAAACTAGTGGATAAAGGGAATACGATATTGATTATCGAACATAATATGGATGTGATCAAACTAGCGGATTATATTATAGATATTGGTCCTGAAGGCGGAAAAGGTGGTGGACAAGTAGTCGCCAAAGGTACTCCCGAAGAAATAATAAAAAATAAGAAAAGTTATACAGCGCAATTTTTGAAAAAAGAGTTACTTTAGTATCGAAGAGTACAAGCCCTCTTTGCAATGGCATCCTTTTGCTTGTTTCTTTAGCAAGCAAAAGATACAATGAAAAACAGGAAGAGCTCTAAAAAACTGCAGCAAAAAGATACGAATATGAGATTAGAAGATTTCGATAACGATGAGGATAAAATAATCCAAGATCGATTAAAACAAAAAAATTGGAACGAGATACGAACCAATGATAGTTGGGCTATTTTTAAAATTATGGCCGAATTTGTCAACGGTTATGAAAATATGGGACGAATTGGTCCTTGTGTTTCCATTTTTGGATCAGCCAGAACAAAACCAGAAGACAAGTATTATCAACTTGCTGAAAGTATTGCATTCAAAATCAGTAAAGCTGGTTATGGCGTCATTACTGGTGGCGGTCCTGGAATAATGGAAGCAGGTAATAAAGGAGCACATCTGGGTGGTGGAACCTCCGTGGGGTTAAATATCGTTTTACCCTTCGAACAGCATTTCAACCCTTATATCGACGGAGACAAAAATTTAAATTTCGATTATTTCTTTGTTCGAAAAGTGATGTTTGTAAAATATTCCCAAGGCTTTGTGGTAATGCCGGGTGGTTTTGGTACTTTAGATGAACTGTTTGAGGCCATCACCTTAATCCAAACAAAAAAAATAGCTCGATTCCCGATAATACTCGTGGGAACCAGCTTTTGGTCAGGATTAATCCAGTGGATAAAAACAGTTTTGATAGAAAAAGAACAAACCATAAGCCCAGACGATTTGAAATTAATTAAAATCGTAGACACAGAAGATGAAGTAGTAGAAGTTTTAGATAATTTCTATAAAAAATATAATTTGACACCAAATTTTTAAGCTTAAGGCTGGCTTTTGAACGGCTTTATTTATGCTCATTTAGCAACGATTGCAACTATTTTTTAAACAAATAAATTTCTATTATCAGGTACTAAATTTTAATCCACATTTGAAACCATTTTATAAATTTGCGGTTTATATTCTGTTTTTATTGATATCAGTAAAGCAATTCGCCCAACATCATTCCCAAATGATCGTTGAAGTGAATTCTGAAACCAAAACCCTGAATATTCAGCAGGAAATCACTTTTTTTAACGATTCAGAGGACTTCTTGAGTTCAATAGTTTTGAATGATTGGAACAACGCCTATTCGAATGTCAATTCACCGATGGCACAAAGATTTTCTGATGAGTTTTATCGCGGTTTCCATCTGGCAGCCCAAAAAGAATTTGGCAGCACTACAAACCTGACCATTATAGACGATGATAAACTGTTCCTTTCTTGGGAAAGAAATGAGGAAAACCCGGATATTATCACTGTTAATTTAAGAGATAGACTAGCTCCTAATCAGAAAATAAAGTTACACCTGACTTACATTGTTAAGGTACCCAGCGACAAGTTTACAAAATATGGCTACGACGATAACGGCGAAATGAACTTAAAGACCTGGTACCTCACTCCTGCCCGATATGAAAACCATGCTTTTATAAAATACAACAATGAGAACCTCGATGATATCGCCAACGGAGTTTCTGATTTTGACATAGACTTAAAACTACCAAAAGGCCTAGAAGTGACCACTGATTTAAATATCCTGGGTTCTATAAAAAAAGAAGATTATACAATTTACAGCTTATCCGGAAAAAATAGATCTGATTTCAGTCTATCTATAGAACCCAAATCCAGTTTTTACAGTTTTGATAATAAACCTCTTGAAGTAATCACTAATTTGAAAGATGAAAGAATCAGTGTTGCACAACAAGCGCTGGCAATTGATTGTATCGTCCATTTTGTAAATGATTTAATTGGAGAGTACCCATTTGATAAAATTGTGATTTCTCAGGCTGATTATGAACGTAACCCTTTTTATGGATTGAATCAACTACCTTCGTTTATCAGTCCTTTTTCGGATGAATTCACCTATGAAATTAAGTTCTTAAAAACGTACTTAAGCAGCTTCCTGAAAAATAGCTTGCGATTAGACCAAAGAAAAGATGCTTGGATATATGACGGAATTCAAGTCTATGCAATGATGAAGTATATTGAAGAAAATCATCCAAACACTAAAATGTTAGGCAATGCCGCCTCTTTCAAATTATTAAAAAGTTATAATTTAACAAACTTGGATTTCAACGAGCAATACAGCTATTTTTATATGTTAATGGCTAGAAAGAATTTAGACCAGCCTCTTGGAACCCCTAAAAACTCTCTTATTAAGTTTAATGAACAAATTGCAAGTAAATACAGGGCAGGATTAAGCTTAAGGTATTTGAACGATTATCTTGGAGGAAAAGTAGTAACCAACAGTATTCGCCAATTTTACTCAAAAAATAAAGAAAACCAGCTTGCCAGTATGAATTTTGAATCCATCTTAAAATCAAATACAAATAAAGACATCAACTGGTTTTTCAGTACCATTATAAATTCAAGAGACATCATCGATTACAAATTTGACGAGGTTTCTAAAACGAAAGACAGCGTTTCTTTTTCCCTTAAAAACAGAACAAAGACAGTAGTGTCAATGCCTGTTTATGGGATAAAAAATGGTGAAATCGTATTTAAAAAATGGTTAGACACAACAGTACAAGACAGCGTATTCACTTTGGAAAGAAAAGATGCCGACAAAATTGTGTTAAACTATAAAAATGAAGTTCCTGAATATAATTTAAGAAATAATTGGAAATCCTTAAAAGGCTTTTTTCCAAACAATCGTCCTATAAAGTTTGCTTTTATGAAGGACCTTGAGGATCCTTATTACAATCAAATACTCTATGTCCCCACTCTAACTTATAATTTGTACGATGGACTTTCGCCAGGCTTAAGACTGCATAGCAAAACACTACTAGACAAACCTTTTATTTTTGATATGAACCCCTCTTATTCCACAAAAGCAAAAACGTTTTCTGGTTCTGCAGTGTTGGTTTTTAATCAAAATTATAGAAATAGCAGCATGTATAATGTCAAATATTCGCTTTCGGGTAATTATTTTCATTATGCTCCAGATGCAACCTATCTAAAGATTAACCCCATGGTTCAGTTTCGAATTCGTGAAAATGACTTCAGGAATAATCGGAGCCAATTAATTCTCTTGCGTCAAGTATTGGTAAACAGGGAAAAGAGTGAAATTATAATAGAGAATTTCGCACAAAATTATTCAGTTTTCAATGCGAAATACTTCAATACTAACACGGAAATTACAAATCATTTAAGTTTTATGGCTGATGTTCAATTTTCGGAGAAATTCGGAAAAGTGGCGGCAGAATTTGAGTATAGAAAACTTTTTGAAAACAATCGACAAGTAAATCTACGCTTATATGCAGGTAGTTTTTTATACAATAATACCAATTCTGATTTTTTTAGTTTCGCTTTAGACCGGCCTACCGATTATCTTTTTGACTATGGATATTATGGGCGCTCCGAAAGCACTGGTTTCTTTAGCCAGCAATTGATTGTGGCCGAAGGTGGTTTTAAATCGAAGTTAGAAAACCCATATGCCAACCATTGGATTACTACCTTGAATGGGGGGTACAACATCTGGAATTGGGTAGAAGTATATGGAGACGTAGGTCTTATAAAAAACAAACGTCAGAGCGCACGCTTTTTGTATGACAGTGGTATCCGTCTGAATTTAGTGCCTGACTATTTTGAATTATACCTTCCTGTATATTCCTCTAACGGCTGGGAACTAAGTCAGAAAAATTACAACCAGAAAATACGATTTGTGATTACCTTATCGCCTAAAATATTAATCAATTTATTTAAACGAAAGTGGTTTTAATTACGACTGTTACTAGTCGTATATTGAATTATATGTAAATTAATAACTGATTAATGAGTAATTGTTTAAAAATAAATATATTAAGGGATGTTTAATTATCAATAATTTAATTATATTTATTTCAATGAATTATGAAAATCGCTAGTTTTTAATTAAATTTGCGAACCTAAGTTATACTTTTCAACTATGATAAAAGAAAAAACCAATACGACATTAACATTCGAAGATTTTAAAACAGAAGTCTTAAGCGACTACAAGATTGCTATAACAAGCAGGGAATGCAGTCTATTGGGACGTCGGGAAGTGTTGACCGGTAAGGCTAAGTTTGGAATTTTCGGAGACGGAAAAGAAGTTCCACAATTAGCAATGGCAAAATCTTTCAAAAACGGGGACTTTCGTTCTGGTTATTATCGCGATCAAACATTTATGATGGCGATAGGTCAATTGACAGTACAACAGTTTTTTGCTGGATTGTATGGAAATACAAATATCGAACAAGAACCTATGTCCGCCGGTAGACAAATGGGAGGTCATTTTGCCACCCACAGTTTGAACGAAGACGGTTCATGGAAAGACTTGACCAAACAGAAAAATTCTAGCGCCGACATTTCTCCTACAGCTGGACAAATGCCCAGATTACTGGGACTTGCACAAGCTTCCAAAATATATAGAAAGGTTTCCGGAATAACCAAAAAGTCCAATTTTTCAGTTGATGGAAATGAAGTAGCTTGGGGAACCATCGGAAATGCCAGTACTTCAGAAGGTTTGTTTTTTGAAACTATAAATGCAGCTGGTGTTTTACAAGTGCCATTGATAATAAGTGTTTGGGACGACGATTATGGTATCTCAGTCCATGCAAAACATCAAACCACTAAAGAGAATATTTCTGAAATCTTAAAGGGATACCAAAAGGAAACAAATACCAATGGTATTGAAATACTTAAAGTAAAAGGTTGGGATTATTCGGAGTTGATAGCCACCTATGAAAAAGCATCTGGTATCGCTCGTGAAAAACACGTTCCAGTACTTATACATGTTGACGAACTGACCCAGCCACAAGGCCATTCAAGTTCAGGCTCACACGAAAGATATAAAGATGCCGATCGTCTTGCCTGGGAAAAGGATTACGATTGTATAAGACAAATGAAGTTATGGATGGTTGCAATTGACATTGCATCTTCTGAGGAACTTGCTGAAATTGATTCAAATGCTAAAAAAGAAGTTCTTGAAGCTAAAAAAGCAGCATGGCGCCAATTTATCGATCCCATTGTTGCCGAACAGAAGGAGCTTGTTACTTTATTGGAAAAAGTAGCTTCTTCAAGTAACAACAAAGAGAGCATCACGAAAATTTCTGCTACTTTAAATCATATCAAAGATCCATTAAGAAAAGAGATCTTGGTAGCGGCACGTAAAACCTTGCGTCTTGTATTAAATGAAAGCGGGAAAGCGGAATTGTCGAATTGGATTACGTCTTACACGAAGAATGGTCAAGAAAGATTCAGCAGTCATTTGTATTCGCATTCTGATATGAACGTAAATACCGTAAACCAAGTATTACCTAAGTATACAAATAGTGCTAAAGAAGATACGGATGGTAGAATGATCTTAAGGGATAATTTTGATGCCATTTTTACAAAATATCCAGAAGCACTTATTTTTGGTGAAGATTCAGGAAACATTGGAGATGTAAACCAAGGTTTAGAGGGTATGCAGGAGAAATACGGTGAGCTCCGAGTTGCCGATGTAGGTATCAGAGAAGCAACAATTATAGGACAAGGAATTGGAATGGCATTAAGAGGCTTACGCCCAATTGCCGAAATCCAATACTTGGATTATTTATTGTATGCCATTCAAATCATCAGCGATGATTTGGCAACCTTACAATACAGAACGGGGGGCAGACAAAAAGCACCTCTAATCATAAGAACAAGAGGACATAGATTAGAAGGCATCTGGCATTCTGGATCTCCTATGGGAATGATAATTAATGCCGTAAGAGGTATTCACGTATTAGTTCCAAGAAATATGACTAAAGCGGCAGGTTTTTACAATTCCCTGTTAGAATGTGATGAACCAGCATTAGTAATAGAGTGCTTAAACGGCTATCGTTTAAAAGAAAAGATGCCTCTGAATTATGGTGAATTCAAAACCCCAATTGGAGTTGTTGAAACGATGAAAGAAGGAACTGACATCACTTTAGTTTCGTATGGTTCCACTTTACGATTAGTAGAACAAGCAGCTCAAGAGCTTCAGCAAGTAGGAATTGACTGTGAAGTGATTGACATACAATCATTACTTCCATTTGATATCAATCATGATCTTGTAAAGAGCATAATAAAGACCAATCGCCTTTTAGTAATTGATGAAGATGTTCCTGGTGGAGCATCTGCTTATATTTTACAACAGATAATTGAACAACAAGGCGGCTATAATCATTTGGACAGCAAACCACAGACTTTAACAGCAAAAGCGCACAGACCTTCTTATGGAACAGATGGAGATTACTTCTCAAAACCTTCCATTGAAGATATCTTTGAAAAAGTATATACGATGATGAATGAGGTTAATCCTTCAAAATATCCCAGTTTATATTAAATCTGTTTAACTAAAAAAATATCCCATTCTTAAAAAAGGATGGGATTCTTTTTTACATAGATAAAAGCAATATCTCAATAAGTGTTGAAAAAGACGCTACTGAGTTTAGCAATAAAAAAGAATTAAATGAAACTAATATTATTTTTGCTGGAAGTGATGCATCGATTGAAATCAAGAAATAACACTATTCATCTTAAATAAAAGTTATAAAGCCAGCATAAATTTTTTATGCTGGCTTTATAACTTTATTTTGCGATTATAAAAAAAGAACTATGACTATTTTAGAAGCAATACTAAAAAACACACACGGCGTTAAAGTAATAGATAGCTCGATCGATTATAAAAACTATGTTCATATCGACTTATCTCCGGTCAACCATGAATTATCAAAAATCGATATTAAAAGCGCAGTAAGTTTCGAAGAATATATTGAGCGTCATTTAACTTTAAATCAAGCTCTTGTAGCTTTTGGAGGATACAATGAAGAAAGAAACCTTTATCAACGCAGTAGCGTTTTCAAGAATGAAAAAACCGAAGAGCGGAATATACATCTCGGTTTAGACTTATGGATAAAAGCAGGAACTACAGTATTAGCGGCGCTTGACGGAAAGGTTCATAGCTATAATTTTAACACGGGTTTTGGGGATTATGGTCCCACTATCATATTAGAGCACCAGCTTGAAAATCAGATTTTTTATACATTATATGGGCATTTATCGTTAGATAGTTTAGATAACATCGCAATAGGAACTGTTTTCAAAAAAGGACAAGCATTTGCTATTTTGGGCGACGCAGCCATTAATGGTGATTATGCACCGCATTTACATTTTCAGATCATAAAAAACATAGCGGATAAGTTTGGTGACTATCCTGGTGTCTGCAGTAAAAAAGAGTTGCCTTTTTATCTAGAAAATTGCCCGGATCCAAACCTATTATTAAAAATAACAGCTTAAAAAAATGAAGAAAATAATATTTATACTGTGCTTGATTATCCTTGCTGGATGTAAAGCAAAAAAAGCAAAACCAATAACAAAAGTAGAGACGATCGAGGTTTTAAAGCCATTAGAGATAGAAGAACCTATAAAGCCTGGAGAACCTAAAATAGAAAAGATTGCTCTTTCAGGAGTTAACTTGAACCTTAAGGAAAAGGCCTACGAATTAGGAAAAAGAATGTTGATGACCTGTAACACTTCTAAATTCAGACCCTATAATGAAAGTGAAGCTACAGCATCTGTAATTAACAATATTACCGAGGATAGACTGTCTAAAACATGTGCTAATTACAGACAATGGTATGGCACTTTTAAAGACCTTGAATTAGTTGAGATATTTATAAACAATGTCGATCAAACCACCGTTTTCAGATATAAAGCTTTATATACCAAAAAAGTAGCTAATAAGGAACTTCGTGTATTCATGAATGATGAAAATAAAATTTCCTCATTAAGAACATTAGACTGGGTTGATGTTTATGATAACGAATAATCATAAATTAAGCCTTAATCGTAGGCTTCTGTAGTTTCAAAAAGGGTTAATCTACTTATGAGTTTACTTTTTAAAAAAAATTATAGTTAACTAGGATGCTGTATTAATGAATAACTCTAATGATGCATTTTATATTACGACTTACACTATTCTAAAAAACACTCGATCATCGAACAGAATCTATAAGTTTAAAAATACATCATTAGCTGTCTGTTAGTGGAAATATATAATTGACTTTATAACAACAACTTAAGTCTAAATCACAAGAAAAAAAATCAATTATTAATTCCTGTAAAAATTGGCTCTACCGAATTAAGAAACCGGATTGTTATGGCGCCAATGACAAGGTGTAGAGCAATAAAAAATATTCCGAACGAAGCTATGCTTGAGTATTATAAACAACGTTCAAGCGCTGGGTTAATTATAACAGAAGGAACGTCACCATCAGCTAATGGATTGGGATATGCCAGAATTCCGGGTATATTTAGTGAAAAGCAGGTTCAAGCATGGAAAAAAATCACAGAAGCAGTACATAAAAATGGAGGAAAAATATTTGTTCAATTAATGCACTCTGGAAGAATAAGCCATTCGCTTAATATGCCACTAGGATCAAAGATACTTGCACCCTCAGCAATAAAAGCAGCCGGACAAATGTGGACTGACTACAAAGAATTTCAAGACTTTGAAGTACCAAATGAAATGACTCAACAGGACATAATTCATGCGAAAACTGAATTTATATGTGCTGCAGAAAACGCACTATTTGCAGGTTTTAATGGCGTTGAACTCCATTCCGCCAATGGTTATTTACTAGAAGAATTCCTTTCGCCCATAAGTAATATCCGTGACGATAATTATGGCGGAAGTATCGAAAATCGATGCCGTTTTGTAATTGAAGTGACCAAGGCAGTAGCTGAAGCCATTGGCAAGGATAAAACCGCTATCCGGTTATCTCCCTATGGAGTGGCGAGCGATATGCCACACTATCCAGAAATAGACGAGACTTATGATTATTTGTCAAAAGAACTAAATGCTCTCGATATAGCGTACATACATCTTGTGGATCATTCTGCTATGGGGGCACCGCCAGTGCCCTTAGATATCAAAAAACAGATTCGGAAAAATTTTAAAAATACAATCATTCACTGTGGCGGTCACGACAAAAAAACTGCTGAAAGAGTACTTGAAGAAGGGCTTACTGATTTAGTGGCATTCGGAAGACCCTATATCAATAATCCTGATCTTGTTGAACGCTTCAAAAACAACTGGTCTTTATCACAGGAATTGAATACAGATTTATTCTACACAGCTGACGAAAATGGGTACATCGATTACCCTCTTTACAAGCCGTAATTTTCAGCTAATTTATTAGAGATAAGTATACCAATTCGAATCTTCATTCTGCTGCTACAATGAGATGTTGTCAAACAACAAGTTCAACAAGACTATTTTTAGGCTGCACATAAATCAAGTAATGACTAGCAGGTAAAGTTGCACCGATAGCTTCCAGTACTGAGTTATTATTCAATTCGTATTAGTACAATTAATTCGGGAGGAAAATAAAAATGGCTTAAAGTATCTATTAATGTAATTTAATAAAGATTACTAATTAGTATTTTTCTCTTGTTTTAATATTTTTCGGTTGAAAAAATTTGTTTTTAACTTAAAAAAAGTTGTTCATCTATTTATTGAATTTAAATATGACTGCAAACGAAAAAACTATTGTCAAATTCTATTCTGCTTTCGCTAAAGCTGACACTTCCACGATGACTGAATGCTACCATGCGAATATTACTTTCCGTGATCCTATTTTTGGATTGATAAAAGGAGACACCGTTTCACAAATGTGGAAAATGCTAATTGATAACTACAAAGCGGAATTAAAAATAGATGTCTCAGATATAAAAGCAGACGAATATGTCGGTTCAGCCAGATATACAGCACCCTACAGCTTTGGCAAAACCAATAAAAAAGTCGTTAATATCATCAATACACGTTTCCATTTTAAAGATGGGTTAATTATAAAACATACAGATGATTTTGACATATGGAAATGGTCCAAGTGTATTGACCCCTTAAATAATCGGACACAATTATAAATCAAAAACTATAATTTTGTACGATGGAAAAACGAAAATTC